>NZ_JBEOZE010000053.1:0-42190 GCF_040297465.1 Streptomyces sp. NPDC001787
TTTTTGGCGCGCGCCGCCCCCCTGCGCGCGCGCCCCCCGGCCGCGTGGGTCTATTCGCTGGCCCGTAGGGGCGCCCGCCCCCCCCCCGGGGGGGGGGGGGGGGGGGGGCCCCACCCCCCCCCCCCCCGCCCGGCCGCGCACGTGTTAGCGTCCCCGGGCAACTTGGGACGCCGGGACAGCGTCCATGGAAGGTACGGGGCCGGCGGACGACGGGGAGAGCCGTAGTGACCACCGCGGAGCCGAAACCCGGCCGCGAGGCGGACAGCATCACTGACAACGACGCGGGGAGCAGCGGGGACGGCGGGAGCGGCGAGAGCTCACCCGCCCGCGTCCGGCTGCCCGCTCCCCGTGCCTCCGGCGGCGTGATCGAAGGCGCTCCTGAGCCCGTGACCGGCCCTGGACCCGTGACAGGCCCCGAGCCCGTGACTGCCCCTGAGCCCGTGACCGGCCCCGGGCCCGCGACCGTGCCCGAGTCCGAGCCCGCGACCACCACCGAAACCGCTCCCGACGACGACGGCGGCGGCGAATCCGCCCCCGACGACCGCAGCGCCGAATCCGGGTCCGGAGCCGCGACGCGCCGCAGCCGCCTCCGGCGCACGCTGCGGCATCCCGTCACCATCGCGACGGCGGCGGCGGCCGTCACCCACGTGCTGTGGTTCTTCTTCTTCGCGAACAGCGGCGGCGACATCGCGGCGCAGGACGCCTGGGCCGAGTTCGTCGGCCGGCACCCCGGCACCGCGTACAACCTCGCCTGGTACGGGGGCATGCACCCCGTCTCGTACAGCGTGGTCTCGCCCTACCTGATGTCGGTGCTCGGCGTCCGTACGACGATGATGGTCGTCGGTACGGTGTCGGCGGCGCTGACCGCGATGATCCTGGTCCGGGTCCGGGCCGTCCGTAACCCGCTGGCCTGCTCGCTCGCGGGGGTCTTCGCCTATCTGTGCAACGCGCTGTCCGGGCGCGTGACGTTCGGGCTCGGCATGATGTTCGCGGTCGGTGCCGCAGCCGCCGTGTTCTGCTGGCCGTACAAGTGGCGCTACAAGCGGTGGGCCAAGGCGGCCGTCGCCGCGCCCCTGGCCGCACTCGCGACCGCCGCCAGCCCGGTCGCCGGGCTCTTCCTCGGGGTGGTCGCCGCCGCGCTCTTCCTCAACAAGAGGCGCCCCGGGGCGTACGCCCTGGGCCTCGCCCCGGTCGCCGTGGTGGCGCTGTCCTCGTGGCTGTTCCCGTTCTCCGGTACGCAGCCGATGTCGGTCGGGACGCTGTCGCTGCCGTTCCTGTTCGCGGTGATCGTCTTCGTCCTCGTACCGCGCGAATGGAAGACGGTCCGTACGGCGGCGGCCGTGTACGGCGTCGGGACGCTGCTGACCTACTTCGTCGACTCGCAGATCGGGTCGAACGTCACGCGCATGGCGATGCTGTTCGCCGGGGTGACGCTGCTCGCCGCCCTGCCGTACACGGCTCCCCGCACCCGCCGCTGGTACGCGCTGGTCATCGCCTTCGCCGGGCTGAACTTCTGGATCGGCTTCAAGAGCGTCGACGACATCGTGCGTACGGCCCCGACCGCTTCCTGGGCCCGCGAGCTGGCTCCGCTCGTCAACGAACTCCAGGAGGCGGGGGCCGAGCGGGGCCGGGTCGAGGTGGTGCCCGCGAGCAGCCACCGGGAGGCGTCCGCGCTCGCTCCCTACGTCAACCTGGCCCGCGGCTGGAACCGCCAGGCCGACATGAAGCGCAACCCGCTCTTCTACGACGACACCCTGAACGCCATGAACTACCGTGAGTGGCTGGACCGCTGGGCGGTGCACTACGTGGTGCTGCCCACGGGCAAGCCGGACTCCAGCGGTGCGGTGCAGGAGGCGGCGCTCGTCGAGAAGGGCCAGCCGTACCTCAAGGAGATCTGGGGCGACGCGAACTGGAAGCTGTTCCAGGTCCTGGAACCGGTGCCGATGGCCGACCCGCCCGCGACGGTGGAACGGGCGGGCGCGGACGAGCTGACCATCCGGGTGCGCTCGGCGGGCCGGGTACTGATCCGGATCCCGTACTCGCGCTGGCTCGCCGTGGTCGACGAGGAGGGCAAGGGGCTGGAGCGGCCGCAGGAGACCGAGGAGTCGAAGTTGAGGTCGGAGCGGGGTGAGGACGCCCCGAAGACCTTCGACAACGCGAACGGCTGCCTGATCCAGGTGCAGGAGGACTCGCAGGGCGACGAGTGGACCGAGCTGCTCGCTCCGCGGCCGGGTGTGTACCGGCTGGCGGCGCCGTACCAGTTGCAGCCCGGCACCCCGTGCCCGGAGGAGTTGCGCTGAACCGCTGAAGCCGGGGCTCCCCGCCCGGTCCCGCCCGGTCCCGTCCTGGCCGGCCCCGCCCCGTCCCCTCCCATCCCTCCCCGGCGTCCACGGCCGGGAAGGGAACAGGGGTCAGGGACGGGCGTCAGGGAACGGGGAGCAGGGAACGGGGAGCAGGGGACAGGGTGACAGGGCCTCCCCGCGACTACCGGCGGAAGGCCAGCGAGGCGGCCGGGGAAGCGTTCCCGTACGCGTCCACGGCGACGACCCTGGCCACGTACCGGCCGCCCTTCACCGCACCCGGGACCGGGATGTCGAGCGTGTTCGGGCGGGGCGTGAAGTAGAAGTCGGACAGCACCTTGGAGGACACGACCGAGGCGCCGGTGGACGCGTCGGTGATGTCGACGTTGTAGTGGTGCACCATCTGGTCGTCCTTGGCCTGCGCGATCCGCACCGCCGTGCCGCCCTTGGGGGTGTGCACCTCCTTGAGGGGCTTACGGGTGGTGAACTTCGGCGCCACGGTGTTGCGCGCGGCGTCCGTGTACCGGAAGTTGTCCTTGATCTCCTGGTTCGTCGAGCCCTTCAGGCGCACCGTCCAGGTGTCACCGCTGAGGGTGCCCGCGCTCGCGTACGGCGGCTGCCAGTTCGCCGACCACTGGCCGCCGGTGTAGATGTCGTGCTTGTCCGCGGCCATGTTGACCCGGGCCATCTCGGTGCGGTTCTTGTAGACCTCGACGAAGAGCGCCTGTGCGGTCGGCGACTCGAAGCGGTTGGCGAGACCCTCGTCCGTCACCATCTGGTAGCCGTGGTCGATCTCGATGTAGCTCATCGAGCCGTCGTTGACGGAGGTGAAGTCGCGCTGGTGGATGGAGCGGTCGTCGTTGATGTTGAGGTGCGAGTGGCCGGAGAAGAGGACGGCCTGCGGGAACGCGCTCAGGTCCTCGGCGAGCCGCGGGTTGGAGGCCTGCTGGCCGTCCATCGTGGTGCCGGTGGTGGGCCGGTGGCCCTGGATGAAGACGGGCTTGCCCGCGTTGGCGGGGTTGGCGGTGATCGCGGCGAGCCGCGCCTTGAGCCAGGTGCGCTGGGCGGCGCTGGAGTCGTACGTCTCCGTGTTGACGGTGAGGACCGGCAGGCCCTTGACCGTGGACTCGTAGTAGCCGCCGCCCGAGTCCGGGAACCAGGCCTTGGGGTAACCGGCCCGGATCGCGGCGAGGCTCGCGTCATGGTTGCCGTTGGAGATCAGCAGCTGGGTGTCGGTCATGCCCTTGCGGGCGAGGTTGGACCGGAAGACCTCGGAGACGATCTTGTGGTCGGGGCCCTTGCCGTCGCCGTTGTCGTTGATCATGTCGCCGTTGGACAGGATCGCGTCGGGCTTCGGGAAGATCGACCCGATGGTGTCGAAGAAGCTCTCGTACTTCTTGTCCGCCGTCGCGTGGCTGCCGATGTGCACGTCGGACATGACGACGAACTTGGCGATCGGCTTCTCGCGGGTCTTGATCAGGTAGCCGTACGACACCGGGACGCTGGCCTTGTTGCCGCGGAACGCGACCGCGGTGACGTTGGTGTCCTTCGTGATCCGCAGCGGCCGGCCGGAATGGAAGGCACGGCTGTCGCGGGTCGGTGTCGTCCCGTCGAGCGTGTAGCGGACGGTGACTCCGCGCTCGGCCTTGAACTTCAGCGAGACCGCGTGCTCGTAGCGCCCGCCGGGCACGCTGACGCCCGGAGCGGCGGGGGTGCCGTGGCCGGGCTTGTGGGAGTGGGCCTGGGCCGGGCCCTGCGCGGGCGACGGGGCCGGGGCGGCCTGGGCGACGACGGGGGAGACGAGCGCGACGGAGGTCGCGGCGATCACGAGGGGAGCGAATCTCACGGGGGTGCCTGCCTGCTCTCTGGGGCTTCTGGTTCTCGGGGTTCCCTCGGGGCGGTCGGGGCCTTCTGGGTCCTTCGAGCGCCCTCGGGGGGCCGGTTTGGTGTCCCCTGCTCGCTGGGCCGGGATAACGACCTGGTAACCGGTCTGTACCCAAGAACGCTAGGCACCGCGCACCAGCCCCGGTGGGTGTGCGGCTGACTCCCGAGTGAAGTGCCCGTGAATGTCCGGTACTCGGTGTGGTGCTGGGGGCTCCGCCCCGTGGGGAGCCGGGCGCGGTCCGACGGGGCGGCCGGCCTTCCGCCGACCGGCTCTCCGTACGGCGGAGTACGCGTACACGTGGACGTACGGCTCGGACGCGGAGGGCGGCCGACGGTACGGAGGAATGCTGTTGCGGCCGGGCGCGGAACCGGCTTCGATCGCGGCATGGTGCCTGACGTCCCGCTCGTACGCCGTCTGATCGCGGCGCAGTTTCCGCGGTGGGCGGACCTTCCGGTGGAGCCGGTCGACTCCCACGGCACGGTCAACGCCCTCTTCCGCCTCGGCGCGGACAAGGTCGTACGGCTGCCGTGCGCGCAGGGCGGCGCGCAGGACGTGGCGACCGAGTACCGCTGGCTGCCGTACCTCGCCCCGCGGCTCCCCTTCGCGGTCCCCGCCCCGCTCGCCAAGGGCGAACCGGGCGAGGGCTACCCGTGGCCCTGGTCCGTGTGCGGCTGGCTGGACGGCGAGAACCCGGGCCGTGACAACCCGGTCGACCCCGACGCCTTCGCCGCGGACCTGGCGGAGTTCGTCGGCGCGCTCCGCCGGACCGACCCCACGGACGGCCCGCCCGCGTACCGCAGCGAACCCCTGGCATCCCGGGACGCCGCGACCCGGGACGCGATCGCGTCCCTGCGCGGACACCTCGACACCACGGCCACGACCGACGCCTGGGACGACGCCCTGCGCGCCCCCGCCCCGTCCGGCCCGCCCGTCTGGGCCCACGGAGACCTCCAGCCCGGCAACGTCCTGGTCGCGGACGGCCGCCTCGCCGCGGTCATCGACTTCGGCTGCATGGGCCTCGCCGACCCCGCCGTGGACCTGATCGCGGCCTGGTACCTGCTGCCCGCCGGAGCACGGGAGGAATTCCGTACGGCACTGTCGGCCGACGACGCGACGTGGGCCCGTGGCCGCGGCTGGGCGCTGTCCATCGCGCTCATGGAACTCTCGTACTACCGCGAGACGAACCCCTTCATGGCGACGACGGCACGCCACGTGATCGGCGAACTGCTCGACTCCCGATAGCGGCAGGCCCGCCGCCCCTCCGCTCCGAGGCCGGGCCCGAACCGGGGCCCTGGTCGTCGACCGTGGGGACAGCAACCGTCAGCGGGCTCAAGGCCGGCGCGGCACGGCCACGAGATCGGCTCCACCGCTGTCGGCTGCCAGTGCCTGTGTATGTGACAGGAGGATCCGGCGCCGCGTGGGGTCGACTACGAGGATCTTCACAGTGAGGGTGTCGCCGACTTGGACGACGTCTTCGGGTCTTTCCACATGCCTCTCGGCGAGTTCGGAGTTGTGCACCAGGCCCTCGAAGCCGTCGTCCCGGTCTTCGACGCGGACGAAGGCGCCGAACGGTACGAGCTTCGTGACGGGGCCAGTGATGATCTGGCCGACCTGTTGGACGAGTTCCTCCATCGGATCCACCTGCAGCGACTTCAGCGAGAGCTGCACCCGCTGCCGCGCCATGTCGACGCCGAGGATCTCGGCAGTGATCTCCTGGCCGACAGCCACCACGTCAGAGGGGTGACCGATGTACCGCCAGGACAGTTCGGGGATATTGATCATCGCGGTGAAGCCGCCGATATCCACGAACGTGACGCCGAAACTGGCGATCTCGGTCACCGTCCCGGTGCAGGTCTGGCCGCTGCGCAGGGTCTTCAGGATGGCCCAATGCCGGTCGCTCGGCGTCGGCTCGGTTCTCCACCGGGCCCGCAGCACACCGTCGCTGTCGGGCAGGACTGCGGTGAACAGCGGGTGGCGCTGATCGATGTCGAGGGACAAGACGGTCGCGGCACGGGCGCCATCGACGTGTCCGGCCAGTTCGGCGAACTGGGTCTCGTCGACGACGGTGCTGGTGATCTGCCTGTTCTCGTCCTCCCGGACGACTTCGACCAGGCCCTCGTCGGGGAGGCCGGCAAGGACCGTGCCGACGTCCGGGGACAGGTCCGGCCAGACGGTCAGCTGAGCGCGGGGTGTGAGTCGAGCGCGTACCGCGTCCACCGTGTCGCTTGTGAGGCGGTGCCGGCGCGACGCGTTGCTGACGTAGCACTCTTCCAGGATCGCGGCACTGCCCATGGAGACGGCCATGCACAGTTGTGCCCAGAAGTCGTCGTCGGCGGGGCGCTGCCCGCCCTCCTCCTCCTCCTCCTCGAAAGCCGCGTCGCAGGGGGAGGCATCCATGCGTTCCGGGAACAGTCCAAGGGATCGAGTGCGGGCCACCGCTCGGTCGGGTGGCGTACTGGTGCCCACGTAGACGTATTGGTCCCACCCGACATGTACGGCGAAGGCGCCTTCCACCTCCAGGCGGCACCAGGCGCCAGTGTCGCGGAGCATGGCCCGGACTAGTTCCAGGCCGATGGCAACGGGCACCGTCGCCCCGTCGTGGTAGCCGGTGAGGTCCGGCGGGAAGATGCCCGCCAGACCGTGACCGGACACCGCCGGCTCCAGGCCGAAGTGGACGAAGCCTGGGACCTGGGGCTCCCGGATGGCCAGTTGGTCGATCCCGGCACCTGCGGCGAAGGCGGCCACCGCCCGCAGATACGCGTCTTCGACCGGACCGTGGTCGCTGATCGCCTCGGCGGCGCCGACATAGCTGCCGTGCTGGTCGCGGTCGGCGGGATCGTACTTGGTGATCCGGTAGACGTACGGCAGCACGTCACCGCCCACCAACGGGGCACCCTGCGACGTGGTGAGCCGGCTCCCGGGAGGTGCAGTGCTGCTCATTGAGAAGGCACGGTGTGCAGCGGATGGAGTCATGCATTTCCGCGAGTGTACGGATGGCCCTGGTTACCGAACAGACCACAGCACCACGTCCGTCGGCGGCTCGGCGGCTCGGCTGCTCAGGAGGCGGCCCAGTCGTGAGTGATTGCCGCCGTCGATGACAGAAGTAGATGTCAAAGGCCACCTACCAAGATCGATAGGTGGCCTTCTCGCCTGTGCCCCCGGCAGGATTCGAACCTGCGACACCCGCTTTAGGAGATTCATCGGGTCAGGGCCGTGAACTGGGGAAACGATGCCCGCATACAGTCTGGCCTGGGAAAACCCGTCTCAGTAGTTCTCGCGCTTTCGCGAGGGTACCCGTCCTGGTGTGTGCTGAATCCGTTCTGGCGGGGCTGTCCGACAGGCAGTCGGTGGCATGGCCATAACGGGCTGTTGCCGCTGAGATGCGAGGTCAGCTGCCATCGGCAGGGTCGTGCCGGTACCAAGGCAGGTGAGGGGGAGCCCAGGCGTTGTCGTCTTGCCGGTCAAGAACTGGTGGTTCTATGTGTGGTGGAGGCGCTGCATCGTCCACCACTGCCTCCAGCGTCAGCTGGACGTAGCGCAAGTACGCCCGTACGTCACGGATCTGGCGCTTGCGATCTCCTTGGCCCACTCCTCGCCATGCGACGTCAAAACCTAGCTTGACCAAGGTGCAGTAGCGATCACGGACCTCTGCTCCCTGAATCGCTAGCAGATCGGTCTGCATCCCGTGCCGCAGCGCTGCCAGGGCTGTGGAGCACTGTTCGCGTGCGGAGACGCTCAGGGTTGGGCATTCCAGCGCTATGTCGGGGAGTGACGGTAAGTACGCGTAGAGGCCCGCGAGTCTCTCCAAGAGCCTTTGTGCGGCCTCGGCCGATCGCTGGCGTTCCCACTGCTGCCGTGTCAACGTGATGGCTGCGGCATGCTGCGAAGCGGCTAACTCGGTCTGTGCGGTGATTGATTTCGACATCTGCCAACGTGCAACACACACTGAAATGATTCCGCCGATCAAGGTGCCAAGGAGAGCGCTTCCGGTTTGGCCCGCTAGTTCTTCCCAGTTGTTCATAGGCGCATCCTTGTACGCTGCCTGATGGAGTGACAGGGTGCCTGTCTCCGGACTAGCCATGCAGGTCGAAGCCCCGCACTTGCATTCCTTGGACAATGTAGTCGGAGCGGCTGCCAGCGCGCTTGCAAGATCTTGACGGCTCCCTGCGTAGGTCGAGTATCGACCAAGATGTGGGGGTGTGGCCCAAGGCGGAGGAGTCGGGATGCCACGTTGTTCATCCTGGAATCGACTGCGAAAGCCGCACTGGCCCACCACTGCTGAGAGCGATCATGGTCTGTCTCGGTCGTACCTGGTGATGTTCTCCGGGCGTTCAGTGGTCTTGCTCCGCGGTACCGAGTTCGGCGTGATTCCGCCACGCGGTGCCGTATGTTCAGCCAACTGCGAGAAAGTGAGCTGTGGGTACTGGGAAGTCCCGGCGCTCGGTCTCCGTCGCGAGAGACTATCGAGTTGCCACAGATGCGCGTAGCAGCCTGCTCGATACCTTCCTCGGGGGTCTTCCTCTCCATGCTTGATGCAGCAGCCATAGCCGTCACCACCGGTGCCGCCAGTAATGTTCTCGCCTACCTGCTTCAAGGCCGGGCCGACGTCCTGCGCACCCGGATCTCTGCAATCTTCCGGCGCGGGAACGTGCAGGAAGAGTCCCATGCGCTGCGTGCGCTTGATGAGCACATCGAGGCCCTGGAACATCGCCGGGTTAGCCAGACCGAGGTTACTGCTCAGTGGAGCGGCATGCTGACCGCCTTCCTCACCGCCTACCCCGAGGCCCGAGTGGACATTGAGGCACTGCGCTCTGCGACGCCATCCGGCACGAAGACGGTCAACATTGGTTCTCAGCAAAACCACGGGCGCGGCACGTTCATCGGCGGCGACAACCACGGCACGATCCGCGTCGATGGTCAAGAGGGGAAGTGACGTCCTCCGTTCAGGAGCCGGAGGGGCACATCACTGAGCAGCACAACCACGGAGATGGTGCCTTCGTAGGTGGTGACAACCACGGCCAGATCCGCATCGAGGCGGTCGATGCGAAGACCAAGGCGCTGCTCAGAAAGGTCTCTAAGGACTCCCCCGCCCTGGCCGAACTGCTTGAAGAGGCTCTGGATGACGGGTTGATATCCCCTGATACCGCGAGCTTGCTCGCGCTGGCGGCGAGCAGTATCAACGAAGATGTCGCTCACACTCTCTCGCGTGCTGCGCAGAGCATCAACGAGGATGTCGCCGCGTTGCTCATGCACGCGAGTCGTAGCATCAACGAGGACGTCGCAGGTCAGCTTTTTCACGCCGCAGACACCTTCGACAAAGCGTCCAAGCAGCTCGACCTCAACGAGCTTAGCAGGGTTGTAAGTCGCTTCGAGGAGGCCGTCAGCTCACAAGGTCGCGATGACCTCAGCGGGTTGGTCACGCGCCTGGAGGGCAGTCTAAGTTCTCTGGACCAACTGGTCAGGGGCATGGACAGACTGCAGAGTAGGGAAAAACCTTTTGGCCGGATGGAGGAGATTGGGAACGCACTTAACGGTGTGGCCGAGCGAATCGAGGCCACGGTGACGCCACCTCCACCGCAGATCCTTCCCGACCATCGGGCACGAGCCGTCGCATTCTTCTGGGGCCTCGGA
The DNA here is from genome assembly GCF_040297465.1 of Streptomyces sp. NPDC001787. Lineage (NCBI taxonomy): Bacteria > Bacillati > Actinomycetota > Actinomycetes > Kitasatosporales > Streptomycetaceae > Streptomyces > Streptomyces sp. NPDC001787. The sequence continues at coordinate 9,817 of NZ_JBEOZE010000053.1, forward strand.
ATCGGCGCAGCCTTCATCTTCTACTTGGTGAACCGTTGAGCCGTTCAGCCTGCACCCCTAAAGTGAACGACAGGCCCAGGGCCCAGGCCATGAGGACAGGCTGATCAGGCTTCCTCGTACGTCCATGCCCGGCCGGTTTGCCGGTACTCGTCCACGGGGATCGGTTCGACTCCTGGCAGAACCCGGGAGGTATAGAGGAGCCCATCGAGGTGATCGATCTCGTGGTGGGTGAGGCGGGCGAGGCCGTGTTCGTACACGGTGGTCACGCGCTCGCCGGTTAGGGCGGTGCTCTCGACGGTGATCTCCATGGGGCGGGTGACGAGGCCCCGGACGTCGAAGAAGCTCAGGCAGCCCTCGTACTGCTCGTCGTTAGCCTCCGCATGCGCTGTGATCCGTGGGTTAAGCAGAATGATCGCCGGCACATCTCCCGGCGGCTGGACGATGGCGGCGGCGCGACCGATTCCGATCTGCGGGGCCGCGATGCCCATGCCCTTGGCGAAGGGGTGCACCTGGCTGATGCGATTGAGGGCGGCGAACAGTTCATCCACGATGCGCTCGGCCTCGTCGCGCTCGCTGGGCAGGTTGAAGGGGCGAGCAGGTGTGGTCAGGATAGCGGCGCCCTCCTGGACGACGCCGAGGTCTCGCATCTGCTGGCTGGGCCGAACGTCCGTCAACTGAACTCCTCTTGGTCCGTCTCGTGTTCGGGTTGCGCCCGGAATCGCCACTCCAAACGGTACCGAGCGTGCAGTGCGGGTGTGGTCGTGATCCACGTGAAAGCGCGTTGTTCGCCGTCGTCACGGCGGACAGGTGGGGTGCGGAGCGTGGAGGCTTCGGCGGTCATCGGGGTCTCGGTGCCCCAGACCACGGGGTCGAGGGCGGTGGGGAAGACAAGCTGGACTTCGAGCTGTTCAGTGGGCAGGCGGACGGCCCGCTGAAACCAGTTGCCCCATTTGTCGTCGCCGACGGTGTAGGCGTACTCGATCCAGACGGATTCGCCGGGGTAGAGGAGGAAGCGGCCGTGTTCGTTGTCGAACAGCAGCCAGATCTCCTTGAAGGCGTCATGGTCGTGCTTGGCCTGCCAGCGCATTGGCTCGCCCCGGCAGGTGGCGGTGAGGTCGAGCTCGTCCCAGGTGAGCGGGTGGGCTCGGTAGTGGGCGTTGGACTGTTCCGGGTCGCCGGGGTAGCGGTCGACCGAGATGCGGATCAGATACCGGGTGACCGGTTCCGTTCCGGTGTTCCGGAGCCGTCGTCGCATTGTGAGCCGGTAAGCGCGGCCGTCGTAGCGAAGGTGCGCGGCGTCGTGTTCGACGACGAGGGTGGAGCCTGCATGGTGCCTGACGTCTCCACCGGCTCCAGCACCCTCGGCCTGATCAACTACCTCTTCGGCGAGGGACATGAGGTGATCGGGACCGTGATGGTGCTCGGCTCGGTGTCCCCCTCCCTCGTTGCTTGCGATTCATCAACGTGGGCAGCACGGGATCGTCGGGTTGCCGCCACGACGGCTGCCGCCGCGCGAGTGAAGTTCGCCGAGGTGGCGGATTCCTGGCTGGCGGCCCAGATCCATCTCAAGCGGTCAACCCGCAACCGGTACAGGGGTGTTCTTGACGTTCATGTGATCCCGCGGTGGGGGACCACACCGCTCTACCGTGTCCGCTTCGAGGACGTGGCCGAATGGCTCTCCGCCATGCTGTCGGGCGAGGCGGCAGGCGGCAGGAAGCTCAGCGCGCGTTCGGTGCGCAAGGCGTACGTCATCCTCAGCCAGGTCCTGGGCTTCGCGGTGAAGTCCGCCGCCTGGCGTTCAACCCGGCGGTCGGGGTGCCCCTGCCCAAACCCGCACCGGCTGACCACGTCTATCTCGACGACATGCAGACCGAGGCGCTGGCCGACGCGGCCGGCGAGTACCGGGTGTTCATCCTGCTGCTGGCCTACACCGGTCTGCGCTGGGGCGAGGCATCGGCGCTGAAGGTGGGGCGGGTTGACCTCGACGCCTGCCGGGCGCACATCGTCGAGGCGTACGTCGAGGACAACGGCAAGCTGTACCTCGACACGCCCAAGAACCACGCGCGCCGCACCGTGCCGATTCCCCGCTTCCTCGCCGAGGAGCTGAAGCCCCACGTCGAGGGGCGGGACGAGGCCGATCTGCTGTTCACCGCCCCGCAGCGCGGACGCTGCGGACCCGGAACTTCCGACAGCGGTTCTTCGCCCCGGCCGTGGCCAAGGCGAGCCTCAGCCACCTGAAGCTCACGCCGCACAAGCTTCGCCACACGGCGGCTTCCCTCGCCATCGCCAGCGGCGCGGACGTCAACGTCGTCCAGACCGTGCTCGGCCACAAGTCGGCGACCCTGACCCTGGACACCTATGGTCACCTCTTTCCCGACCGGCTGGACGAGGTGTCGAAGAAGATGCACAAGCGCCGGGCCAAACAGTTGGCCAAGGCGAAGGCCGAGCGGAAGGCTCGCGAGGCAGCCGAGGCGATGGCGACGCTGGAGGCTGCCACAGCGTGATGTGTGCCTGATCCGTGCCGGGGCTCAGGAACTGGTGGAACGGGACGCCGAGACAGTGGCGGCTCAACGGTCAGAACGGTGGAGCAGACGTGTAGTCCGTCAGCAATGGTGGTTCGGTGGACCAATCGCGGGCGTCACGTCTCTCCGCGGCACACACCTCGAATGCCTCCCTTCGGACTTCAAGCTCCGCTGTCTCCTCACCCCACCTGGCAAGGGCTTCGATCGCACGATCGCGGTGCTGCCAACGTGCGCTTACGGCCAGGGTCCTCCGCAGCAGCGGAGCCAGCTCCGTTCGGTGGCTGAACAGGAGCGGATCGTCGAGGAGTGGGATGCAGGCGGAGATGGCCGCTTCGCGTACATGCGGATCGGGGTCATCGAGGCAGCGGGAGACTGAGACGAAAAGCGCGGGGAACAGCTGGCCGCCGACCAGTCTCGTGATCGTCTTCCAGCCCAGTCGGCTTCCGGCCTCACGTGCTGCCAGCCGGACGTCTTTGAGGTCGCCCAGCTCCTCCAGGCGTTCGGCGCTGAGGATCAGCTGCCCGTAGTACCCGGTGTACTCCGGCTTCAGGCTTGCCCGCAGGAGCCCTTCCAGGCGGTCGACCAGATGCTCGTAGCGGCGCAGTGCCAGCTCGTCCTTCGCGGTCATGGGACGCAGCTCCCCACACCAGGAGCACACGCGGTTGTGTGCTGAATGTGTGCCGCACGCCGGAGGCCCTGTCGCCCTAGTGGACGACAGGGCCTCTGACCTGCTGCTTTAGCGTGCCCCCGGCAGGATTCGAACCTGCGACACCCGCTTTAGGAGAGCGGTGCTCTATCCCCTGAGCTACGAAGGCGGGGCGGAGCCGTGCGTGGAACGTGGTGGTAGTCCTCGGTGTGAGTCTGCCTGGTTCCGGCAAGGTCCTGGGCCACCTTTGACAGCGGCCCTGGCCAGCTTAGCGGATGAGGGGGCGGGGCGGTGTTGGGGTTTGGGGGCCGGGGTGTGGGGGTGCTGTCGGGTACCGCGGGGCGGTCACGCCCCCGAGGGGTTCCAGGCCGTTTCTGCGTCTTGGCCGCCCCAGCCGTCGGGGGTTCGCCACAGGACTCGGACGTGGAAGATGTCGCGGACCGTGTCGGCCGACCAGTCCTCGGCGGGCTGTTCGCACAGGACCAGGTAGAGGGTGGTGGCCGGGGTGGGGAGGGTGTGGTTGATCTCCAGGAGGCGGGTCGCTCCGGAGCGGAGGTCCTGGTAGGTGGAACGGCCGGCGCCCAGGACCTCGTAGACGGACAGGCCCTGGTCGGTGACGCAGCTGACGTCGACGATCTCGGAGTCGGAGGGCTGGATGTCGGACCAGAGCAGGGCCGACTTCAGGGCGTGGCGCACCGCTTCGTGCTTCCTGCATGTGCGGTCGGTGGCCGCCGCGGTCTCCAGTGCGCGCAGGAAGCCCGCCCTGGTGGTGGGCTGTGCGGCGGGGGCTTCTGCGGCGGTGGTCACGGGGGTGGTTTCCTTCGGCTCGGGCTGCTGCGTCGGGGTGGCGGGGGCCTGGGCGGGGGTGGAGGCCGGGGCGGGGGTGGGCTCGGGGGGCGGTGGTGGTGGGGTGGCGAGACTCGGCCGGAGCGTCTGCTGTTCGGCGAGCCTCGATCGGAGCGTCTGCTGTGCCATGTGCAGGGCCTGGGCCCAGCCGGAGTCCGCCAGCTCGTGACGGAGCCGGCCGATGTCCGGTGTGCCGTCCTTGAGCGCGCGGTTGGCGCCTGCCGCGAGGTCGCGGAGCACGCCCAGCCGGTGCCGGTCAGGGGAGCCGAGTACGCGTCGTACGTCCACCCAGTCCGCCTGGTCCCGGCGCAGGACGCGGTTGGCCATGCCCTGGAGCTCGGACAGACGGCCGCGGGCGTCCGGGGGGACGTCCGCGTCGGGGGTGAGCAGTTCGTCGAGGACGGTGAGCGCCGCCACGTACCGTTCCGCCATCCTGGGCGAGATGGGCAGGCGTCCGCGCTGGTCGGCGGTGAGCACGCTCTGGTTGGTCTCGTTGGCGAAGACCCAGCAGTCCAGTTCATCGCCCGGACGCGGGGGAGCGGAGCCGTGGCGGACGGTGAGGAACAGGGGGCGGGCGGCGACGGTGGACAGTGCCTTGACCTTGTAGCGGCCACCAGGCCCGGGGCCCAGGACCCGCACCCGGATGTCGGTTCCGATCTCGGGGACGTCGCCCGGTGCCGTACCCGGCTCCGGTTCCGCCGAGGACGGTTCCCCGGGGCCGTCGGTGTGCGTGAGGATCTCCGGGAGCGGGGAGGTGTGCAGCACGGTCAGGCTCTGCGTGCTGCGCGTGAGGGCGATGTAGAGCCGGCGCGGTCCCGCCGGGCCCGTATCGGCGATCTCGGCGGGCTCGACGACCAGGACGTGGTCGTACTCCATGCCCTTGGCCTGGGCGGCGGCCAGGACGGACACCGCGTTCCGGCTCCGGTCCATGAGGCCGGGGTGCTCGTCGAGCCGGTCGCTGATCGCGTCGAGCCACCGTGAGCCGTCGGGGACGATGACGGCCACGGACCGGGGGTTCTGCCCGTCGCTGGTGCCCACCAGGTGGATCACCCGGGCGACGGTGTCGTCGAGGAGCTGTTCCGGTTCGGTCGCCAGGGTGCGTACGGCGTCCTCGCCGGCCTCCCGTACCGCCCTCGGATACGGCAGCCCCGGCGCGACCGCACGGGCGAGCGGTGCGACGAAGTCCATGATCTCCGCGGGCACCCGGTAGCTGGTGTTCAGCTCGGCGACGCGCCAGTCCCCGTGGTCGGACAGGACGGTGCCCAGACCGTCCCAACCGGTGTGGGTGTGGGGGCCGGTGGCCTGGGCGAGGTCGCCGAGGACCGTCATGGAACCGTTGACCGCGCAGCGGCGGCGCAGCGCGCGGGCCTGCATGGGCGTGAGGTCCTGGGCCTCGTCCACGACGATGTGCCCGTAGCGCAGCGGTGTCTCACCGGTGATGAGATGGCGCAGCTCCTCCAGGCAGACATGGTCGTCCACCGTCCAGGGATCGGCGTCGGCGGAGGCGGCCCGGGGGCGGTGCAGGGCGGCCTGTTCCTCGGCGTCGAGGATGCCTTCGGCGCAGGTACGGAGGAGTTCGGGCGAGTCGTAGAGGCCGCGCAGCGCCTCCCGGGCGCCCGGCGACGGCCAGATGCGGTCGACGAGCCGTTCGACCCGTCGATTGCGTTCCAGGTCGCGGCGGATCGTGCCGCCCTGTCCGCGCCGGGGGGCGATGGCGGCGAGTTCCTGGAGGAGGCGGTCGACGAATAGGCTCCGGAAGCGTTCGCGGCGCTCCCGGTAGGCGCCGTCGCCCCCGCGTGCGGCGTCGAGGATCCCGATCACCTCGGAGCGCGGTACGCGCAGTGTCGTACTCCCGGCGTTGACGACGATCGCGGGTTCGTCGCCCTCGAAGGAGGGGGCGGTGGTGAGGTCGTCGAGCACCTCGGGGCGGCAGTCGCCCTCGACCCGGCGCCGCAGGACGGCCGCCATCCGCTCGTCGGACTTCACCTCACGGGCCCGTGAGGTGTCGGTGCCGAGGATCTCGCCCACCCAGAGCCGGTCCAGCTGTACGGCGTTGACGTCGCGCGTGCCGAGCGTGGGCAGAACCTGGCCGACATAGTCCAGGAACCGCTGGTGCGGTCCGATGACCAGGATGTCCTGCGCCTTGAAGTGCTCGTTGTTCACGAGCCAGGTGACCCGGTGCAGACCGACCGCGGACTTGCCGGTGCCCGGCCCGCCCTGCACGACCAGGATGTCGGCGGGCGAGCCCGTGACCAGATCCATCTGGTCACGGCGGATGGTCTCGACGATGTCCCGCATACGGCCGCTGCGTGAGCGCTGGAGCTCCCGCAGCAGGAAGTCGTCCGGCTGGAGCGGCCTACGGCGCTGGACGCGGGCGACATCCCCGGGCGTGCCGGGGGACGGCGGGCCGGCGGACCCGGGGGTGGCGACGGCGCCCTGGGGGAGCGCGGTCCCGTCCGCCGCGTCTCCGTCCCCCGCGACCCCGTCGTCCGTGAGCGAGTGGTCCGCGACCCCGCCGTCCGCGCCCTCGTCGTCCACGGGCGAGTGGTCCACGCCCTCGCCGTCCACGCCCTCGTCGTCCACGCCCTCGTCGTCCACGCCCTCGTCGTCCGCGCCCTCGTCGTCCACGAGCGGGGAGTCGTCCCGGGTGGTGTCGTCCGCCGCTCGCCTCGGCTCCGGGACGGTCGTGGGGCGAGGGGCCTTACGAGAAGCGGTACGAGAAGCCGTACGAGGTGCCGTACGAGGTGCCGTTCGAGGAGTGGCGGGCGCGGGAGCCGCCGGCGCGATGTCGTCGAAGTAGTCCTCCACGATGCGCCGCACGCACCGCAACTGCCGCCGCAGGACCACCTCCCCGGGCGCCTTGGGCCTCGCCTCGGACCACTTCTTCGCCAGCGGGCTGGTCCACAGCAGGACCACCGGGTCGTTCGCGGCGTCGCGCACGCCCCGCCGCCCGATGTACCAGGGGCGCGGTTCGCCCCCGGGCTCCTCCGGGGCGTCGACACGGGAGAAGACCAGCGCCTCGTCGCCCAGTCCCCCGTACGCCTCGGCGCGCGCCTCCGCGTCCTGCCGGATGGCCACGCTGTCCTTGCCGCTCGCCGACGCCGTTGCGGCCGATGCCCCCGTCATCTCGGACAGCCGCGTGGCGTAGCAGTCGTACGCGTGGTCCACCGCCTTCTGCTCGACGGCGATGACCTCGTCGCGTGTGGTGGTGCTCATGTACATCCTCCCCTGCGGCGCCCGCGAGGCGCCGCTGCGGGACTGCGCCCGTCCCCGCGGAAACAACTATCAGAAACCGGCCGGTGACGAACAGTCAGTGGGCCTGTTCCCGGTCAGGGTCCCGTCGGACGCATGGTCCTCGTCCGTCAGACCTTTCGCGGCGCCGGTTCCGCGGTGCGGTGGTCCGCCGTGCGGTGGTCCTCCGCGAGGTGGTCCTCCGTGGCGTCGGGGTCCGTCAGCCGGTTCAGCCGGGCCGGTACGTCGAGACCGACCAGGAGCGCCACGATCACGGTGCCCGCGAACGTCAGTACCGCCAGCGCCTGCCCCAGGTCCATCCCCGAGGCCAGATGTGCGCCGAGGACCGGGGCGACGGCTCCGCCCAGTGCCCCCACGTTGTACGTGAAGCCGAGTGCCGCGCCCCTGCTCTCCGTCGGGAAATGGCCGCCGATGTAGCGCGGCAGCAGACCGGAGATCCCGAAGCCGGTGGCCTGGAGCACGAAGAGCAGGATGCCGAGCAGCAGCAGGTTGTCCCGTACGGCGAAGACCGGGAACACGAAGGCGAGGGAGGCCAGGAGCGTCAGCGCGTACGCCTTCCTGGCGCCGATCCGGTCGCCGAGGAATCCCGCCGCCCAGCAGCCGGCCATGGTGCCGAATCCCGCGAAGTAGAGGACATCGGTGACCTGGTCGGTGGTGTAGCCCAGGTCGTTCTTGAGGTACGTGGGCAGCAGCGCCTGGATCGGCCAGGAGTACAGGAACGCGAAGAACAGCGTCACGATCATGGACACGTACAGCAGCCACCCGCGCCTGCCGCCCAGTTGGACCGCGAAGGCGGCGAGCGCGAGTCCGGCGGTCACGGAGAGCACGGGAACCAGTCCCGTGCCGCCCGGGGTGAAGATCAGGAAGAGCGAGGCGGTCGCGGCGACACCGAGGGCCGTGTTGAGCGTGGCCCGGCCGCGTGTCGCGAAGAGCGGCCGGAACGGGTTGGGCCCGGCACCCTTCGCCCCGACCGACTCCGACCACTCCGCCGCCTCCGGCAGCGCCCGCCGCATCCACAGCGCGACGGCGATGGGCAGCAGGCCCAGATAGAACATCCAGCGCCAGCCGAGCGAGGGCACCACCCAGTCGTAGACCTGCGCCGCGAGCACCGACCCCACGGAGAAGCCCGAGATCAGGAAGCCGCTGGCCCGGCCGCGGACCCTGGCGGGCCAGCTCTCCATGACGTACGTGGCGCTGGCGCTGTACTCCCCGGCCATCCCCATGCCGATGGCGAGCCGGGCGGCGAAGAGGCTGTGGTAGTTCCAGGCGAACCCGCAGGCGAAGGTGCCGAGCGAGTAGAGCAGGATGCTCAGCACCATGGAGAGCTTGCGGCCGTACCGGTCGCCGATGGCGCCGAGCACCGCGCCACCCAGCCAGCGGGTGATGAACGCTCCGGAGACCAGGCTGGCCGCCTGCACCGTACTCAGCCCGAACTCGTCGCTGATCTCGGTCAGTACGAGGGTGATCAGCACGAAGTCGAAACCGTCGAGGACGTAGCCGATCCAGGCGGCGAAGAAGGACTTCCACTGGGTGCGGCTCACCTCGCGGTACCAGGGGAGCGTGGGGAGCGCCGGGGAAGCCGGCGGTGTCGGGGTCTGCACGAGGACTCCAGGATGCGGGACGGCCGTTCGCCTGTGAACGGCCGTCCCACGTGTGGGGCGGGCCGGGGCCGGGCGGACCGGCGGTGGGCCGGGGGCCGGGCCGGACCGGGGGTGGGTCAGGGGCGGAGGCCTGCCACGAAGCGGGCGGTCAGCGCGGTCGGCGCGGTGATGGCGGTGCCCACGACGACACTGTGCGCGCCACGGGTCAGGGCCTCGGCGGCTTCCTCCGGGGTGTTGATACGGCCTTCGGCGACGACGGGCACCTCGATCGCGGCGGCGAGCGCGGCGACCAGGTCCAGGTCGGGGCCGGTCTGCTCCGGGGTGCCGGGAACGTAGCCCGAGAGCGTCGTCGAGACGAAGTCCGCCCCCTGGCCGGCCGCGGTGACGCCCTCGGCCAGGGTGGAGACATCGGCCATGACCAGGGCCCCGGCAGCGTGGACGGCCGCGACCAGTTCGGCGAAGGCCGATCCGTCGGGGCGCGGCCGGTCGGTGGCGTCGGCGGCGATCACCGCGGCACCGGCCTCCACCATCGCGAGCGCGTGGCGGACGGTGGGCGTGATGTAGACGCCGGTGTCGCCGTCCTTCCACAGGCCGATGACCGGGAGGTCGACGGCCGCCACGATCGCGGCGACGACCTCCGGCTCATTGGCACGGATCGCCGATCCTCCACCGGCGACGGCCGCCCGCGCCAGCCGCACCAGCGTGGCGGTCTCCCGCATCGGATCGCCGGGCGGTGCCTGGCAGGACACGATCAGCCTGCCCCGGAGCGCGTCGGTCAGCCGGGCGGCGGGGGACGCGGCGGGGGAAGGGGAAGGGGCAGCGGGCGGGACCGTGGTGGAGGCGTCGGCCTCGGAGGCGTAGGCGGCAGCCGTGCCGACGGCCGGTCGTTCGTGCGGCGTGCTCATCGGAGGGCTCCCGGGTGGTGGAGGGGAAGTGTGGTGGTGAGTGAGGCCGCGCCGAGCACAGCCGCGTCGTGGCCGAACAGCGGGGCCACCGGGGTCAGCCCGCGCAGCGGGGGCATCAGCTCGGCGGTGAAGGCGGCGGCCAGGGCGTTGCCGTACAGAGGGCCGATCCGGGGGACGCCGCCGCCGACGACGACCCGGTCGGGGCCGAGCGCGTTGGCGAGCCCGCCGAGCACCCGGCCGACCGCGGCGGCGCCGGCGGTGATCGCGCGTACGGCGTCGGCGTCGCCCCGCGCGGCCCTGGCGGCGACGGTCTCCAGCCGGTCCACGGACGTACCGGCGAGCCGCTCGTAGCAGGCGGTGATGCCGGGTCCCGAGGCGATGACCTCCAGATGCCCGGTGGAACCGCAGGTGCAGGGCAGTCCGGCCGCCTCCGGACTCGGCAGGTGGCCGAGGTGCCCGGCCATCCCGTGGGCGCCGTGGAGCATCCGCCCGTCGACGGCGACGGCGCCGCCCACTCCCGTACCGACGGCCGCGAACAGCAGCGAACCGTGCTCCCCGTCCAGCGCCGCGAGTTCGGGTCCGGCCGTGGCGCGTACGTCGTTGTCGCAGGCCACCGGAAGCCCCGTACGGTCGGCGAGCCCGGCGCCCAGCGCGGTGCCCGCCCAGCCGCGGATGGAGTCGGTGGCGCTGGTGACCATGCCGGTACGGGGGTCGACGACCCCGGCCGCGGCGATTCCGAGCGCCGTGGCCGACCCGTCCGGGTCCACGCTCGCGACGGCCGCCGCCAGCGCGTCGAGCACGGCGGCGGAACCGTCCCGGGCCGGGGTGGGGCGGGTGTGCCGGGCCAGTACGGTGCCGTCGCGTCCGAAGAGCGCGGCGGCGATCTTCGTACCGCCGAGATCGAGGCCGATCACGACTGTGCCGGTGCCGGTGCCGGTGCCGGTGCCGGTGCCGGGGCGGGCGGAGGCGGGCAGGGTGCCGGTGCTCATCGGACCGGCGGCAGGCCGGCGGCGCGCAGTCGGCGCGCGACCAGGACGACCGACTCGGCGGACAGCTGGATCTGCGGGAACGCGGTGTCGCCGCACTCGATGACACCGAGCAGCCGCAGCGCGGCCTTGAACGAGCCGAGCGCGGAGGAGCTGCGGCCCATGTCGGCCTCCGGGCCCACGTCGACCATGGCGAACAGCTCGACGAGCCGCTCCTGTTCCTGCGCGGCCAGCGCCCAGTCACCGGCCCGCGCCGCCTCGTACAGCCGTACATAGCCGGCCGGGTCCACATTGCCGATTCCCGGTACGACCCCGTCGGCCCCGGCCAGCAGGGCCGCGTCCACGGTGAGTTCGGACCCGGTCAGCACGCTGAACCGGGGTGCCGGGCCCTCCTCGCGCCCGCCCCGCCCGCCCAGTTCGACGATCAGCCGGCGCAGCCCGCCCTCGTCCCCGCTGCTGTCCTTCAGCCCCGCGAGCGTGCCGTCCTCGGCCAGTTCGCGCACGAGCGCGGCGGAGAGCTTGGAGTGCACGGCGACCGGGATGTCGTACGCGAACAGCGGCAGGTCGACCGCGGCGCGCAGTCGCCGGAAGTGCCCGGCGATCTCCTTGCCGTGGGTGCGGGTGTAGAACGGCGCGGTCGCCACGAGCGCGTCCGCGCCCAGGCCCTCGGCGGCCTTCGCGTGTGCGGCGACCCGCGCGGTCGTGGTGTCGATGACCCCCGCCAGCACCGGAACCCGGCCGTCGGCCACATTGACCACGGTCTCCAGCACCGTGGCGCGCTGCTCGTCGGTGAGGTAGGCGACCTCGCTCGTCGAACCGAGGGCGAACAGTCCGTGCACGCCCCCGTCGATCAGGTGCTCCACGAGCCGCCCGAGGGACGCGGTGTCGATTTCCCCGCGGGAGTCGAGCGGAGTGCAGACCGGCGGGACGATGCCGCGCAACGGTGCGGTCAGAGACATGGTGAGGACTCCAGCTTGGTCGATGCACCGGTCCGTGGCGCCGGGCGGCTGTCGGACCGAGACACAAGACGTAAGATGTCCTATGTCTGGCTTACCTTAAACAGATGCTCCTGCGACCGGTCAAGGGGCAATCGCACCTCAGGAGGACGTTGTGGCCCGCCCCACCACGGCCAAGCACATCGAGCGTCGGATCAAGGAGCTGATCCTGGAACGCAGGCTCGCCCCCGGCGACGCGCTGCCCACCGAGAGCGAGTTGATGGACCTCTTCGAGGTCGGCCGGGTCTCGGTGCGCGAGGCCCTCAAGTCGCTCCAGGCCATGAATGTGGTCGAGATCCGGCGCGGCTTCGGCACCTTCGTCGGCTCGCTCTCGCTGGAGCCGTTCGTCGAGGGGCTCGCCTTCCGTGCCGCCGTCCGGTACCGGCAGGGGCAGCCCGGTCTGCTGGAGCTGATGAAGGTGCGGGAGGCGCTTGAGGCGGGTCTGGTCGGCGCGGTCACCGCCGGTATCCCCGCTGAGGACCTCGACGTGCTGCGCGGCCTGGTCGCCGAGATGGAGACCGAGGCCCTCAGCGGCCGGGTGGCGCGCTCCACCGACCGCGCCTTCCACCTCGCGCTCTACGCGTCGCTGGACAACCACCTGCTCAGCGAGGTGCTCGACGCGTTCTGGGCGGCCATGGACCGGGTGCGCGAAGACCTCGACGACAGCCACCAGGACCCCGCCGTCACCTGTGCCCAGCACCGGGAGATCGTCGAGGCGGTCGCGGCGGCCGACGGTGAACGCGCCGTACGCGCCATGCGCACCCACTTCGACGGCATCCGCACCCGCCTGGAACCGGCCGGTCCGTGAGCCGCCGGACTCGAACCCGTCGAGTCCGGTCGCCCCTGCCCGGCCCCGACTCCCCGGCCCGGACGCCTGCAACGGCCCTCACGCCCCGGGGTGACGGTGGCCGGCACCCCGGGGCGCGGTGCCTACGGGGTGACGGTCACCGTCGCGCTGCCGGAGGCCTGCTTGCCGCTCGCCCGGTACGTCGCGGTGAGCTTGACGCTGCCCGAGGCGCCCGCCGCGACGGTGACGGGAACCTTGATGTTGGCGCCCTGGCCCGGGTTGAGCGCCGGGATGCCGGCCCGGCTCGTCGTCCAGCCGCCGGGGACCGTGAGATCGATGGTGCCCGCGTCGCGGCGTACGTCCATCCGGTTGACCACCCGGACGACCACTTCCGCGCCGGTGCCCGCCTTCAGGGTGGCCGGCGGGGTGATGGTGATGTCGGCACAGGTGCCGCCGAGCCACGTCAGGTCGAACGACGAGTACGTGATGTGCTGGTAGTCGGCGCGCTCGTAGAGCAGTCCGACGCGTCCGCCGGGCAGCCCGGTCAGCGTCGAGTAGGCGGCGGCGCCCGGGTCGACGACCTTCCTGATCGGCCAGGTCTTCCCGTTGTCGCAGGACATCTTCACCGTGAGGTTGCGCCGCGCCGACCCGTCCTCGGTGTTGCTGAACAGCAGCCATGACGACCTGGGGTCGGATGCCGGGGCGTCGGGGGCGTAACGCATGACCGAGGCGTTGTTCGCGGGGTCGGTCAGGGCGGTGTCCTGGGTGAACGGGGTGTAGTTGACGCCGCCGTCGGTGGAGTAGGCGATCGTGCGGTACGGCTTGGAGCGGTTGTTGAGCATGATCCTGCCGTCGGACAGCTCGACGGTCTTGTTCTCGTCGCCGCCGGGGCCGACCGGGTTGCCCATCCGCCAGGTCTCGCCGTGGTCGTCGCTGTAGGCGCTGACCGCGTAGTTGGCACCGTTGTTCCGGATGGCGTACTGCTGGATCAGCCGGCCCTTGTACGCGCCCGCGCGGAGCTGGATGCCCTCGCCGGAGGCCGCGAACATGCCTGCCCAGGCGGGGTTCTTGATCTGCCGGGTGATACGGCGGTGGGTCCATGTCGCACCGTCGTCGTCCGAGTAACTGTAGTCGGCCTGGAGGACGTTCGGGTCGGTCTCGTCGTTCCCGGTGGCGGAGCCGAAGAAGCCCTGGTTCACCCCGGCCGCGTAGAAGACGAAGATACGGCCGGTGGTGCGGTCGACCAGCAGGCTCGGGTCGCCGAAGCCCTTGGGCGCGGCCTCCTTGCGGACCACCTGCTGCGGCTGCCAGGTCGCCCCGCCGTCGGTGCTGCGGCGCAGCACGATGGAGATGTTGCCCGGCAGGTCGCCGAGGGTGGGCCGGGCGTCGTAGGCCGCGAGCAGGGTGCCCCTGACCGAGGTGGTCAGCGCGGGGATGCGGTAGTGGGGCGAGCCCACTCCGTCGACGGTCAGGTCCTGGGAGGTCAGTTCACCGGCGGTGACGGCAGAGGCCGCGGAGACCGCGGCGGAAGGGGCAGAGGGGGCAGAGGTGGTGCCATGTGCGGTGCCTGCCGCGGTGGCCACCAGCATGGCGGCCGAGAGCAGGGCGACGGAGACGTTTCGCTGCATGGACGATCTCACTTCCTGAGGGGGGAGAACCGGGGCGGGGACGCGAGAGGGCGTCCGCCGCGTCAGGGGAGGGACAGTGAGCAGACCCGGCCGGTGACGTCGAGGATCCGCAGATCCTTGATCATCTTCGGTGCGGGCCGGTGATGACCCCGCCGTTCGGGGTGGAGCCCGTCGTCGAGGGGGTCAGGGGTGGCCGGCCCGCCCGGACGGCGGGCCGGCGAACAGGGAACGCACCCAGGCCAGTTGCTCCCGCTGCTGGTACGCCGCCCCGCCCTCGTGCCCGTTGAACTCGTAGACGCGTACGTCCTTGGGGCCGGCGTAGTGGTGGTAGGCGCTGAAGCAGGTGGAGGGCGGGCAGATGTCGTCCATCATCGCGATGGAGAACAGCGCGGGCGCGGTGGCGCGGGTGGCGAGCAGCGCGGCGTCGAAGTACGACAGGGTGTGGAAGACCGTCGCGGTGCGGTCGCGGTGCAGGCTGAGATAGTCGGCGATCTCGGTGTACGGAGGACGGGCCGAGATCGCCGCCGCCCGCGGGAAGTCGCAGAGGAACGGCACGTCCGGCATCACCCCGGCCAGCCCCGGGACGAGGCCCGACACCGCCAGCGCGATGCCGCCGCCCTGGCTGACCCCGGTGACGACGATCCGCTCGGGGTCGACCTCGGGGTGGCCGCGCATGGCCTCGACACCGCGCACGGCGTCGGTGAACACCCGGCGGTAGTAGTACGTCTCCGGGCTTTCGACGCCGCGGGTGACGAAGCCCGGTACGGCTCCGGCGGAACCCGCGTCCGAGTCGTCGGTGCTGCCGCCCGCGGCCGACCAGCCCTGGCCGCGGGTGTCCATGACCAGGTGGGCGTATCCGGCCGCCGCCCAGAGAAGATCCTCGTGGGGCAGCCCCCGGCCGCGGCCGTAGCCCAGGAACTCGACGACGCAGCCGAGCGGTCCGGTGGTCCCGGCGGGCAGCCGCAGCCAGCCGCGGACCGGCCGTCCGGCGAAGCCGGGCACGGTCACGTCGTACGTACGGATCTGGGTGACCCCGGTGTCGACGGCGGTGAACACCGGCTTCTCCACCGTGTCCGGGCCCTCGACGGGGGCTTCGCCCAAGGTGCGTGCCCAGAAGGCGTCGAAGCCGTCGGGCACGGCGAGTTCCGGCCGGTGGGCGCGGCACTCCGCGAGCGAAAGGTCCGTCAGAGGCATGGCGGTGCCCTCCTGGAAGGCGATGAGGCGATGAGGTGGTGGGGCGATGAGGCGGTGGGGCGGTGGGGGAGGCGATGGGGGGCGAGGTGGTGGGGCGATGGCGCCGCTCGTCATGAAACAGCGACAGAAGACGTCAGATGTCCTGTCGGCACACGGACCCTAGGCACCCGTCGCGGTGACCGTCAAGGGTTCCGGCAGGGGCTGACGGCCCGGCTGTGGGGTGACTGCCGGGCCGTCAGTCGGTCGGCGGCGGGTCGGCGGAGGGGTGGCCGGGGCGGGAGCTGCGGCCGGTGGGCGGCGGACCGGCGGCGGGGTGGCCGGCCGGTGGGCCGTGGGCGGGGGCCGGTCGCGGAGGTCGGTGCCGGCGCTGTTCGCCGGTCCTGCCGCCTCCGTCCGGAACGGGGCCGGTGCCCTGCCCGGACGGAGGCCCGGCGCCGTTCCCCCGGGCCGTCGGCGGCGGGTCAGTCCTGGCGGTCCTCGCGGGCGCGGGCCTCGGAGATCCGGCGCCTGACCGGGGCGTAGTGCTCGCTCAGCGAGGTGATGAACGCGGGAATGTCCCCGGCCCGTGCCGCGTCCACGATGCTCTGATGGGCGGCGACCGTCGCCGTCTCGTCGGCGTGCGTGAAGCCGTTGAGGTGCGGCGCGACGATCGCGTACACGTCCCAGAAGGCCATCGAGAGCTGGCCGATCAGATTGTTGCCGAGCGGTGCGACGAGCAGCGCGTGGAAGGCCCGGTCGGCCTCCACGAAGCCGGTCCCGTCCTGGGCGCCGGTCTCACGCATGGTGGCGACCAGGCCGTCCAGTGCGTCGAGCTGCTCCGGGGCGAGCAGGGACACGATCCGGTCGGCCATCCCGCGCTCGAAGAGTTCGCGTACGTCGACGAGGTCGGCCAGGACCTGGACATCGTCGTCCGGGGAGAGCAGTCCGCGAAAGGTCAGGCTCTCCACCAGCGCGGACAGGCTGAGCCTGCCGACGTAGGTGCCGTGTCCGTGGCGCACCTCGACGATGTCCAGGGCGTTGAGGATCTTGACGGCCTCGCGGACGCTGGAGCGGCTGGCGCCGAGTGCCTCGCACAGGGCGGGCTCGGTGGGAAGCGAGTCTCCGGGGCGGAGCTTCTCCTCAAGGATGTAGCGCTTGATGCCGTCGACGACTTCCTGCCGGAGCAGCTGTCTGCTGGGCCTCGTACCGGACATATGTGAACTCCCCACCTCTTGACCCCTCTCGATTGTCAAGCTACGTTCCAACGCTATCAAGGCATCAGACATCTGACGTCTCATGCTTCAGCTGGAAATGATCCCCGCGATCGTGTCTCGGCTCTGTGTTCCGCCCTTCCGTCCCACCTTCACCTTCCTGGAGGACCCGTGCCCGAGCTGAGATCAGCCGGTGTGGAGCGCCGCACCTTCCTGCGATACACCGGCGCCGTCGGTGCGGCGGTCGCCATCACGGCAGGACTGTCCGCCTGTGGCGGGCCGTCCTCGACCACCGACGGCGCGGCGGGCGAGGGGGACGGCGGCGGCACCATCGAGGCCGGTCTGTCGTATCCGCTGTCGACCGGCTTCGACCCCATGATCACCTCGGGCGCGACTCCGTACGCCGCCAATATGCACATCTTCGAAGGTCTCGTCGATCTCGATCCGGCAACGCTCGTGGCTCGCCCCGCGCTCGCCACCGAGATGCCGAAGAAGATCAACGCCACCACCTACCGGGCCACGCTCCGCGACGGTGCGACCTTCCACGACGGATCGCCGGTCACCGCCGATGACGTCGTGTTCAGCTTCGAACGCATCCTGGACGAGAAGAACGCCTCGCTGATGGCGCAGTTCGTGCCCTTCATCGACACCGTCACGGCGGTCGACGCCAAGACCGTCGAGTTCAAGCTGAAGTACGCCTTCGCCCTGTTCCCGTCGCGCATCGCCGTCGCCCGCATCGTGCCGAAGAAGATCGTCGAGGCGGACGCCAAGGGATTCGACGCCAAGCCGGTCGGCTCGGGGCCGTACCGGTTCATCGAGGCGACCCGCGAGGACAAGATCGTCTTCGAGAAGTACGGCACGTACAACGGCCCGCACCCGGCCAAGGCCGAGAAGATGGTCTGGCGCCTGATGTCGGACCAGTCGGCGCGGGTCAGCGCCATGGAGTCCGGCCGGGTGCAGGCCATCGAGGACGTCCCCTACATCGACGTCAAGCGGATCGCGGCCTCGGCGAAGACCGAGTCCGTCCAGTCCTTTGGGCTGCTCTTCCTGATGTTCAACACCGCCGACAAGCGGTTCGCCGACAAGCGGGTCCGTCAGGCGCTGCACTACGCGCTGGACACCGAGAAGATCATCAGCACCGCCATGGTCGGCAACGCGGCGGCCGCCACCGGCTATGTCCCGGCGACCCACCCGGACTACCACAAGGCCGCCACCGTCTACACGCACGATGTGGCCAGGGCGAAGGAACTGCTCGCCGAAGCCGGCGTCAAGAACCTGGCCTTCACCGTCCTGACCACCGACACCGGCTGGGTCAAGGACATCGCCCCGCTGCTCAAGGAGAGCTGGGAGGCGGCGGGCGTCAAGGTCACCCTCGACATCGCCCAGTCCCCGGCCCAGTACGCCAAGATCGACGGCGGCGACTTCGAGGTCCTCGTGGCCCCCGGTGACCCGTCCGTCTTCGGCAACGACGCCGACCTCCTGATGCGCTGGTTCTACTACGGCTTCTGGCCGGAGAAGCGTTACGGCTGGGGCAAGTCCCCCGCGTACAAGCAGCTCAGGCAGCTCCTCGACAAGGCCGCCCAGGCCGCCGACGAGACGACCCGCAGGAAGCTGTGGGGCGAGGCCACCGACCTGGTCGCCGACGAGGCCGCGCTGTACCCGATCCTGCACCGCAAGCTGCCCACGGCCTGGAACGAGAAGGCGCTGCCAGGCTTCAAGCCGCTGCCCACCACGGGCCTGTCGTTCGTGGACGTCGGCCGCGCCTGACCGTTTCCGGTCCGGGCACGCGCCTGACCGTTTCCGGTCCGGGCCGCGCCCGGCCGCCTCCGGTCCGGGCCGCCTCCCCCCGGTGGCCCGGACCCGCCGTCCGCCCAATCGCAAGGAACCCGACGATGGTTGCTTTTCTCCGGCTCGCGCTGCGCCGCGTCGCGATGATGCCGGTGATGATCCTCGGTATCGCGCTGCTGGTCTTCGTGGTGCTTCAGTTCTCGCCGGTCGACCCGGCCTTCAACGCGCTCGGGGAGAGCGCCACCCCCGAGGCCCGTGCGGCCTTCGCCGAGGCCAACGGGCTCAACGACCCGCTGCCCGTGCGGTACTTCGACTTCCTGGGCCAGCTGCTCCACTTCGACCTCGGGATGACCGTCCCGCCGAGCCAGCCCGTCTTCGACCGGATCACCGCCGCCTTCCCGCTCACGCTCCAGCTGACCTTCCTCGGACTGATCCTCGCGATCGTGCTCGCCGTCGTCGGCGGTGTCCTCGGCGCGATGTACCGCGACCGCTGGCCCGACCAGCTGTTCCGGGTGTTCTCCATGGCCGGGGTCGCCATCCCCTCGTTCTGGCTCGGCGTGCTGCTCATCCAGCAGTTCGCGCTGAACGTCCGGATCTTCCCGACCGGCGGCTACACCAACCCGGCCGACTCCTTCGGCGGCTGGCTCACCACCATGGCCCTGCCGGCCTTCTCGCTCGCCGTGCCCGTCGCCGCGTCGCTCGCCCGCCTCGTACGCACCTCGATGGTCGCCGAGCTCGACCGCGACTATGTGCGCACCGCCCGCGGGAACGGCCTGCCGGTGTTCCTGGTGATCCGCTCCGTGCTGCGCAACGCGCTCGTGACCCCGCTCACCGTGCTCGGGGTCAAGGTCGGCTATCTGCTCAGCGGCGCCGTCGTCATCGAAGCGATCTTCGATCTGCCCGGCATGGGCAAGCTCATCCTCGAAGGTGTCACCGGCGGCGATGTCGCCCTGGTCCAGGGCACCGTACTGACCATCGCCATCGCCTTCCTGGTGGTCAACGTCGTCGTCGACCTGCTCTATCTGCTGGTCAACCCCCGCATCAGGACGGTGTGACATGCTCGCCACGGGCCGTCTGGCCAAGAAGCTCTCCCGACCGGGCATCGCGTTCCGCTCCCTGCCGGTCACCTCCCGCGTCGCCCTCGGCGTCCTCGTAGCCGTCGTCCTCGGCGCCGTACTCGCGCCGCTGCTCACCCAGGACCCGCTGACCACCGGCACCCCGGTGCAGGCACCCAGTGGCGAGCACTGGTTCGGCACCGACCGGGCGGGGCGCGACGTGTTCGCCCGCGTCGTGCACGGCTCGCGCTACTCGCTGGTCATCGGCCTCGGCGCGACGGCCGTCGCCCTGGTCGTGGGAGCCGTCCTCGGCTCGCTCGCCGCGACCTCGCGCAAGCTCGGCGACGAGTCCGTGATGCGCACGCTCGACGTCGTGATGTCGTTCCCGCCGATCGCGCTCGCGGCCGTCCTGGTCGCCGTCTTCGGCACCAGCGTTCCGGTGATCATCTTCACCATCGCGTTCGTCTACACCCCCTCGCTCGCCCGGGTCGTGCGCGCCAATGTGCTGTCCCAGTACGGCGAGGACTACGTCGCCGCCGAAAAGGTCATCGGCGCCCGCCGCGGCTACATCGTGCTGCGCCATGTCGCCGTCAACTGCATGGCACCGGTCATGGTGTTCGCCACCGTCATGGTCGCGGAGGCGATCATCTTCGAGGCGAGCCTCTCCTTCATCGGCGCCGGTGTGCAGGACCCCGACCCCAGCTGGGGCAGCGTGCTGGCCTACGGCCGGCAGATCCTCCTCGCGGGCGGCTGGTGGGCCACCTTCTTCCCCGGCCTCGCGCTGCTGATCACCGTGCTGGCGCTGAACATCCTCTCGGAGGGCCTCACCGACGCCTCGGCCGCGCCGAAGAAGCCCCGCGCCACCGCCGATCCCGCCGCCGATCCCGCTACCGCCGGTCTCTCGGCCGCCGATCCCTCCGCCGCCGATCCTTCGGCCACCGCCGCCGCGCCGGACCCGGTGGAGGCCCGCTCCACCGTGGACATCGACGCCGCCCTCGCCAAGCTCGCCCGGCGCGTCCACGCCACCGAGCCGTCGATCGTCCCGGTACGTGAGGACGCCGCCGAACTCCTCGTCGTACGCGACCTGGCGATCCGCTTCCCCGACCGCTACGGCACCGTCCCCGTCGTGGACTCGCTCGACTTCACCGTCCATGAGGGCGAAACCCTCGGCCTGGTCGGGGAGTCGGGCTGCGGGAAGTCCATCACCAGCCTCGCCGTGATGGGCCTCCTCGCCCGCAACGCCGAGGTCAGCGGCGAGATCCTCTACCGCGGCCGGGACCTGCTGAAGCTCCCTCCGAAGGAGCGCCGCGCCCTGATGGGCCCGGAGATCGCGATGGTCTACCAGGACGCGCTCTCCTCCCTCAACCCGTCCGTGCTCGTGGGCACCCAGCTGAAGCAGCTCACCTCGCGCGGGGGCACCAAGACCCCGGCCGAGCTCCTCGAACTGGTCGGCCTCGCCCCCGAACGCACCCTGCGCAGCTACCCCCACGAGCTGTCCGGCGGCCAGCGCCAGCGTGTGCTGATCGCCATGGCGCTGTCCCGCAGCCCGCGTCTGCTGATCGCGGACGAGCCGACCACCGCCCTCGACGTCACCGTCCAGGCCCAGGTCGTGGAACTCCTCGTCCGGCTGCGCGAGGAACTCGGCTTCGCGATGGTCCTGGTCTCCCACGACCTCGCCCTGGTCGGTGATCTCTCGCACCGGGTCGCGGTGATGTACGCGGGCCGCCTCGCCGAGATCGGCGCCACCCGCTCCGTACTCACCGACCCCACCCACCACTACAGCCGCGGCCTCCTCGGCTCGGTCGTCTCCCTGGAGGCGGGCGCCGACCGGCTGCACCAGATCCGCGGGGTGGTCCCGGCGCCCCAGGGCTTCGGCGAGGGCTGCCGGTTCGCCTCGCGCTGCGGCGCGGCCACCGAACTGTGCCGCACCGCCACCCCGGAACTCACCGCACGCGGCAGTGCGGACGACCACGGCTTCGCCTGCCACCACCCGGCGACGTCCGCCGCACAGCTGGAAGGGAGCGCCCTGTGATCAGGCTCGACGGCGTTCACGTACGCCACAAGGCACGCAGCGGAGGCGTCTTCCGCCGGGACGCCGTGCACGCCCTCACCGACGCCACCCTGGAGATCGAGCGCGGCGAGATCGTCGGCCTGGTCGGTGAGTCCGGCTGCGGAAAGTCCACCCTCGCCAGGGTCCTGACCGGGTTGCAGAAGCCCACCGAGGGCCAGGTCAGCTTCCACGGCCGCGATCTGTGGGAGATGTCGGCGGCCGAGCGCCGGGACGACTTCGGGTCCGCGGTCGGCGTGGTCTTCCAGGACCCCTCCACCGCCCTCAACCCGCGGCTCACGGTCCGCCGGATCCTGCGCGACCCGCTGGATGTGCACGGGCGCGGCACCCGCGCCTCCCGCGAGGCCCGGGTCGAGGAACTCCTCGACCTGGTCGGCCTGCCCGGCCACACCCTCGCCGCGCTGCCCGGCCGGCTCTCCGGCGGCCAGCGCCAGCGGGTGGCCATCGCCCGCGCACTGGCCCTCGAACCGGAACTGATCGTCGCCGACGAGCCGACCTCCGCGCTCGACGTCTCCGTGCGCGCCCAGGTCCTCAACCTCCTCGTCGATCTGCGCGAACGCCTCGGCCTCGGCATGGTGTTCATCTCGCACGACATCCAGACCGTGCGGTACCTCGCCGACCGCATCGCCGTCCTCTACCTCGGCCGCATCGTCGAGGAGGGCCGGGCCGCCGATGTCGCGGGCGCCCCGGCGCACCCGTACACCGAGGCCCTGCTCTCGGCGACGCCGAGCCTGCTGGAGACCACCGAGCGGATCGTGCTGACCGGCCCCGTGCCCTCGGCCACCAACCCGCCGTCCGGCTGCCCGTTCCGCACCCGCTGCTGGAAGGCGGACGACGAGTGCGCCACTGTCTTCCCGGCCGTCACCTCCGGGCCGGACGAACACCGCTGGCACTGCGTCCACCCGCAGAACCCCGCGTCCCTCACCGGGGACCCGACCCCCGTACCGTCCGCAAGGAGCACCGCATGACCGCCCGAACTCCCCAGTACTCCGGCGTGATCCCGCCCGTCGTCACTCCGCTCACGGCGGACGGGGGCATCGACCGGGCCTCCCTGGAGCGGGTGGTCGGCCATCTCCTCGACGGAGGTGTCAGCGGCCTCTTCGCCCTGGGCAGCTCCGGCGAGACCGCGTACCTGACGCCGTCGCAGCAGGACGAGGTCATCGAGGTGATCACCGGTGCGGCGGCGGGCCAGGTCCCCGTCATCGTCGGGGCCATCGAGACGACCACCAACCGGGCCATCGAGCGGGCCGGAGCCGCGGCCGGACTCGGGGCCGACGCGGTGGTCGCCACCGCACCCTTCTACACCCGTACGCACGCCGACGAGATCGACCGCCACTTCCGGGACATCGCCGCCGCGGTCGATCTGCCGCTGCTCGCGTACGACGTACCGGTCTGCGTCCACAGCAAGCTCGATCCGGAACTGCTGCTGCCGCTCGCCGCCGATCGCGTGATCGCCGGGGTGAAGGACTCCAGCGGCGACGACGGCTCGTTCCGCCGGCTGGCCCTCGGAGCCCGCGAGCTGCCGGACTTCTCCCTGCTCACCGGTCATGAGCTGGTGGTCGACGCGATGATGCTCAGCGGCGCCGACGGCTCGGTCCCGGGCCTGGGCAATGTGGACCCGCACGGCTATGTGCGGCTGCACGAGGCGGCGGTACGGGGCGACTGGGCGACGGCGAGGGCCGAACAGGACCGGCTCGTCGCGCTGTTCGACATCATCCGCGCGGCCCGCCCCGGCACCGCGTCGGCCACGGCCGCCGGTCTCGGCGCGTTCAAGACGGCCCTGATGCTGCGCGGCATCATCGCGACGAACGTGATGAGCCCGCCGATGCGCCCCCTGGACGCCGAGGAGACGGCGACGATCGCCGCCTGCCTGGACCGCGCGGGCCTGAACCGGGTGTAGAGGACGGACCGGGTGTGAGGACGGACCGGGTGTGAGGACAAGCGGGGCTGCCCTCCGCCGTCACTCCGCCCTCCGCCGTCACTCCGCCCTCCGCCGTCACTCCGCCGTCCGGCGCCTGATCAGGGGCGGGTACGGGTGCCGGGCGGCGGCGGTCGGGGCTCCCTTGACGGCGCCGGGGCACGGGCATAGCGTCGCCCGGATACTGAGCAAGCGCTTGGAGAGGCAGCCCGTGCCGCACACCGACCCGATGCCTTCCCCGGACCCGGTCGGGCCCGCCCCCGCGGACCCCGGTGCCACCGCTCGAATCGAGGCCTCCCTCACCGCGCCAGGCGCCCCCTTCGCGGTGACGCGTGCCGAGCACGGTCCGCTGGTCTACGTGGACGGGCCGCGCACGCTCCGCGAGTTCGTGGAGACCACCTGGGCGTACGGCGACCGTCCGTTCCTGATCGCCGGGGAACGCCGTTACTCCTACGGGGAGTTCTTCGCCGCGGCCTCCGCCCTCGCGTGCAGGATCAGCGGGACGTACGGGCTGCGCCCCGGCGACCGGGCCGTCGTCGCGATGCGCAACCACCCCGAGTGGCAGATCGCGTTCTGGGCCGTGCAGCTGGCAGGGCTGGTCGCCGTACCGCTCAACGCCTGGTGGACCGAGGAGGAGTTCGCGTACGCCCTCGACGACTGCGAACCGCGGGTGCTCCTGGTCGACGGGGAGCGGCTGCCCAGGGTGGCCGGCTGGGCGGGGAGGACCGGGGCGCGCGTGGTGCTGTTCCACGGCGGGCCGCCCGCCGGGGGCGCCGGCGCGGCGCGTGTGGAGCGGTACGAGGACCTTCCCGCGCCCGACCCGCTGGCCGCGCCGCCCGACGTGGAGGTCCGGCCCGAGGACGACGCCACGATCATCTACACCTCCGGCACCACGGGGCGTCCCAAGGGGGCCGTCGCCACCCATCTCGCCCAGGCCGGAGCCGCACTGAACCCGCGTTATCACGCCGCGGCCTCCGCGCTGGGGCGCGGGGTCATCCCGGGGCAGGGGCCCGCGCCGGTCACGCTGATGACGTTCCCGTTCTTCCACGTCGCCGCGTTCACCGGTTTCTACGCGTCGATGGCGGCGGGCGGCTCGCTCGTCCTGATGCGCAAGTGGGACGTGTACGAGGCGCTCCGGCTGATCCGCGAGCACGGCGTCACGCACTACGCCGGAGTCCCGGCCACCGCGCTCCAGCTGCTCGCCGCCGCCTCCGAGGGGGCGGGCGAGGGGCTGGAGAGCCTGGCGATGCTCAACACGGGCGGCGCCGCGGCCCCGCCGGACCTGGTGGCCCGGCTCACCGCCCGGTACGGCGAGCGGATCGAGGCTCGCAACGGCTACGGCCTCACCGAGACCAGCGGCGGCGTCCTGGCGAACTTCGGCGCCGACTACCGGGCCCACCCGGACAGCGTCGGCCGCCCGACCCCGACCACCGAGGTGCGGATCGCCGGGGCGCAGGGCGAGTCCCTGCCGGACGGCGAGGCCGGAGAGCTGTGGCTGCGCGGCCAGGCGCTGGTCCGGGGCTACTGGCGCGACGAGGAGGCGACCGCCGCGGCGTTCACCGGCGGCTGGTTCCGTACGGGCGACCTCGCCGTGCTGCGCGAGGGCCGGATCAGCATCGTCGACCGGATCAAGGACATGGTGATCCGGGGTGGCGAGAACGTGTACTGCATCGAGGTCGAGGCGACGCTGCACGACCATCCCGATGTCGAGGACGCGGCCGTGCTCGGCGTGGAGCACCCCGTGCTGGGGGAGGAGGTCGCGGCCGTCGTCCGGCTGCGCACCGGTGCGGCGGTCACGGCGGACGGGCTGCGGGAGCACGTCGGGCGGCACTTGGCCGCGTTCAAGGTGCCGGCCCATGTCCTGTTCACCGATGAGCCGCTGCCCCGCAACGCGACCGGGAAGATCCTCAAGCGGGAACTGCGCGGCACGGTCCACGACCGGTTGGCCGAGCAGGAGCAGGAGCAGGAGCAGGAGCAGGGGCAGGCGTAAGGACCAGGTGCCAGGACAGGCGTAAGGACCAGGTGCCAGAGGTCAGAGATCAGCGGTCAGCGGTCAGCGGTCAGCGGTCAAGGGCGGGTGATCCGTATCCGGTACTCGCCCGCCGAGTCCTTGTCGAGCACGGATATCCGTATGCCGTTGGCCCGGTCGGTGAACGTCTCACCGGGCCGGAACGGCGCGTCGGACAGCTCGGCGTGCACATTGGGCCGCCGGGTGCAGCCGCCGCTGTCCTCGGTGCTGTCGGCGACGGAGACCGGGCCCTGGCCGGTGTCCACGTCGGAGCTGACCTTGTAGACCAGTACGCCGGGCCGGCAGACCGCCTCGTCGTTGCCCGCGGCCGTCCGTACCTCCACCGCGTAGCCGGACTGGGCGCCCAGTGGCACGAAGGCGAGCTTGGTGCCGCCGGTGGTGGCCAGCGGGCCGAGGACGTGATCACTGGTGCCGGGCCGGGAGGCGCAGCTGATCTGGTTGTCGTCGAGCCAGCCGAGCTTCCACTTGTGCCAGCCGAGGAAGTCGTTGTTGGCCCCCC
The DNA here is from genome assembly GCF_040297465.1 of Streptomyces sp. NPDC001787. Classification (NCBI taxonomy): domain Bacteria; kingdom Bacillati; phylum Actinomycetota; class Actinomycetes; order Kitasatosporales; family Streptomycetaceae; genus Streptomyces; species Streptomyces sp. NPDC001787. Next base: position 35,726 of record NZ_JBEOZE010000053.1, read on the forward strand.
AGTCCTCGGACATGATGTCCCAGTGCCCCACTGAGCCGCCGCCCTCCATGGTGTAGAGGTCGGGCAGCCCGAAGACATGGCCGTTCTCGTGCGGCAGGACGCGGTAGCCCGTCTCGGCGTACGAGCCGGAGCCGTCGTCCTGGCGGCTGTAGACGAACGAGGTGTTGGCGAGCGGGACACCGTCCGCGTACGGGGCGTCGTCGTTGCCGGAGAAGGTCACCGACAGGACGGTGTCCAGTGCCGAGGGCCCCGCGTTCGGGGTGACCAGCACATTGACCAGGTCGTACGCGGAGAAGTCCACCCTCGGGTCGGCGACCTCGACGAGGTCCTCGACGAGCTTGCGGTAGCCCGGTTCGTAGGGTGAGCCGCGCTCTATCCCGTACTCCGCGAACGGCAGCGGCATCCGCAGCCAGGTCTTCACCGGGGCCTCGGGCCGGTAGTCGAGCCGGCCGTAGGAGCTGGTCCGGAACCAGTCCGAGGTCTGCGGGAAGAACTCCGCGAACCGGTCCTCGGCCGTCCCGGAACCCGGTGCGTCCGGGAAGTCGATCATCAGGTTGAGCGCTCGGACCTGACCGGTGGAACGGGAGTAGCCGGACGGGGTCGGCATGCCCTCCGACATCTGTACGCCCATGGTGGCCGGGATCCGGCAGGGGCCGTGTCCGGACTCCGGCACGGCGGCCACCGGGCCCGCGGCGGCGGGCCCGGGTACGGGGAGGGTGGAGCTGGCCGATGCCATGGCCGCGATGACCAGGGCGGTCGCTCCGGCGAGTGCGGCCGGGCGGCGGTATCTGCGTATCCGGTGGCGGGGCTGCTGCATTTCAGGCGCCTTCGGGTCCGCGGCAGCCGGCCGACCCCTGACTGCGCTCTGGCGATCAGCCTGTGCCGGGCGGTGCGGGGCCGCCCGCTGGGTGCGCCGATCGGAGGGTTTTCCCATGAGGAGGTGTGACCCACGTCACTCCGAAGGGGGAAATAACCGGGGAGCCTCTCCCCGTTTGCACGTGTGTCCCCGTGAAACGGGGAAACGATCCCCGGTTACCCGAAGGGGTCGACCGGACACCCGGAGGGAAGGCCGCAGTCGTGCAGACCGTCGACGAAACCGCAGCACCGGCAGCCCGGCGCCGTACGCCCCGTCCGCGGGCCGACGCGCTGCGCAACCGGGAGCGGATCGTGGCGGCCGCCCGCGAGATGTTCGTCGAGTTCGGGCCCGAGGTCCCGCTCGACGATGTCGCGCGCCGGGCCGGAGTCGGCAATGCCACGCTCTACCGGAACTTCCCCGACCGGGCGGCGCTGACTCACGAGGTCGTCCTCGTGGTCACCTCCCGCACCACCGACCGGGCCGAAGAGGCACTCGCGGCGGAGTCCGACCCGTTCGCCGCGCTCAGCCGCTTCGTGCACGAGGCCGCCGACGAGCGGATCGGCGCCCTGTGTCCGATGCTCTCCGGCGTCTTCGACAAGGACCACCCCGACCTGCTCGCCGAGCGCCGGCGCCTCGAAGAGGCCGTCGAAGGGCTTGTGCGGCGGGCCATGACCGCGGGGCGGCTGCGTACCGACATCGCCGTCGGTGACGTACTCGTCGCCCTCTCCCAGCTCACCCGGCCACTGCCCGGCACCGCCTGCCTGGACATCGACCGGTTCACCCACCGCCATCTGCAGCTGTTCCTGGACGGCCTGGAAGCCCCGGCCCGCTCCGTACTGCCCGGATCGGCGGCGACCTTGGAGGACCTGCGGCGTCGCTCCTGACGCCCGCGCCCATCTGACCTCTCCGGCCCCGGGGCCCCGCCCGGCCGACGACTTCACCCACGCCTCCGTACGCCTTCGTGTGCGTACGGGTGCGACGCGCGGGCTCCGGCGTGCGCTCATTTCCGCCCGCTGACGACCTGCACAGCCTCCACGGCCTGCACTACCTGCACCACCTGCACGGCCTGCACGGGCTTCAGGGCCTCCGCGGCCTCGACGACTCCCACGGCCTTCTCGACGATTCCCACGACCCTCAAGACCCTCAAGACACCCACGACCTTCACGACGTCCTTGCGCGTCCTCGCACGTCCCTAGGTGGCTACTCCCATGTCAAAAACGGCCGACACCCTGCTTCCCGACCCAAGTCGCTGGAAAGCCCTGGCCTTCATCGCGCTCGCCCAGCTGATGGTCGTCCTCGACGCGACCATCGTGAACATCGCGCTGCCGTCCGCCCAGACCGACCTCGGGATCTCCGAAGGCAACAAGCAGTGGGTCATCACCGCCTACGCGCTCGCCTTCGGCGGACTCCTGCTGTTCGGCGGACGCATCGCCGACCTCTGGGGCCGTAAGCGCACGTTCGTCGTCGGCCTGATCGGCTTCGCGCTGGCCTCCGCCCTCGGCGGAGCGGCCACCGGCGAGGCGATGATGTTCGGCTCCCGCGCGCTTCAGGGTGCCTTCGGCGCGCTGCTCGCACCGGCCGCCCTCTCGCTGCTCGCCGTGATGTTCACCGATGCCAGGGAGCGCGCCAAGGCGTTCGGCATCTACGGGGCCATCGCCGGTGGCGGTGGCGCGGTCGGCCTGATCCTGGGCGGCTTCCTCACCGAGTACCTGAACTGGCGCTGGACGTTCTTCGTCAACATCCCGTTCGCGGTGATCGCGGCGGCGGGCGCGTACTTCGTCATCCGTGAACCGGCCGGCGGCCGCAACCGCTCGCCGCTCGACATCCCCGGTGTGATCCTGTCCACGCTCGGCCTCGTCGCCCTGGTGTACGGGTTCACCCGTGCCGAGTCGGCCGGCTGGTCCGACGCGCTGACCGTCTCCATGTTCGTCGCGGCCGGAGCGCTGCTGCTGGCCTTCGTCGTGACCGAGTCGCGGGTGAAGTCGCCGCTGCTGCCGCTGCGCGTCCTGACCGAGCGCAATCGCGGCGGGGTCTACCTCTCGCTGGGTCTCGCCGTCATCGCGATGTTCGGCCTGTTCCTGTTCCTGACCTACTACCTCCAGGTCGTGAAGGGGTACTCGCCGGTCAAGACCGGCTTCGCGTTCCTCCCGATGATCGCGGGCATGATCACCGGCTCGACCCAGATCGGCACCCGGCTGATGACCCGGGTGCCCCCGCGCCTGCTGATGGGACCCGGCTTCCTGGTCGCCGCCCTCGGCATGCTGTTCCTCACCCAGCTGGACGTCGACACCAGCTACGCGAGCGTCATCCTGCCCGGTCAGCTGCTGCTCGGCCTCGGCATGGGCACGGCCTTCATGCCCGCCATGTCCCTGGCCACGCACGGTATCGAGCCGCGTGACGCGGGTGTCGCCTCCGCGATGGTCAACACCTCGCAGCAGGTCGGCGGCGCTATTGGCACGGCACTGCTGAACACCATCGCGGCCGGCGCCACCACGGCGTACGTCGCCGAGCACGCCGCCCGCGCCACGGACCCGAAGCTCCTGGAGCTCCAGGCGATGGTCAGCGGTTTCGCCAGTGCCATCTGGTGGGCGGTCGGCATCCTCGTCGCGGCCTCCGCGATCGCGGTGACGATGATCAACACCGGGCGTCCGGGCGCGGGGCCGGGCGTGGGCCCGGGTGCGGGTTCGGCGGGTTCGGCCGGTTCGGGCCGGGGGGCCGGTGCGGAGGACGAGTTCAAGATCCCCGTCATCGCGCACTGACACCCGCCGGTACCCGTAATGGCCGGATTTGATCTGCCCTGGTCCCGCTCAGCGGAGCCAGGGCAGATCCGCGTCCGTACCCTCCGGCTCCAGACCGGTGGCGAGCACCCGCATGATCTCGCCGAGGCTGCGCACCTGCTCGGGCGTGAGCCGTTCGAACATCGCCTGCCGTACGGCGGTGACGTGCCCCGGCGCCGAGCGGCGGAGCATCTCGTGGCCCTCGTCCGTGAGCACCGCGTTCTGGCCGCGCTTGTCGGACGGGCAGTCCTCGCGCCGCACCCAGCCGCTCTTCTCCAGCCGCGCGACGGCGTGCGAGAGCCGGGAACGGGTGATCTTCGCGTTCCTGGCCAGCTCGGTCATCCGCATCTGGCGCCGGGGCGCCTGGGAGAGCTGGACGAGCAGTCCGTAATAGATGTGCGGCATGCCGGCGTCGCGCTGCAACTGGCGGTCGAGGTGATCCTCCAGGAGCGTGGTGGCATGCAGATAGGCACGCCAGACGCTCTGTTCGTCGTCGGTGAGCCAGCGCGGCGCGCTGGTGGATGCCGTGGTCATGTACTCCACTGTACGACCTTTTCTTGAATGTTTAACTAGATGAAGCTAAGGTCTCCAGAGATAGGAACTTGAAGATTCAAGAAGCATCGCCGGAAGGTTACGCAGGAATCCTGAAGAAGGAACCCCTGAGTATGGCCTTGTGTGACCTGTGGAGCGCCTGCCTTGAGCCACCGTGGATTGGGGAAGTGCCATGACTGTCACCGCGGAGCGGATGCCCGCCCTCTACCTCTCGCACGGTGCGCCGCCGCTCGCCGACGACCCGGTCTGGCCCGGCCAGCTGGCCGCCTGGTCCGCGGGACTGCCCCGCCCCCGCGCGATCCTGATGGTGTCCGCGCACTGGGAGGAGGCCCCGCTCGCGCTGGGCGCCACCGAGCCCGTGCCGCTGGTCTACGACTTCTGGGGCTTCCCCGAGCACTACTACACCGTGCGCTACGACGCCCCGGGCGCCCCGCTGTTGGCGGACAGTGTGCGCAAACTGCTGCGCGGCGCCGGTACGCCGGTGCAGGACATCCCGGACCGCGGGCTCGATCACGGTGCGTATGTGCCGCTGGTGGAGATGTTCCCGGGCGCCGACATCCCCGTACTCCAGATCTCCATGCCCACGCTGGACCCGCAGAAGCTGATGGACATCGGGCGCAAACTCGCCCCTCTGCGCGACGAGGGCGTACTGATCGTCGGCAGTGGCTTCTTCACGCACAACCTGGCGGCCCTGCGGCACCCGGGCGGCGGCATCCCCGGCTGGTCGGCCGAGTTCGACGACTGGGGCGACCGGGCGCTCCAGGAGCAGGACATCGATGCGCTGCTGGACTTCGAGCACAAGTCCCCGGCGGGCCGGCTGGCGCACCCGCGCACCGAGCACTTCGCGCCCCTGTTCGTGACGCTGGGCGCCTCCGAGGGCGAACTCGACCGGGGGCGCAGCGTCATCGACGGATTCTGGATGGGGCTGGCGAAGCGCTCGGTGCAGTTCGGCTGAGTTCTTTCTGCCCGGGTTCTTTCTGCCGGGGTTCTTTCTACCGGGCCGGCGGGTTCAGCTCGATCGCGCGCCGGGCCGCCGCGAGGGCGGTCGCGTCGCCGATGTCCAGCGCGGTGTCGGTGAACTTGATGGTGTGGTCGTCGCCGTGCGCGGCCGCCCGCTCGAACAGTTCCTCGGCCGTGGCGCTCGCCGGTGTGTACGGGGCGGGCGCGGCGGGCGTGTAGGCGGCGGTGACCGCGGCGCTCGCGGCCCAGGCCGCCGCCAGGCTCGGCGCCCACAGCTCGCGGGGGAGCGCGGGCAGGGTGCGCAGCACCGCGTTGGGGGCGGTCGCCGCGTGCACCAGCATGATCGGTTCGCCGTACCCGTGAGTGGCGTAACGGTGGGTCGAGGCCCGGACCAGCTCATGGAGTGCGGTCCGGGCGGCGTCCGGACCGGCGGGAGTCCGCTCGGGCCAGTCCGGGAACCCGGTGAGCTGCGTCAGCCGGTCCAGGATGCCGCCGCTCTGCACGGCCACCGCGGGTACCGCGTCCAGCGCGGCGGCGGCGCTCGGCGCGGGGGCGAGCGTGGGGAGGTCCGGCAGCGGCTGGTGCCGGGCGGCCCAGTAACCGAGAGCGTGTGCCAGCTCCTGGACGCGCGGCGCGGTCGGCTCCCCGGCCAGCAGGGTGCGTACGGAGTGGCCGACCCGGATCACCGGGTGGGTGGCGCCCGCCGCGATGCCGGGCAGCAGGATCGGCCACCACTCGGCGAGTACGTCGCGCCAGGGACGCTCGGCCGTCTCCCGCCCGAAGTACGCCGTCCAGTCGGCGATGCGGCGCGGATCGCCGAGCGCCTCCCGCCAGTTCCGTTCGGTCACCGGTGAATCGGTGTCCGGCATGTCTTCCAGCTTCGCCCTGTAGTGGTCGAGCCAGCGGTGCACGGCCGGGGCCTGGCCGTGCCGTACCAGCGCCTCCACGGCCATCGGCGCGTGATTGCTGAGCCAGCCGTCGCGCTCGGGACCCGAGAGATGGAGGCGCTCCAGGGCTTCGTCGAGGGTGCCTGTGGTGTCGTTCATGCCGCTTCACGCTAGAGACCCGCGGGGCGGGGCGTATCGGGCTGCGGTCCCGGTCGGTATCGGTCCGGGGTCCCGGTCGGTATCGGGCCGCGGCCCCGGTCGTATCGGTCCGGGGTCCTGGTCGGGATCGGGCCGTGGTCCTGGTTCCGGAGGCTGTGCGGGTTCCGGGGCGGGCTGTGCGGGGGTGGGGGGGCCGGGGGGGCCCCCCCCCCCCCCCCCCCCCCCCCCACAAAACACACCAACAAAACAAACCCAAAAAAAAAAAGGCCCGCAA
>NZ_JBEOZE010000054.1:0-35589 GCF_040297465.1 Streptomyces sp. NPDC001787
CGACGGGACGGTCGCCGACAACATCCGCGTCGGCGACCCGGAAGCCGACCCCGCCGCGCTGCGCGACGCGGCACTGCGCGCGAGCCGAGGCTGCCCCCGCCCCCGGGCGTTCTCCGTACACGGCTTCTCGGCCCCAGCCTTTTCGGCCGGAGCCTCTCGGCCTACAGCTGCCCGGCCTACAGCTTCTCGACCGGCGCGTACCGCAGGAGCAGCTTCTTGGGCCGCTCGTCGCCGAAGTCCACCGTGGCCTTCGCCTGGTCCCCGAAGCCCTCGACGGCCGTCACCGTGCCCAGACCGAACTGGTCGTGGGTGACCCGGTCCCCCACCACCAGCGTGACCACCGGCTTCTCCGAGCTGCGACGGGTCGCGAAGCCGGACGGGCCGGAGCGCGAGCGGGACGAGGACAGCGAGGACGTGATGCCCGAGGTCGGACCGGCCGGAGCCGCCATCGGCCCCTTCCGCTTCCACTCCAGGTGCTGGTCCGGGATCTCCTCCAGGAACCGCGACGGCGGGTTGTACGAGGGCTGGCCCCAGGCGCTGCGCATCGCGGCCCGGGTCAGATAGAGCCGCTCACGGGCGCGGGTGATGCCGACATAGGCGAGCCGCCGCTCCTCCTCCAGCTCCTTGGTCTGGCCGAGGGCCCGCATGTGCGGGAAGACGCCGTCCTCCATCCCGGTCAGGAACACCACGGGGAATTCGAGGCCCTTGGCCGTGTGCAGCGTCATCAGGGTGATGACGCCGGAGCCGTCCTCGTCCTCGTCCGGGATCTGGTCCGAGTCGGCGACCAGCGCGACCTTCTCCAGGAATTCGGCGAGGGTGCCCGCGCCCTCCTCGTCGCCGCGCTCCTGCTCGAATTCGAGGGCGACGGCGGCGAGCTCCTGGAGGTTCTCGATACGGGTCTCGTCCTGCGGGTCCGTGGAGGCCTGGAGCTCGGCGAGATAGCCGGTCCGCTCCAGGACCGCCTCCAGGACGACGGCCGGTCCGGCGCCGGACTCGACGATCGTGCGCAGCTCCTCCATGAGCGTGTTGAAGCGCTTGACGGCGTTGGACGAGCGGGCCGCCATGCCGTACGCCTCGTCGACGCGGCGCAGCGCCTGCGGGAAGGAGATCTTCTCGCGCAGCGACAGCGCGTCGATCATCGCTTCGGCGCGGTCGCCGATGCCCCGCTTGGGCACGTTCAGGATGCGGCGCAGGGGGACGGTGTCCTCGGGGTTGGCGAGGACCCGGAGGTAGGCCAGGACGTCCCGGACCTCCTTGCGCTCGTAGAAGCGCACTCCGCCGACGACCTTGTAGGGCAGCCCGACGCGGATGAAGATCTCTTCGAAGACACGTGACTGGGCGTTCGTCCGGTAGAAGACGGCGACATCGCCGGCCTTCGCGTCGCCCGCGTCCGTCAGCCGGTCGATCTCGTCGGCGACGAACTGCGCCTCGTCGTGCTCGGTGTCGGCGACATAGCCGGTGATCCGGGCGCCACTGCCGGCGTTCGTCCAGAGATTCTTGGGGCGGCGGCTCTCGTTCCGCTCGATCACCGCGTTGGCGGCGGAGAGGATCGTCTGCGTGGAGCGGTAGTTCTGCTCCAGCAGGATCGTGGTGGCGTTCGGGTAGTCCTCCTCGAACTGGAGGATGTTGCGGATGGTCGCGCCCCGGAAGGCGTAGATCGACTGGTCCGCGTCACCGACGACACACAGCTCGGCGGGTGCGTCCGCCTCGCCGGACGGGCCCACCAGCTCGCGCACGAGGGTGTACTGCGCGTGGTTGGTGTCCTGGTACTCGTCGACCAGGACGTGGCGGAAGCGGCGGCGGTAGTGCTCGGCGACGTCGGGGAACGCCTGGAGCAGATGGACCGTCGTCATGATGATGTCGTCGAAGTCCAGGGCGTTGGCCTCGCGCAGCCGTGCCTGGTACAGCGCGTACGCCTGGGCCAGCGTCTTCTCGAAGCCGTCGGCGGCCTGGCCGGCGAAGGTCTCCTCGTCGATCAGCTCGTTCTTCAGGTTGGAGACCTTGGCCGTGAACGACTTCGGCGGGTAGCGCTTGGGGTCGAGATCCAGATCGCGGCAGACCAGGGCCATCAGCCGCTTGGAGTCGGCGGCGTCGTAGATCGAGAACGACGAGGTGAAGCCGAGCTTCTTCGACTCGCGGCGCAGGATCCGTACGCACGCGCTGTGGAAGGTCATGACCCACATGGCGTTGGCGCGCGGGCCGACGAGCTGCTCGACACGCTCCTTCATCTCGCCGGCGGCCTTGTTGGTGAAGGTGATCGCGAGGATCTGGCCGGGGTGCACACCGCGCTCGGCGAGCAGATGGGCGATCCGGTGGGTCAGCACCCGGGTCTTGCCCGAGCCGGCCCCGGCGACGATGAGCAGCGGCGAACCGGCGTGCACCACGGCGGCGCGCTGCTCGGTGTTCAGCCCGTCGAGCAGCGCGGCGGCGTCGATGACCGGCCGCGGGGCACCGTCGCGGTAATAGCCGTCGCGGGGCGGCGGGGGCGCGTCGAAGACGCCCTCGAAGAGACCCTCCGGCACCGCTTCGGGTGCGTGGTCCTCGGGAGGCGGCGGGGGCCCTTCCTCCGAGTGCTGGAGGCCGGTCAGGAAGCTGTCGTCAAAGAGGCTGCTCATCGCTTGACGAGTCTAGGCCGCCGCACTGACAGCCCGTGGCCGCTTCGGGTACGAGGGCGGCCGGACGGGCACGTACGGAGACCGGGCGCCCACGCCGCGTAGGGGAAGGGCGGCGGTGTCCGGCTCCCGCGGACCCGATTCGCCGAGGTCACGAAAATGTATCGGGCATATCGAACATCCACCTTCACAGCGGCCCCACGGGTGGCTAGCGTGCTCGGTCGGGCGCCCCGTACCCCCTTGAGGCGAACCACGCCGAGCGGACGCCCCCGCCGAATCCGTACTGCCCGTCGGCAGCCCGGGACCGGGGACCCACCAGCGGTACCGGGGTGAATCGGTCCTTCCCCACGGGACCGTAGGGCAGCCTTCCGTTCCGCCCGCACCTCTTTCCTCGGCAGAGCTCGGCGCCGGCGAACCCGGTAGGCGGTCCACGGAAGGAGATGCCGGCCTTGGCCTCGCATCGCAAACCGCGTACGAAGGTGCGCACCACCACTCCCGCCGTCGGGCTGACGACGGCGGCGCTGGCCTCCGTCACGCTGCTCTCCACGCAGAGCGCGACGGCCGCGCCCGCGGAGCCCAGGCCCGGGATCGAGGAGGTCCGGAAGAAGGTCGACGACCTCTACCGGCAGGCGGGCACCGCGACCCAGCAGTACAACAAGGCGAAGGCGGCCTCCGCGACCCAGCGCGCCGAGGTCGACGCCCTGCTCGACGAGGTGGCCGAGCGCGCCGACAAGGTCAACGAGGCCCGCCGCGCCCTCGGGAACTACGCGGCGGCGCAGTACCGCACCGGCGGCATCGCGCCCACCGCGACCTTCTTCCTGGCGGACGACCCGCAGGCGTACTTCGACCAGGACCAGCTGATGGGCCGGATGACGAGCCGGCAGCAGAAGGCCGTCGCCGACTTCCGCGAGCAGCAGTCCGCGGCGGCGGTCAAGCGCGCCGAGGCGGTGAAGAGCCTGGAGACGCTCACCGAGTCGCAGGCCACGCTGCGCACCAGCAAGCAGAGCGTGCAGACGAAGCTGACCGAGGCGCGCACCCTGCTGTCGACGCTGAACGCCCGGGAGAAGGCCCGGCTGGCGGAGCTGGAGCGCGAGAAGAAGGCCGAGGCCAGGATCAAGGCGGAGAAGCTGGCCCGCCAGCAGGCCGCCGCCGAGGCGGAGGCCGAGCGCAGGGCCAAGGAGGAGGCCGCGAAGGAGCCGGGCTCCGGGAGCGGGACCGGCGGCGGGACGGACACCGGATCGGAGCCGGACAGCGGCTACGCCGCCAAGGCGGAGAAGGTCCTCGCGTTCGCGCGCGGCCAGATCGGCAAGCCGTACGTCTGGGGCGCGACGGGCCCCGCCTCGTACGACTGCTCCGGGCTGACGCAGGCGGCGTGGAAGGCGGCCGGGGTCGACCTGCCCCGTACGACCTGGGACCAGGTGAAGGTCGGCACCCGGGTGGCCACGGCGGACCTGCGCCCCGGGGACCTGGTCTTCTTCTACGACGACATCAGTCACGTCGGCATCTACAAGGGCGACGGCATGATGATCCACGCGCCGAAGCCCGGCGCGAACGTGCGCGAGGAGTCGATCTACTACATGCCGATCTACGGCAGCGTGCGCCCCGCCTGAGCGCGCGATGCCCGGGACGGCCGGTGGAGGCCGTCCCGGGGCGCTTCGGGCCGGAGCGGCCGGCTCAGGTCCAGAGTGTGGCGATGAAGATGTTGGCGACCGTCAGACCGCCGACGGCGGCGAACGCGCCCTTGTCGACCTTCTCCTCGTCCCGCTTGATGTAGACGAGCGCGAGGATGACGACCAGGATCAGCAGCTTCACGCCGATCTTGATGTTGTTCACGGTCTGGTCGTCGGCCTGGTTGAGCCCGACCAGGGCGACGCCGGTGACCAGCATGGTCAGCGCACCGTGCAGCATGGCCGGAACGAATCGCGCCGTGCCCGCGCCCATCGCCTTCATCTGGGTCAGGAAACCTCCCAGCAGCGAGGCGATGCCGATGATGTGCAGGGCGACGAAGATATTGATGAGTACGTCCATGGTTCCGCAGCCTAGGACCCTGCCCCGAACGGCGGAGCGCGGCCCTGGCCGTAGCACCACCCGACTGCCAGGTGTAGCGTTCTTGGCTCGTTCTTACGGGTTTCGCCCGGACCTGCACGAATTGCCTGACTCTGAGGCAATATTTCCGGTCACTCCGGTGCAGCGAAACGCCATATGCGTGCAATAGCTGTCATGTCGACTCTTTTCCGTGTCCCGCGATTAGCGTCCCTCCCAGGTGATCGGCTCTCCCGCGCCGCCCGTACCCGGGCGGCACCCGCTCACCCCGCCGCGAGGTCCGGCGGTCGGCCGCTCCCCCCGTGGTGGCCGGCCCTCCGGGCCTCGCGTGCCCGCCGGTAGCCCCCGGCGGGCAGCCGACAGGAAGGATGCAGCCCTCGTGGCCGCGCACCGGAAACCAGCTCACCGGAAACCCAAGCAGCGCCTGTTCACCGGCTCTGCTGCCCGCACCGCGGCCACCCTGGCCCTCGCCGGGGCGGCGACCGCCACCACCGCCACCGGCGCCGGAGCGGCCCACGCCGAGCCCCGCCCCACCCCGGCCCAGGTCAAGAGCAAGGTGGACCGGCTGTACCACGACGCGGAGGTCGCCACCGAGAAGTACAACGGGGCGAAGGAGAAGGCGACCGCGACGGCGAAGGCCCTCGACGCCCTGCGCGACGAGGCGGCCCGCCGGACCGAACGCCTCAACGCCTCGCGCGACGACCTCGGTTCCCTGGCCACCGCGCAGTACCGCACCGGCGGGCTCGACCCGGCCGTCCAGCTGGCGCTCTCCTCCGACCCCGACCAGTACCTCCAGCGCGCCGCGTTCCTGGACCGGGCCGGTGACCGCCGGGCGACCGTGCTCAACGGGATCCGGCGCCAGCTGACCGAGGTGGCCCGCGTCCGGGCGAGGGCCGAGGAGGAGATCGGCACCCTCACCGCCCGTCAGGCGGACCTGAAGAGACACAAGGCCCGCATCACCGGCAAACTGGCCGACGCACGGCGGCTCCTGGACACCCTGACCGCCGCCCAGCGCGCCGACTACGAGCGCGCGGCCGACGCACGGCACGGCGGCGCCTCCCACGCGGACCGCGCCTTCCCCCGCGGCTCGGCCGTGGCCCCCAACGCCCGTGCCGCCCAGGCCGTCGCCTTCGCGTACGGGGCGATCGGCAAGCCGTACGTCTGGGGCGCCACCGGCCCCTCCTCGTTCGACTGCTCCGGGCTCACCCAGGCCGCCTGGCGCGCGGCCGGGGTCTCGCTGCCCCGCACCACCTACACACAGATCAACGCCGGACAGCGGGTCTCCCGCTCCGAACTGGCCCCCGGCGACCTGGTGTTCTTCTACTCCGGGATCAGCCATGTCGGGCTCTACATCGGCGGCGGCCGGATGATCCACGCACCGCGCCCCGGCGCACCGGTCCGCATCGCGCCCCTCGACGAAATGCCTTTCGCGGGAGCGACCCGGGTGGCATAGTCTCCCGGCGCCGACCCCGGACCCGCCGAAGGACTCCCCGTATGCCGATGGCCCCCCGTACACCGATGGACGTCGAAGTCCAGGAGTACGCCCGCACGCTCGCCCTGCGCTCCCCCGACCACTACCGGGTGGGCCCCTTCACCGTGCGGCACAACCCGCTCTGGACACTGAAGTACGCGAACTACGCCATCCCCGACCGGGACGCGGAGCCGAGCGCGGCTGATGTGACGGCTCTGATCGACGCGTTCCGCGAGCGGGAGCGGCTGCCGCGGCTCGAATATCTGCCGGTCTGGGCCCCGGCGGTCGAACCGGCGCTGCTGGCCGCCGGGTTCACCGTGGAGAACCGGGCCCCGCTCCTGGCCTGCGCCCCCGAGGGGCTGCTCCCGCCGAAACCGGTGGACGGGCTGCGGATCGCGGTGCCGGTCACCGACGCGGAGTTCGCCGATGCCGCCCGCACCCAGCACCAGGGTTTCGGCGGCGAGGGCGAACCCGAGGAAGGGATGGCCCACGGGCTGCGCAGGGCGACGGCCGACGGCGGGATCGTCGCTCTGGCCACCCTCGACGCCGCCCCCGCCGGGGTGGGCGGCTGCTCCGTCGCGGTCGGCGGTCTCAGTGAACTGGTCGGCCTGGCCGTGGCGGAGACCTTCCGCCGCCGCGGCATCGGCGCCGCGCTCTCGGCCTGGCTGACGGAACGGGCCTTCGGCCAGGGCTGCCGGACCGTCTGGCTGGAGCCGGGCGACGGCGACGTGGAGCGGATCTACGCGAGCATCGGCTACCGCCGGATCGGCGAGAAGCTCAACATCTCGCTCGCCCCGGCCGCGGACTGACCCGGGCTGCCGCGTGCAGCCCCGAGCCGGGCGGCACGGGGCAGCACAGGCGACACGGGCGGCACGGTGTGGGCCGGGCCGGACCTTCCCCGAGCACGGCCACCGCCCGGACCGGCCGTCCCCCGGCCCACCACCGCCCGGACCGGCCGTTGCCCGGACCGGGCGTCGCTCAGACCAGCCGTCGCGCCGTCGCCCACCGGGTCAGCTCGTGCCGGTTGGAGAGCTGGAGCTTCCTCAGCACCGCCGAGACATGCGACTCGACCGTCTTCACCGAGATGAACAGCTGCTTGGCGATCTCCTTGTACGCGTACCCCCGCGCGATCAGCCGCAGCACCTCCCGCTCCCGCTGGGTCAGCCGGTCCATGTCCTCGTCGACCGGCGGCGCGTCCGTCGAGGCGAAGGCGTCCAGCACGAACCCGGCCAGCCGCGGGGAGAACACCGCGTCGCCGTCCTGCACCCGGAAGACCGAGTCGACCAGGTCGGTGCCGGTGATCGTCTTGGTGACATAGCCGCGCGCACCGCCGCGGATGACCCCGATGACGTCCTCCGCGGCGTCCGAGACGGACAGCGCGAGGAAGCGCACCGGGTTCTCGGCTGCCGACATCATCGAGGCGCAGCGGCGCAGCACCTCGACACCGCCACCGCCCGGCAGATGGACGTCGAGGAGGACGACCTCGGGGCGGGTCGCCGTGATGACGGTGACCGCCTGGTCGACGTCGGCGGCCTCACCGACGACCTCGACCCCGGTCTCCTCGGTGCGGCCGATCTCGGCCTGGACCCCGGTGCGGAACATCCGGTGGTCGTCGACGAGCACGACCCGTACCCGCCGCTCCGGGCCCCCGGTGGCTTCGGTGTTCTCGGTCATTCGCTCGCCCTTTCCATCTCCAGCTCGACTTCCGTGCCCCCGCCGGGCACCGAACGCAGCCGGGCCGTACCGCCGTTGCGCTGCATCCGGCCGATGATTGATTCTCGTACGCCCATCCTGTCCCCCGGTACGGAGTCCAGGTCGAATCCCGGACCCCGGTCCCGTACGGAGACGAAGACCGTGCGGCCCTCGACCTCCGCGTAGACCTGGACGGCGCCGCCCTCGCCACCGTACTTGGCGGCGTTGACCATCGCCTCGCGTGCGGCCTGCATCTGGGCGGTCAGCCTCTCGTCGAGGGGGCAGTCGCCGACGACGACGACCTCCAGCGGTACGCCGTGCTTGTCCTCGACCTCGGCGGCGGCGCGCTTGACCGCTTCGGCGAGGTTCTCGGGCTCGTCGTCCTCGTCCTTGCCGGTGCCCTCGGGGTTGTACAGCCAGTTGCGCAGCTCGCGCTCCTGGGCGCGGGCCAGTCTGCGGACCTCGCCGCCGTCGTCCGCGTTGCGCTGGATCAGGGTGAGGGTGTGCAGGACGGAGTCATGGACATGGGCGGCGACCTCGGCACGCTCCTGGGCCCGGATGCGCATCAGCCGCTCCTCTGAGAGGTCCTGGGTCATCCGCACCAGGTAGGGGCCCGCCAGCAACGCTATGCCGGTCAGTACGGCGATGGCGGCGGTCATCACGTTGCCGAGCTGGGCCGCCGAGCCCCGGACCACGATGAAGACGGCGAGGCCGAGGCCGACGAGGGCGACTCCGGCGAGCCCGCGGGCCAGTTGCAGCACGCGGCGGCTGCGGCCGACCTCCATCCAGCGGGCGCGCCGGGCGTTGTCGGCCTGCCGCCACACCAGGACGGAGCCGGCGCCGATCAGCAGCGTGGGCCAGATGTAGCGGTCGGCCTTGCTGCCCATGTCGACATTGCCGACGAAGATCATGGCACCGATGAGGAGCGCGACCAGGGCGAAGACCTGGCCCTTGTCGGGCTTGCGGAGCCGGCGCCGGCCGTCGGGGGCCGTCTCGAAGACCGAGCGCGGTGCCTCGACCCCGCCGACGCCGAGCGGGACGACGATCCAGAACACCGCGTACAGCAGGGCGCCGAGGCCGTCCGCGAAGAACAGCCCGAGGAAGACGAACCGCACCCAGGCGACGGGCAGCCCGAGGTGTCCGGCGAGCCCCCGGGCGACACCGCCGAGCAGCCGTCCGTCGGCGCTGCGGTACAGCTTGCGCGGCGGCGGCTCCTCCGGGTCGGACGCGAGGGAGCTGGCGGCTCGGGTGGTGGCGGTCGGCATGCACCGATCGTCACACGTGCGCGGCGGGCGCGGCATCAGGGTCGCCCCCCAGTCGACCCTGATGCCCGCCCCGGGCCGCCGCCCCCCAGGGGACCCCGGGGCCAAAATCAGGGATCGGCCAGGGTCGCGGCGGGTGCCGCCGGGAGGTCCGGACGGTCACCATGGAGGCATGATCGCTCCTCAGGACGCCGGCCCCGGCGCCGCGCCCCCGGCCGAACCGAAACCGCAGCTGCGCCGCAGCCCGCGGCAGAAGGTGGTGGCGGGGGTCTGCGGCGGCCTGGGGCGCTATTGCGACGTCGACCCGGTGATCTTCCGGATCGTGCTCGGTGTGCTCGCGGTGACGGGCGGGATCGGCCTGATCTTCTACGGCTTCGCCTGGCTGCTGCTCCCCGTGGAGGGCGAGGAGGAGAACGAGGCGCGCAGGCTGCTGTCGGGCCGGGTCGAGGGCGCGTCGCTGGTCGCCCTGATGCTGGCCCTGATCGGCTGCGGGCTGTTCCTGTCGATGCTGGGCAACGGCGGCGTCCTGGCGTTCGCCTCGATGCTCTCGCTGGCGGTGGTCGGCTTCTCCGTGTGGACGCAGCACCGCAGGACCGCGGCCCCGGAGGACCCGCTCGACGTGACGGGGGCGCCGAGCACGACGGGGGCCCCGCACGCCGGTGGCCTCGGTACGGCGCCGCCGGAGGTGAAGGCGCCGCCGACGCCGGGCAGCCCGTCCTGGTGGCGGGATCCGATCGTCAAGGACGGCACCTCGGGGCCGGTGGGGCCTGGCTATCTGTGGGGTCCGGCGGACACCAGCCTCTCCTCCCCGGCGGCGAGTCCGCGCCGGGCGACGGCGGACGCTCCGTTCCGGCCGCCGGGGCAGGCCACGGGCGGCACGCGCGGCCCGCGTTCGATCGGCGGTCCCGTGTTCCTCCTCGCCCTGGTGGCCGGAGGTCTGGGCACGGGGCTGAGCTGGGAGACCCACCCGCTGGGGACATGCCTGCAGATCGGACTGGCCGCCGCGCTCGCGGTGTTCGGTCTCGGGCTGGTCACCGCTTCGTTCCTCGGCCGGACCGGCTTCGGCACGATCATGATGGCGATGATCACGGCGGTGCTGCTGGCGGGCGCCTCGGCACTGCCCAAGGACATCGGTACGGACTGGATCCGCAAGGAGTGGCGCCCGGCCTCGGTCGCCGCAGTCCAGCCGCGCTACGAACTGGGCACCGGGGACGCGAGGCTCGACCTGTCCGGGGTGGCGGTCCCCGCGGGCGGGACCGTGCGCACCCGGCTGGAGGTCGGGGCGGGACGGGCCACCGTGGTGGTGCCCAGGGCGGTGACGGTGAAGGTGTACGCGGAGGCCGGCCTCGGGGACATCCGGGTGCTGAAGGCCGCGCCGCGCGAGGGCGTGCGCATCGCCTCCGACCTGAGGACCGAGCGCAGCTACGCCCCGCCCAAGGGCGCCGGGCCGGCCGGCACGGTCGAACTGCGACTGGAAGTGGGCATCGGACAGGTGGAGGTAACCCGTGCTGATTCATGAGTTCCGGCCCGGCCGCGCGGTGGCCGGCCTGGCGATGCTCGGCCTGGCCGCCGGTTACGCGGGCGACGCGGCGGGGGCGTGGAACGTCCCCTGGACCTTCTTCCTCCCGTTGTTCTTCGGCGGCCTGTGGCTGGCCGCCACCGTGACCTGGGCGGCCTACATGTTCCGGCGGCGCAGGGACGCCCGGAAGCTGTCCGCGGAGAGGACGGAGGCACCGGCGAGCACGAGCGGCAGCCAGGCCATCAGATAGATCAGGTCGTTGCCGTAGTAGTACGGGGTGGTCTGCCAGCTCACGGTCAGCCACAGGCTCAGCGAGATCAGCGCGCCGCCCAGCGCGGCGAGCCGGGCCCAGAGACCGATGAGGGTGCCGAGGCCGACGGCCAGTTCACCGATCGCGATGGCGTAGCCGAAGCCCTCGGGGCTCTTCAGCGTCAGGTCGACCAGGCCCGGGATCGCGGCGGAGTCGCGCACCGCGCGCATCATCTCGCCGATGGATCCGGCGCCGCTCGCGGACATGAACGAGCTGTCCGTCAGCTTGTCGAGCCCCGCGTAGACGAAGGTGACGCCGAGGAAGACCCGCAGCGGCAGCAGGGCGTATTCCCGCGCCCGCTCGCGCAGCGGCCTCGGCTCGTTCAGAAGGTACGTCTTGCCGCCGTAGCCACGCATCAATGCCCCACTCTCCGATTGCCCGTCACCCGACCATACGTACGCCGGAAACGCGCCGCTCACCAGGGCTGCGGTTCAATCGGCGGACATACGGTCCGAAGACCGTCCGGGGCGGCCCCGGAGGTGGCCCGGCGCCGTCCCGGCGGCAACGGCACGGGGCCGTCCGGGCGGCGACCTCAGTCGGTGACCTCGATCGGGCAGCGGTTGGTCTCCACCCCGGCGGCCGTGACGACCTGTACGTCCACGACGCCCGGTTCGACCTCCACCGGCACGGGCACGGTGAGCACCGTGTCGGCCGGATTGGCGAAGCCTCCGGCGACCGGGATCAGCGGGACATGGACATGGACGCGGCCGATCCTGACGACCAGCCGGGCCAGCCGGTCGGGACTGCCGGCACCGGGCGGTACGAAGCCCGCGCCACGGATCTCGATGTCGTCCCCGGTACGGATCGGGGCGTCCAGGTCCCCGGCCTCCCGCGCCCGGACGACGGACAGGACGACCGGGCGACCGCCCTCCGCGTACTTCCCGGCGAAGTAGGTCGCCGCGGACACCACGACCAGCAGCGCCAGACCCCACGGCAGGTCGGGCAGCTGCTCGGGGCGGCGGGCCAGCCGGACCGCCGCGAACAGCACGGCGACGGCGCTCACCAGCACGTACTGCACATCGGTGAAGCTGCCGCGCCCCGAGTCGTCGGTCAGCAGATCGGCGGCGCGCGGCCGGTCGGCACGCAGCTTCTGGAGCCGCTGCGCCAGCACCCGTACGGTCACCACGCGGCGTACGACGACGGCCACGGCGCAGACCAGCGCCAGCACCGTGAGCACTCCGGCGGACCGCACCAGGTCCAGTCCCTCGATCAGGGCGTCGCGGTCGCGGTGGTCGGACGCGCCCGCCAGCTGGAGGGCGAGCACGAGCACGGAGAACACGGCCAGCAGCACCCAGGCCGCGGCGACCGTCCGTGAGGTGGAGAGCCGGTTGTCCTCCCCGATGAGCGGGGCGAGCAGGCCGCCGCGGGCCCGGTGGAGGCGGGCGGCACCGGTCAGCAGGACCGCGGTGACGAGCCCGGCGATCAGACCCGCGGTGCGGGCGGTGGACCAGCCCGCGCCGATGGCGGTGACGCTCTCGCCGATGACCAGCGCGACGAGCCCTCCCCAGACGACGAACAGGGTGCGCTGCCACACCTGGTGGAGCCAGGCGTCGCCCGCCTCACGGCCCCGTGCGGCGACGGCGCGGGCCGACTCGGTCAGCTCGTCGGAGACCCACTGCCGGGAGGCCGAGGCCGACCGGGCCACGCCCGCGGGCAGGCCCTTGCCCGCCGCCAGTTCGTCGCGTTTGGCGAGGAAGGCGGCCACCGCGCGCCGGTGTCCTTCGCGTGCTCCGTGCGGGCAGTCGCCGCACGTACAGCCTCCGCCGTGCGTACCGCTCGCCCTCGCCTCGTCCAACGCCACGGAGAATTCCGCCCTTTCCCGCCCCGGTACAGCCAACTCACCTGTGATTTCTGCGAATTGTGCCGTACGGGACAGCCGCGGACCGCATCGGGGCGGGCCGGGGGCGCGTGTCGTCAGAATGTGCGACTGATCCGCTGCCACAGTGGCTGGTAATTGATCCACGCCACCAGGTCGCTGCCGAGCTGCTCGCGGGTGGTGACCGCGTCCCGGTGCTGGATCAGGACGGGCTTCCCGGCGGCCCGCGCCATCAGCTGCACCTGGCAGGAGCGTTCCATCGTGAGGAACCACCAGGCCGCCGCGTCCACCGAGTCCCCCACGGTCAGCAGCCCGTGGTTGCGCAGGATGACCGCCTTGCGGAGACCGAGCGCGGCGGCGATGCGGCGCCCCTCGTCCTCGTCCACGACGACCCCGGTGTAGGTGTCGTACAGGGCGTGGTCCTCGTAGAAGGCACAGGATTCCTGGGTGATCGGCTCGATCAGCTCGCCCAGCGCGGACAGGGCCCGCCCGTGCAGGGAGTGGGTGTGCGCGACGGCCACGACCTCCGGGCGGGCCCGGTGCACCTGCGCGTGTACGGCGAAGGCCGCCTGGTTGACGTGGAACCGCCCCTGGAGGACCTGCCCGTCCCCGTTGACCAGGATCAGGTCCTGCGGGGCGATGTCCTCGAAGGGCGCCCCGAACGGATTGACCCAGAAGCAGTCCGTGAGCTCCGGGTCCCGGGCGGTGATGTGCCCGGAGACGCCGTCCTCGTACCCCTGCTGCCCGAAGAGCCGAAGCGCCCCCGCCAGCCGTTCCCGGCGGTACGCGCGCTCCTCGCCCGGCGACGCGTGCACGGGCGGCATCGCGAACCGCAGCTGCTCGACGGGTATCGGCTCGGGTGCGGCGGTCGGCAGGGCGGTGGGCTCGGACATGGCGGCTCCTCGGGGCTCCCGGGCGGCGTACGGGATCGGAAGTTACCGCCGGTTGCCACAGGTGGCCAGTGCGAACACGGACCGAGTCAGGCGCTGAGGACGAGGTAGGCGAGGCTGAACCGCGAGCGGTAGCCGCCGTAGTAGCCGGTGCGGCGGGCGTCGACCTCGGCCATCACCTCGTCGTACAGCGGGTGCCCGGGGTTCTCCAGTGCCCAACGCTGGCCCCGCCCGATCGGGCCGTCGGACTCGAAGACATCCCATTCGCGCTCGTCGGCCACGGTGACCTGGAGGGGGCGCAGCCCGGTACTCTCCGCCAGCCGGATCAGTTCGAGCAGCGAACCGAAGTCGCCCGGCTCGGCCCCGATCCCGTCGAGCGCGGCCGGGGTCGGCTCGCGCAGCCAGATCCCGTCGCCGAACAGCACCCGCCCACCGGGGCGCACGGCCGCCCGCAGGGCCTTCAGCGCCTGTGCCGTCGAGCCGGGCCAGGCGTGGGACGAGCCGATGGAGACGGCGAGGTCGTAGTCTTTCCCGGCCCATTCGGCGGCGGGTACGGCGTGGAACCGTACGCGCTCCGCGAGGCCCCGTCCCTCGGCCAGCCGGCGCCCGCGCGCCACGGCGTCCGGGTCGGTCTCGACGGCGTCCCCGGTGGCCCCGGGCGCCGACTCCACCAGGCGCATCAGCAGCTCGCCCCAGCCGGCGCCGAAGTCGGCGATCCGTGCCCCGGGCTCGGTCGCGCAGGCCGCGATCAGCTGGGCCGCGTGTTCCTCGGAGAGCGGGGTGTTCCAGGTCAGGCGGTGGTTGTGCGGGGCGGACAGGAGCGGGCGGATCTCTTCGGCGGACATGGTCGCGCAGCCTCGCACGGACCGGGCGGGCCCGCCACCGATTTACCGCGCGCCCGGCGGGTACGACGGCGCCGCCGCCCGGAGGCGGATACGGCGATGCCGCCGCCCGGACGTCCGGGCGGCGGCATCGGTACGGGTCCTGCGGGAGGGACTACTCCCACTCGATGGTGCCCGGCGGCTTGCTCGTCACATCGAGGACGACGCGGTTGACGTCGGCGACCTCGTTGGTGATGCGGGTGGAGATCTTCGCCAGCGTCTCGTACGGCAGGCGCGACCAGTCGGCCGTCATGGCGTCCTCGGAGGAGACCGGACGCAGCACGATCGGGTGGCCGTAGGTACGGCCGTCGCCCTGGACGCCGACCGAGCGGACGTCGGCCAGGAGGACCACCGGGCACTGCCAGATGTCGCGGTCCAGGCCGGCCGCGGTCAGCTCCTCGCGGGCGATGGCGTCGGCCTCGCGCAGCAGGTCGAGGCGGTCCTTGGTGACCTCGCCGACGATGCGGATGCCGAGCCCCGGGCCGGGGAACGGCTGGCGCTGGACGATCTCCTCGGGCAGGCCGAGCTCCTGGCCGACCATCCGGACCTCGTCCTTGAACAGCTGGCGCAGCGGCTCGACGAGCTGGAACTCGATGTCGTCGGGGAGGCCGCCCACATTGTGGTGGGACTTGATGTTGGCGGTGCCGGTGCCGCCGCCGGACTCGACGACATCCGGGTAGAGGGTGCCCTGGACGAGGAAGGCGACGTCCTCGCCCGCCGCGCCGGCCTCGGCGACGAGCTCGGCCTGGGCCTGCTCGAAGACGCGGATGAACTCACGGCCGATGATCTTCCGCTTCTGCTCCGGGTCGGAGACCCCGGCGAGCGCGTCGAGGAAGCGCTTCTCGGCGTCGACGACCTTGAGCTTGACGCCCGTGGCGGCGACGAAGTCCTTCTCGACCTGCTCGGTCTCGCCCTTGCGCATCAGCCCGTGGTCGACGTAGACGCAGGTCAGCTGGGAGCCGATGGCCTTCTGCACGAGGGCCGCGGCGACCGCGGAGTCCACGCCGCCGGACAGCCCGCAGATGGCGCGCTTGGTGCCGACCTGCTCACGGATGAGCGCGACCTGCTCCTCGACGACATTGGTCGTCGTCCAGTTGGGCTCGATGCCCGCGCCCCGGTAGAGGAAGTGCTCCAGGACCTGCTGGCCGTGCGTGGAGTGCAGGACCTCCGGGTGGTACTGGACGCCGTAGAGCTTCTTCTCGTCGTTCTCGAAGGCGGCGACCGGTACGACGTCGGTGGACGCGGTGACGGTGAAGCCCTCGGGGGCGGCGGAACAGGCGTCGCCGTGCGACATCCACACCGACTGCTCGGCGGGCGTGCCCTCGAAGAGCGTGGAGCCGGTCTTGGAGACGGTGAGCCCGGTACGGCCGTACTCGCGGGCGCCGTTGTCGTCGACGGTGCCGCCGAGCGTGGTGGCCATCAGCTGGAAGCCGTAGCACATGCCGAACACCGGCACCCCGGCCTCGAACAGCGCGCGGTCGAGGGTGGGCGCGCCCTGCGCGTACACCGAGGACGGGCCGCCGGACAGGATGATCGCCCGGGGGTTCCTGGCCAGCATCTCGGCCACCGGCATGGTGGACGGGACGATCTCGCTGTAGACCCGGGCCTCACGGACACGGCGGGCGATGAGCTGGGCGTACTGCGCGCCGAAGTCGACAACGAGGACCACGTCGGCCGTGGTGTCGGGGGCGGCGGGGGGTGCTGCTGGCACGGGGGCGGCCTTCCGGCGGTGATGAGGGGTCTGTTTTGTCGATTCTACCGGCCGTGCGCGTCTCACGATCCGGGCCCGGCGTTGGTGGGACGGCGGGGCCGGGGCCATACTGTCCCCATGCGTCAGCACACGACCTTCGTCTTTACCTATGGCATCCGGCCCGCCGGCTGCCATGGTCGTGCTGCTTGAGCTACTGACAAGCAACGTTCCAGGCGCCCCGGGCCGACAGGCCCGGGGCGCTCTGCGTCGCGGGCCTGTCGGCCCGGGGGCCCACCCCACCAGGAGTGACCCCATGAGCAGTGGCACCGCCCCCATGAAGACCCTCACCGAGCAGACCGGCGCGCACACCGACGAGGCCGCGTCACTGATCGGCGACGCCCGTGCCCGCATCGATGTCCTCGACGACCGGATCATCGGCCTCGTGCAGGAGCGGATGGCCGTCTCGGCGGTGATCCAGGAGGCCCGGATCACCTCGGGAGGGCGCCGGGTGAACCTCTCCCGGGAGATGGACGTGCTCGCCCACTTCCGGGACGCGCTGGGCAGGCCCGGCACCTCGCTCGCGATGACGCTGCTGGAGCTGTGCCGCGGCCGGGTGTGACCCGTGCGCCCCTGCCCGGCTGTACGGCCGTATCTGCGTTCGGTCCCGGTCTCACCCGTACGGCGCGTGACCGGGGCCACAGTGGCTTCGTTGGTCCGGGTGTCCGTGCCAACCAGGGGCGGCATCGGTAGGAAACCACGCGTGGCTCCGTCGGGACGTGTGACGTACTGCAGGTACGTCGTGGGACCGCGTTCCGGCGCACGTGACCGGTCGGCAGGGGACAGCAGCCCGGTCACCCCATGTGCGGTCGGCCCCGGGGACGCCCGGGGACGACCGCATCCGGTCGAAACGGCTGCGCCGCGCGCAGTTCTTCGACCACGATGCGAACGGATCCCGTCCCCGCCCGTCCCGCATCATCTCGCCCCTCGGCTCTCCTCGCCCCGGCTCTCCTCGCCTCCGGCCCCGGTGCCTGAGGCCGGGCGTCCGGTGCCGGTGTCAGTCCTGCCGGACCCGGCGCCGGGTCGTCGCGTACAGCACCCCGCCCGCGGCCAGCGCGACGGCGGCGGCGCCGGATGCCAGGAGCGCGACGGAGCCGGTGGAGGCGAGGCTGCCGCCGCCGGCCGCGCCGGTGCTCCCGGACGTGGAGCCCGAGGTGCCCCCGCTGCCCGACGTACCGGAGGCGGACGCCTCGCCGGAGGTGCCGGACGCCGAGCCTCCGGTGCTGCCCGACGTGGCGCCTTCCGAGCCCTCCGAGCCCTCCGCCGTACCGCCGGAGTCCTCGGAACCGGAGTCCTCACCGTTCAGCACCAGCAGCGCGGAGTTGTTGGCCGGCTTCGGGTCGAAGGGCAGCGCGGGGTTCGAGAGGAAGATGTCGCGGACGGTGACCTTGCCGGAGGCGCCGATCAGCTTCTCGTGGATCTTCAGCTCGAAGGGCAGGGTGACCTCGGCGTCCTCGCGGACGGTCATCGAGGTGTCGCAGACGTAGCGCGGGGCGCCGAGCTGCTCGTCGCGCTGGTTCCCGCCGGCCGAGACGCCCCGGCAGGAGTCGGGCTTGGCCGTGACACTCGCGCCCTGGGGCACGGTGAAGTCGACCGTGGCGACGTTCTCGCCGGAGCGGAGGTAGCCGATCCAGGCCGGGCCCTTGTTGCGGAAGCCGATGTCGGCCTTCACGGTGTCGCCCTCGGCGCCGGACGCCTTGTCCCCGTACGCCACGAAGTCGGCCGTGTTCTTCGTGCGGAAGTCAACCTCCTGCTGGTTGTCCCGGGGGTTGAGGTCCAGCCCGCGGGCGGACGGCACCTTCTTCAGGGTGAGGGCCGGGCCGGTCCCCCGGTCGAAGCTCGCGCCCGCGCGCTGGGCGGCGCGCTGGGCGGCGCCGTCCTCGTGGATGCGGTAGATGAAGGTGTCGTAGTACGCGCGCTCGGTGGACTTGACGGTGAGCGGTGTCTCCAGCGTGTACGTCCCACCCGCCTCGAACTCGCCGTCGATGGAGCAGAGTGCGGTGGACCAGGCGAAGTCGCCCATCTCCGGGGCGCTGTTCTCCAGGTACTCGCAGTTGGAGTAGCGCTGGGGGAGGTCCAGTCCGCGCGAGTACATCAGGGTGAGCAGGACCCCGTCGGCGGCCCGGGTGCCGTTGTTGGTGAAGGTGATCGGGGCCTGCTGCGTGTCGCCCGGGGCGGGCTCCTGGTCGAACGGGAGCTGTTTCATCACGAGGTCGGGGCCACCGACCGTGACCTCGGTGGTGAACGGGGTGAAGGTCGCGCCCTTGGCCGCACCGGTCACCTTGATGGTGCCCGAGTCGCCCTCCTTGCTGCCCTTGGCCGCTCTGACCTTCAGGTCGGTGAGCAGGCTGAGCCCCGCCCACACACGGTCGTCGTGGCAGACCGCCGTGGCTCCGGTGACCTCGCACTCCGCGCCCGCCTGGCCGTCGAAGCCGACGTCGGCGACGCCCGCGACTCCGGAGAGGTCGAAGGTGTAGGTGACCTCGCCCCGGTAGCCGCCGGTCTCCTCGTCCTCGGCCGGATTGCTGACGGTGATCCCGACGGTGGACTTCCTCGGCGAACCGCTCTCCGGGTACGGGTACAGGCCGGTCTGCGCGGGGCCGCCCAGCGTGAAGACGGGGTCGGCCGCCTTCACCGGTGCGGCCACGGCGAGCGCACCGGCGGAGAGCGAACCGGCGGCCAGCACACCGGCGACGGCGAGACCGCCCGCGGTACGGCGCAGCGCGGTTCTCGGGGAAAGGCGTGTCATCGCGCACCTCATGGGACTCGACAGAGCTGTGTGACTGCTGTGAGGCAGTACCGGTTCGACCACGCAGCCGTCCGAAGAGTTGCCCTCAGCAAGATCACGGATTGGGCACGGCGTCCCCGTCCGCCCGGACCTCTGCGTTCCCCGCCGACGGCGCGGCTTCCCCCCGGGACGGGACCGCGTTCCCCTGCGACGGGACCGCGTTCCGCTTCGGGGGCACGGCGGGCATGCCCAGGAACGGCAGCTTCAGCGCCCCGAACGCCTCCTTCGGCACCGCCGGTGACCGCGGTTCCACCGCGGCCAGCCGCTCATAGGCCGCGCCCTGCGCGGGACGGGGGTCCTGCGCCCCCTTGTTGGGCCAGAAGGACATGGCCCGCTCCGCCTGCGCCGTGATGGTCAGGGAGGGATTGACGCCGAGGTTGGCGGAGACGGCGGAGCCGTCGACGACGGAGATTCCCGGGTGGCCGTACAGCCGGTGGTACGGGTCGATGACCCCGTCCTCGGCACTCGCCCCGATCGGGCACCCGCCCAGGAAGTGCGCGGTGAGCGGGGTCCCCATCAGCTCCCCCACGTTGGAGCCGGCGAAGCCGTTGATCTCCTCGGCGAGCAGCGTGGCGCTGCGGGTCGCCTCGGCGATCTGGGTCGGGTTGGGTGCCCCGTGCCCCTGCCGGGCGGTGAGCAGGCCCTTGCCGAGCCCGCCGGGCTTGCGGTACGTCGTCAGGGAGTTGTCCAGCGACTGCATGACCAGACCGATGATGGTCCGTTCGGACCAGTGGCGGTTGGAGAGCGAACGCGCGGCGAGCGTGGGGTGCTTGACCACATTGCCCAGCCAGCCCAGTACCCGGCGCCCGCCGTAGGGCACCTGGAGGATGGACATGGCACCCATGGCGTTGGAGCCCTTGCCGTAGCGGACGGGCTCGATGTGCGTGTCGGCGTCCGGGTGGATCGAGGAGGTGATGGCGACGCCCCGGGTGAAGTCGGCCCTCTTGGCGCCGTGCTTCCTGCGGTAGCGGCGGTCGCTGGTCTGCGAGCCGACCAGCGCCTCGGAGTTGGTCCGGGTCAGTTCGCCGAGCCGTGCCGAGAGCCGGGGCAGCAGGCCCCGGTCCTTCATTGTGTGCAGCAGGGTCTGGGTACCGTACGTGCCCGCCGCGACGACCACCTCGCGGGCGCGCAGCCGGGTGGGCTTCCCCTTCTTCCGGCGGTCGGTCGGGACGGTCGTGACGCGGTAGCCGCCCTCGGGGTCGTCGGTGACCGCGATGACGGAGGTCATCGGGTGGATGACCGCTCCGGCCTTCTCCGCGAGGTACAGATAGTTCTCGTTGAGCGTGTTCTTCGCGCCGTGGCGGCAGCCGGTCATGCACTCCCCGCACTCGGTGCAGGCCCTGCGGGCGGGGCCGGCGCCCCCGAAGTACGGGTCGGCGACCGTACCGCCGGGCTTCGCCCTGGCCGTGCCGTCGGAGTCCTCGCCGTCGCCGAAGAAGACGCCGACCGGGGCGAGGTGGAAGGTGTCGCCGACGCCCATGGCCTGTGCGGCGGCCTTGAGGTGGATGTCGGACGGGGTCATGGTCGGGTTGAGCCGGACCCCCAGCATCCGTCGGGCCTGGTCGTAGTACGGCTTCAGCTCGTCCTGCCAGTCGGTGATCCCGGCCCACTGACGGTCCTCAAAGAACGGCGTCGGCGGTACGTACAGCGTGTTGGCGTAGTTCAGCGATCCGCCGCCGACACCCGCGCCGGCCAGCACCATCACCTTGCCGAGCAGGTGCACGCGCTGGATGCCGAAGAGGCCGAGCGCCGGGGCCCAGAGGTAGTTCCTGAGGTCCCAGGAGTTCTTGGGGAGGGTGCCGGGGGTGAAGCGGCGGCCCGCCTCCAGGACCCCGACCCGGTAACCCTTCTCGGTCAGCCTCAGCGCCGACACCGCACCGCCGAAGCCCGAGCCCACGACGAGGACGTCGTAGTCGTACGCCGCGTCGTCCTCGGCCGGCACCGGGTTCACGGGCCGATTCCGGTCAGGGCTGTCCTGGGACATGGCTCTCCTCGGTACGAAAAGGACAGAAGTGCCGCGGCGTACGCGCGGTCGCCGGGGTGCGGGGCAGTGAGGTCGCGGGGCAGTGGGTCGGCGGGGCTGCTGGGCGGCGGGTCGGCGGGTCAGCGCAGGCGGAACGCCTTCATCACCTTCAGGCTGCTGCTCATGAGCGCCGCGTACTTCTCGTCGTCCATCCCGAAGGAGGGGGCGAGCGGAATCAGCCGCTGCTGGGCGACGGTCTGAGCCTCGGTGTACTTGAGGATGCCCTCGGATCCGTGCCGCCGGCCGAGACCGGATTCCTTCATGCCGCCCATCGGGGACTGCACGCTGCCGTACGCGGGGGCGTACCCCTCGTTGATGTTGACCGTGCCGGTCCGCAGCCGCGCGGCCACCCGGTGGCCACGCCTGCCGTCCTTGGTCCAGACGCTCGAATTGAGACCGTACGGAGTGGCGTTGGCGAGGCCGATGACCTCGTCCTCGTCGCTGAACCGGTAGATGGAGACGACCGGCCCGAAGGTCTCCTCGGTGCAGACGGCCATCGGCGCCTCGACGCCGTCCAGGATGGTCGGCTCGTAGAACAGGGGACCGATGTCGGGCCGGGCGACACCGCCCGCGACGAGGGTGGCGCCCTTCTCGACCGCTTCGGCGACGTGCCGGGTGACGGTCTCCAGCTGCCGCTCACCGACGAGCGAGCCCATGTCGGCGCCGTACGCGAGGGAGCTGCCGAGCCGCATGGCCTTCGTACGGGCGGCGAACCGGGCCACGAAGTCGTCGGCGACCGACTCGTGGACGTACAGCCGCTCGATGGAGATGCAGAGCTGTCCGGCGGAGGAGAAGCAGGCCCGCACGGCACCCGCCGCGGCCTTCTCCACATCGGCGTCCGCCAGGACCAGCATGGCGTTCTTGCCGCCGAGCTCCAGGGAGACGCCGACCAGGCGGGCGGCGGCGCCCCGGGCGACCTCGCGGCCGGTGCGGGTGGAGCCGGTGAAGGAGACGTAGTCGGCGCGGTTGACGACCTCGGGGCCGACGACGGGGCCCTCACCGAGGACGATCTGGAAGACCTCGGCGGGCAGCCCCGCCTCGATGAGCAGATCACGGGCCCACAGCGCGGTCAGCGCGGTCTCCGTGTCGGGCTTCATCACCACGGCGTTGCCGGAGACGAACGCGGGCAGGGCATCGCCCACGGACAGCTCGAACGGGTAGTTCCACGGGGCGATCTGGCCGATGACCCCGCGCGGCTGGCGCAGCTCGGTGACCTTGGTCAGGGTCGGTACGACGCCGGTGTGCCGCTTCGCCCGCAGATACGCGGACGCCCTGCGGCCGTAGTGCCGGGCGGCGACGGCGACGGCCTGCACCTCCTCGTGGGCGTGCAGACGGGCCTTGCCGGTCTCCAGCTGGATGAGGTCGAGGACCTCGGACTGGCGGCTGAGCACGAGGTCGTGGAAGCGGAGCAGGACGGCCGCCCTCGCCCGTACGGGGGTCGCGGCCCAGGCGGGCTGGGCGGCACGGGCGCGCTCGAAGGCGGTCGCCACGTCCTCGGGGGTGGACTCGGGCAGGTCCGCCAGCTTCTCCCCGGTGAAGGGGGTGTGGTTGGCCGTACGGCCGGAACCGACCACCCCACGGGTCAGCTGGGCGATCACCTCGGGGGTGACCACATCGGCTGCCGTGCGCGCGCCGGCGGGAGCGGCGGCGACGGGGTTCGTACCGAGGGGGGCAACAGGAGCCTGCGAGTCCGTCATGAGGCCGAGAGTATGTCCACCCGCACACTTTTGGTACCCGTGGGTAATAGGTTTTCACACTCCCCACAAGCCGACGGCCGGCCACCCCGCAAACTCGCCAGTGATCGCTGGCCACATAACCGCTGATCAGTGCCTATGTACCCGGCAGTGCCCGTCAGTCCGTCGTCTCCGGCGCCCGCCAGCTGCGCAGCATGATCTCGAACTGCTCCCGGCTGGTCTCCCGGTCCGCCTCCGGCGCGGTCAGGTACAACGCGTACTCGGGACCGTTCGCCTCGCCGTAGTACATCTGGTCGATGCCGTAGCGCGGGCCGGGATGTTCCTTGGACTCGACCCAGGTGAACTCCCAGAGGGAACCCGGACGGTCACGGTAGGTGTTGGAGTGCAGGGTGATCCGGTCGTAGCCGGGCAGCCGCCTGGAGAGATCCTTCTCCAGGTTCAGCATGTGCGTGTACGAGTTCTCGAAGTCCGGTGCCGGATCGACGCTGATCCGGATGCGGTGCGCCCCGTTGTCCGGCGTGTAGTCGATCTGGTTGCCGTCCGTGCGGCGCGTCCACCCCTGCGGTACGAGCAGGCTGAAGCCTTCCGGATCGTTGACCCGCTCCCAGCCGTCGGGTATCTCCTTCAGCGGCTTCGCCGAAGGGGTCGCGGGGTCCGAGGACTGCGGCGGGGTGGTCCTCGGTGCGGTGCTGACCCCCTGGGAGCCGCCCTTGCCCGCGGATCCCCCGTCGCCGCCCCCGTCCCCGTTCCCGTACTTCATCACGGCCAGGCCGGCCGCCCCGCCGAGCACCGCGGCCGCGGCGATGACCACGAGCGTGGTGCGCCAGCGGGCCCCACCCCGCCGGGTCACCGGCGGGGAGACGGGCCC
Source organism: Streptomyces sp. NPDC001787 (assembly GCF_040297465.1). Classification (NCBI taxonomy): domain Bacteria; kingdom Bacillati; phylum Actinomycetota; class Actinomycetes; order Kitasatosporales; family Streptomycetaceae; genus Streptomyces; species Streptomyces sp. NPDC001787. The sequence goes on from NZ_JBEOZE010000054.1 coordinate 23,617, forward strand.
GGGGAGCGGGGCCGCGCCGTGGACGGGGACCGGGGCGGACAGGGTGTGCGGGGTGCCGGGAGGCACGCCCTCGGGCAGCCGGCCGGTGGCACCGTCCTGGGCCGGGAGTCCGCGCAGGGCCTCCTCGCCGACCCGTTGGGTCGGGACGAACTCCTGGGCGGCGCGGGGCTTGCGGCCCTCCATGGCGTCCAGCAGCATCCGTTCGGTCTCGGCGGCCGAGGGCCGGTCCTCGGGGTCCTTGCGGAGCAGCGCGGTGATCACGGGGGCCAGCGGTCCGGCGTTCCTGGCCTCGGGCGCCTCCTCCGTGACGACGGCCTGCATCGTGGAGATCGGGGACGTACGGCGGAACGGGGAGCGCCCCTCGACGGCGGTGTACAGCGTGGCGCCGAGCGACCAGAGGTCGGAGGAGGGGCCCGGGTCTCCGCCGCGTACCCGTTCGGGCGCCAGATAGTCGATGGATCCCACCAGTTCACCGGTCCTGGTGATGGTGGAGTCGCCCTCGATCGCGGCGATCCCGAAGTCGGTCAGCAGCACCTGTCCGTCGCGGGCGAGCAGGACGTTGCCGGGCTTGACGTCCCGGTGCAGCACTCCGGCGCTGTGCGCGGCCCGCAGGGCGCTCAGCACGTGGAGGCCGATCCTGGCCGCCTCGCGCGGCGCCATCTCGCCGGTCTCCTTGGCCGCGTCGGCGAGCGAGGGCCCGTCGACGTACTGCATGACGATCCAGGGGCGGTTGTCGTACTCGATGACGTCATGGACGGTGACGACGCCGGGGTGCGTGATGCGGGCCGCCGCACGCGCCTCCTTCTGGGTGCGGGCGTGCAGGACGAGGCGGTCGGCCTCGGCGACGTACAGACCGGCGGTCAACTCCTTGACGGCGACGGTGCGGTGCAGCACCTCGTCATGGGCGCGCCAGACCTTGCCCATACCGCCGCGGCCGAGGACCTCGCCCAGCCGGTAACGCCCGGCCAGCACCAGACCCGTACCCGTTGCCGCACCCGTGCCCTGTGAATGATCCACGTGTTGTCCCCGCCCCGTTCCTCGGCTGCCAGATTACGGAGGAGGGGCGCGGCCATGGAACCTGGGATCGCCCACGAGACCGCACTGTGATGCTTGTCGCCCCGGTGCGCCCGCCGTTCAAGGGCGTCGCCACCGGCCGGGCCGGAGGCGATGTCACGGTGCGTGCCGCCGGGGTCGCCCGGCGGTGGTGCGGGGCGCGATGGCGACGGGCGGTCAGGAGCCCACGCGGTAGGAGGCGATGGCCTGTTCGTAGATGGCGGTGACCTTGTCCCGCTGATCGTGCGGGCCGATCACCTGGATGATGTGGTACCTGCCGTCGACGACCATCGCCAGGTTGCGCACGTACACCTCGCGTCCGCCGTTCTCCTGCCAGGTGAACTGGCCCTCCGCCATGGCCTGTCGGCCGACGTCGACCCGGCGCAGTCCGGCCGACGAGGACCAGCTGGAGTCCCGGAACGGCTGGAGCTCCGGCTCCTTGTCCCGCTGATAGGCCAGCGGATCGGCACCGTTGGCCTTGACGGTGTCCCGGCCGGGCACGATCAGCAGACTGAACCCGTCGCTCCCGTAACGGATCTGACGGTCCGCGTTGGCGGGGCTGCGCTGCCAGTTCTTGACCACCCCGACCTCGAAGCCCTCCACGTCCTTGCGCAGCACATAGCCCGGGGCGAGCGCGACCGCGGAACGGCTGGTCTGCGGCTGCTGGGAGCCGGGGCCTGCGGAGGCGTCTCCCGACGTCCCGGGGGTCCCGGCGCCGGGACCGGCGGGGGTGGCGGAACCGGAGGGCGTCTTCACGGCACCCGCGCCGGGCTCGTCCTCGGACATGAAGACCAGGGCGTACGCGACGGCGGCGGCCATGCCCAGCAGGATGAGGACGAGCAGCAGCCGGCCGAGGCTGCGCGGCCCCCGCCCCTCGCCCGGACGAGCGGGCTCGCGCAGCACCCTGGGGCCCTTGGGCTCACGCGGGGCGCGGGGCGGACGGGGCGGGCGGGGCGGCCGGGAGTCCCTCGGTTCGGGGATCTCGTAGGGCTGCTCGGGCAGCAGGCCCCCCTCCTGCTCGAACTCCTCGTGGCGAGGCCCCTCGTGACGCTGCTTCTCCTGACGCTGCTTCTGCTTGCCCTGGCGGTGCCGGCCGTGCGCCGAGCCGCCCCGGCGCTTGCGGACGAGCTCTCCCCGGCGCCGCACGATGGGGAGCCGGGTTTCGTCGGCGGAGGGCAGCGGGACGACGTCCGTGCCCGCTTCCGGTTCCGGGGCGGCCCGCACCAGGGAGCGCAGCCAGCCGCTCAGCTCCTCGACGTCGGGGCGCTCCGAGGGGTCCTGGCGCAGCAGCGATTCGACGACGGGGCGCAGCGCGCCGCTCTCCTCCGCGAAGGCGGGCGGCTCGCCGCACACCATCTGGACGAGCTCGGCCGCGTTCTCCTCGGGGTAGGGGGCGTGGCCCTGGACCGCGCGGTAGAGCAGGGCGCCGAGCGCCCACAGGTCGGTGGCCGGACCGATGGGCGGTGCGAGCTGCCAGTTCTCGTGGACCGGTCCGGCCTGCTCGGGCGCCCAGCGCTCGGTCACCGCGCCGACGACGGCGATCCGTGCCTGCCGGGCGCGTTCGGCGGCGCGCGGGGTGGCGGGGCCCCGGTAGGGGGGCGTCCCACGGCCGGCGGCGACGACCTCGTCCCAGCCGCCGGATCCCGATCCGACGGGCAGCGGCTCCGGGCCGGGCGGTACGGGGGTGCTGCCGGGGCGGCGTGAGTCGGCGCGCAGCGCGTCCTCGCCGGAGCCGCCCGCGGGCACGGGGCGGCCGGAGCCCGGACCGTCGCCCCAGGTGCCGGCCAGATGGACCCGGCGGCCGGGCGGGCGGCCGTCGCCGTCCTCGTCGTCGCCTCGTACGTCGCGGTCGTCACGTCCGTCGCGGTCGCCTCGTACGTCGCGGTCGTCACGTCCGTCGCGGTCGTCACGTCCGTCGCGGTCGTCACGTACGTCGCGGTCGTCGCGTCCGTCACGCCCGTCACGCCCGTCACGCCCGGCGTACGGGTCGTCCGACGCGTACGGGTCGTCGTCGGCGTACGGGTCCGGGGCGTACGGGTCCGGGGCGTACGGGTCCGGGGCGTACCGGTCGTCCTCCGTGTACGGGTCGTCCGACGTGCTGCCCCAGGCGCCGGGGAGCACGGAGCCGCCGGAGGCGGGGCGCTGGACCGGCAGGAGGGCCGTGTCATCGCCGGCCGGGTCGTCCTCGGCGCCGTCCCCCTTGCGGTACTTGTCCTCGTTCACCCGGGCGGCGGCGCGGGCGCCCGCGCGGTAGGCGGCGATGGCTCCGGCGCGCGCCGCTCGCAATTGCGCGGCGCTCGCGGCCCCGGGCGGCACGGTGCCGGGCCGCACGGGGTCCAGCGGGGCGGGGCCGAGCTCGGCGGAAGGCTGTGTGGCGGAGAACGGGACGGCCGGGGCTGCCGGTCGCGGGACGATCTCCTGGCTCTCCGGGCGTGCGGGCGCCGGTTCGGCGCCGTAGGAGTCGTCCGGGTCGTCCACGTACTCCGGAGCGTCCGGGTGATCCGGGTCGTCCACGTCATCCGTGTCGGCGTAGGTGCCGTACGCGTCGTATTCGCCGTACTCCGCCGGCCCGCCCTGCCCGCCCGCGTCGCCATCGGCCTGGTCTTCGTCATCGTCGGGCAGCGGTGCCGTGACATACCCGCACAGCGCTTCCTCGGCCGCCCCGGCCGCCAGGCCGGTCAGCACGACACGGCCGTCGTCGCAGATCAGGACCGTACGGACGGTGATGTTGCGATGGGTCCAGCCGTGGGCGTGCAGCACGCGCAGCGCCGTCAGCACATCGGAGCCGATCTCGGCGGCCCGGTACGGGTTGAGCGGACGCTCGGCGAGGAGGGCGGCCAGCGGGCGTGCCGGTACGAGTTCACTCACTATCCAGAGCGATCCCGCCTCGGCGAACACGTCGAAGACCTGGTCGAGCCGCGGGTGGTCGGGCACCTGGGCCGCCGCCTGGGCGGCCTCGATCGCGCGCCGGACGGCGGGGTCCGTGGAACGGCGCACCGCACGGCCCGCCGCGCGTCCGGTGCCGCGTCCGCCAGCCGGTGCCAGACCGTCGGCGTCGAGCACCTCCGCGTCCACGATCTCCGGCAACGGCACCTGGCGGACCAGGACTTCCTGCCCGCTGTATGTGTCGAACGCCCGGGTCTCGACCAGTTCGTAACCGTCGAACGGGGGCAGAGGAAGGCGGTAGCGGTCGGCGAGCACCCGACCCGCGTAGTCGTCCACGACGCCTCCCCAGAGCGCACTGTCCCCCGGTCACCAGGGCCGTATGAATCAGTCAATTACGGTCAGTTGCCGCGCAATTGACCTGTCGTTCCGGGTGCCTACGATCCCCGGCCTCTTACGATACGTGGCAAGCCCCGGCCACGCGGCCGGGTCGCGGCAACCCGGCTGCCGGTCCGGCTGCCGGTCCGGTTGTCAGTCCGTGGGCGTGAACGTGGCGAACGCCGTCTCCCGCAGCGTTCTGCACTCGGCCTCGTCCCACTCGCTCGCCTTGCAGCTGATCATGATCGAGTAGCCGCGCTTGGCGTCGACCTTGAAGCCCCGGTTCTGCACCCGGACCCGGATGCCCTGCTGATCGCGCTCGAAATGCCAGTCGGCGACGGTCGGGTAACCGTTGTAGTCGACCTTGTCGATGCCGATCTGCTTGAAGCCGTTGCTGCGGACCTTGGTGCCCACCACCGCCCCGGCCCATGCCGCCGCCGCGTCGCTTCCGGGCGAGTTGTTGAAGTCGACCTGGACACGCGGGAAGCCGCCGTCGGCGTTGTAGATCCCGCCGGAGTTCCTGCCCGCGATGGCATCGCGCTCGAAGTCCCCGGGCATCGCCATGGTGAAGTGGAACCGCTTGTCGGTGACCTTCTCGAATCCGGCGGGCAGGGCGTCTGCCGGGGGTTTCGGCGGGTCCGCCGGGTCCTCGGCGCCCGGGTCCTGCTTCGTGGGGTCCTGGGACGGCTGTTCCGATGCCTTGCCGTCGCTCCCGCCCTGGCCCTCCTTGCCCGCGCCCCCCTGGCCCTGGGCGGAACCGGCCGAGGCGGAGGTGTCGCCCTTGCCCGAGCCGCCGCCCCGGTTGTCCTTGTCGTCGCCCCCGCTGAGGGCGATGGCGAGCACCGTGCCGATGATGGCGAGCGCGACGACGGCCGCGATGACCGCCAGGGTGCGGCGCGGCACCACGTCCGTGAGGGACGCGCGGACCGGCGCGGCACCGGCCTGCGGTCCTCCCGGGCGCTGCGGCGGCACTGCGGCGGCGACGGCCGGAGCCGTCGGGGGCCTGGCCGGCGCCTTGGGCGCGGTAGCCGGAGCCGCGGCGGAAGCCGTCACGGGACCCCGGTCCTGCGGTCCGGGCCTCCCGCCGGGCGCGGCCGGGGCCGCCCCGGAGGCGGCGGCAGCGCCGGCCCCGGCACCCGCCGCGACCGCCGGGGTCGCCTTCCCGTTCCGTACGGAGCGCAGGGCGCCGCGCAGCCGGTCGCGGGCGCCCTCGCCGGACTCGCCGCCCGGTCCGGCCGCCTGCCTGGGCGGCTTCGGCGGCTTCCCGGCGTCGACGTCCACCGGCAGGGCCATGATCTGGGTGGAGTCGGCCGGCGGCGGCACCGGCACGTCCGGAGCGTTGATCACGGCGTTGAGCAGGGCACGCGCCCCGGCGTCGTCCAGCCGCCGGTCGGGGTCCCGGGCGAGCAGGCCGTAGATGACCTCCTCCAGCGGACCCGCGTTCTTGGGCGGGTCGAGCGGTTCGGTCATCACGGCCGTGAGGGTGGCGATCGCCGACCCCTTGTCGTACGGAGGGCAGCCCTCGACGCTCGCGTACAGCAGTCCGCCGAGCGACCACAGGTCGGCGGGCGGCCCCGGCTTGTGGCCGCGGGCCCGCTCGGGCGAGATGTACGAGGGGGCGCCGACGAGCATGCCGGTCGAGGTGACCGACGGGTCGCCCTCGACCTGGGCGATGCCGAAGTCGGTCAGCACGACCCGGCCGTCCTCGGAGATCAGCACGTTGGACGGCTTCACATCGCGGTGCAGGATGCCCTCGCGGTGCGCCGAGCGCAGCACGTCGAGAATGGCGAGCCCGACCTCCGCGGCACGCCTGGGGGTCAGCGTCCCGTCCTCACGGATCGCCTCGGCCAGCGACTTTCCCTCGATCAGTTCCATGACGATCCACGGCCGGTCGTCCTCGTCGACCACGTCGTAGACGGTCACCGCGCCGTTGTTGCGGATCCGCGCGATCGCCTTCGCCTCGCGCAGGGTGCGCGTGATCAGGCGGCGCTTCTCGTCCTCGTCGATGGCCGACGGGAACCGCAGTTCCTTGACCGCGACCGTGCGGCCCAGCGTCTCGTCGGCAGCGCGGTGGACCGTGCCCATGCCGCCCCGGCCGAGCACCTCCCCGAGCCGGTAACGCCCCGCGAGAAGACGACCTTCCTTGTCCCGTTGGGGCTCCCGTGCCTGCTCCGCCTCCGACATGCGTCCCCTCTGCGATCAACCCGCCCTGGCAGAGCGTTCATTGTCCCTCACCCCGGGACCGGTCCTGGTGCCGGGTCGGGGTCCGCCATGATGTGGCCGGAGGAAAGGGATCCCCCGCCATGCCGACATTCAGGGCGCTGCTCGCCGCCCCGCTGGTGCTTTCTCTGCTCGTTCCGGGTACGGCGTGCCCGTCCAGCGAACCACACCTCACGCCCGCAGCCTCCTATCTGCCCCGTCTCCTCGTCCAGGGCGGCGCCCCGGCCGCGGCCCTGCTGACGCGGAATTCCGCCACCGCCCCGGGGCGGGCATACGCCTCGGCGGGGCCCGGCATCGGGCAGCGGGACCGGTTCCGGGCAGGCAGCGTCACCAAGACGTTCATCGCGACGGTGATCCTCCAACTCGCCGGGGAGGGCAGGCTGAAGCTGTCGTCCCCGGTCGAGCGCTATCTCCCCGGGCTGATCCGGGGCCACGGCAACGACGGCCGCCGCATCACCCTGCGCGCGCTGCTCACCCATACCAGCGGTCTCCCCGACCACGCCGCCGGTCTGCCGGCCGGCACCCCTTCCATGACCGGCCGGGCGGGCCCGTCGGGGCGGCCCCCGTCCGCCGAGGCGTCGGTCCGGGCCGCGTCGGCCCGCCGTCCCGCCGCGGCGCCCGGCCGCTACGCGTACTCCAACACCGGTTACCTGACGCTGGGCCTGGTCATCCAGCGCGTCACCGGTCACTCCTACGCCACCGAGATCAGACGCCGCGTCCTCGTCCCCCTCCGCCTCGGCGGAACCTCTCTCCCGGGCGCCCGCACCGGTCTGCCCGCCCCGCACTCCCGCGGCTACTACCGCGATCCGCGGGACGGGTCCCTGCGGGACGTCACCGCGATGGACCCGCGCCTGGCGGGCGCCGCGGGCGAGATGGTCTCGACGCTCGCCGACCTGAACCGCTTCTACGCGGCCCTGCTGGGCGGCCGGCTCCTGCCGCCCTCCCAGCAGGCCACCCTGCTGAACACCCGTACCGCCCATGGCGCCTACGGGATGGGCGTCTACCCGGAGAAGCTCTCCTGCGGCGTCACGGTGTGGGGGCACAACGGCCGCGCACCGGGCAGCTACGTCCGTACCGCGGCGACCCGCGACGGCCGACACATCATCACTTTCCGCATCAACACGGATACCTTGTCCGATACCCGTCTGGAACCGGCCCTGCTGGAGGCGGAGTTCTGCCGCCCCTGACGCCGCCCGGCACGGCCACCCGGCACCGGCGACGGTCCGGCCACCCGCCGGGCCACCCGCCGGGACCCCGCCGGAACCGCCGGAACCGCCGCCCGTCAGGGGCCGCCACCCGTCAGAGACCGTCGGGCGCGCATCAGATCGGCACGATGTCCGGCGCCCCGAGCCGCGCCGCGTCGGCCGTCAGGTCGTCCGGCTGCCGCTGCGACTCCCGCTCCGCCTCCACCCGCTTCTCGTAGTGCTCGACCTCCCGCTCGATCTGGCCCTCGTCCCAGCCCAGCACCGGGGCCATCAGCTCCGCGCACTCCCGGGCGGAGCGGGTGCCCCGGTCGAAGGTCTCGATGGAGATCCGGGTGCGCCGGGTCAGTACGTCGTCGAGGTGTCTGGCCCCCTCGTGCGAGGCGGCGTAGACGATCTCGGCCCGCAGGTAGTCGTCCGCGGCCGCCAGCGGTTCGCCCAGTGAGGGGTCGGCCGTGATCAGTTCCAGGATCTCCTCGACCATGGAGCCGTACCGGTTCAGCAGATGCTCCACCCGGGCGACATGGATGCCCGTCCTGGCCGCGATCCGGGCGCGGGCGTTCCACAGGGCGCGGTAGCCCTCGGCTCCCAGCAGGGGGATGTCCTCGGTGACACAGGCCGCGACCCGCTGGTCGAGCGCGTGCACCGCCTCGTCCACCGCGTCCTTCGCCATCACCCGGTACGTCGTGTACTTGCCGCCCGCGACGACCACCAGCCCGGGGACCGGGTGCGCCACGGTGTGCTCGCGCGAGAGCTTGCTGGTGGCGTCCGACTCACCGGCCAGCAGCGGCCTCAGCCCGGCATAGACACCCTGGACGTCGTCCCTGGTCAACGGGGTGGCCAGCACCGAGTTGACGTGTTCGAGCAGATAGTCGATGTCGGCGCTGGACGCCGCCGGATGGGCCTTGTCGAGGTCCCAGTCGGTGTCCGTGGTCCCGATGATCCAGTGGCGTCCCCACGGGATCACGAACAGCACGGACTTCTCGGTACGCAGGATGAGGCCGGTCGAGGAGTGGATCCGGTCCTTGGGGACGACCAGGTGGATGCCCTTCGACGCCCGTACGTGGAACTGCCCGCGCTCACCGATCAGCGCCTGGGTGTCGTCCGTCCACACCCCGGTCGCGTTGACCACCTGCTTGGCCCGGACCTCGTACTCCCCGCCCCCTTCGACGTCCCGCACCCGCGCCCCGACGACCCGCTCGCCCTCGCGCAGGAAGCCGACCACCCGCGCCCGGTTCGCCACCTGGGCGCCGTATCCGGCGGCGGTGCGCACCAGGGCGGCCACATAGCGGGCGTCGTCCATCTGCGCGTCGTAGTACTGCAGGGCCCCGACCAGGGCGTCCCGCTTCAGCGCGGGCGCGACGCGCAGGGCGTGCCGGCGGGAGAGGTGGCGGTGCACCGGCAGTCCGCGGCCGTGGCCCGAGGAGACCGACATCGCGTCGTACAGCGCCACGCCGGATCCCGCGTAGAGCCGCTCCCAGCCCTTGTGCTGCAACGGATAGAGGAAGGGCACCGGCTTCACCAGGTGCGGGGCGAGCCGCTCCAGGAGCAGCCCGCGCTCCTTCAGGGCCTCCCGCACGAGCGCGAAGTCGAGCATCTCCAGATAGCGCAGCCCGCCGTGGATCAGTTTGCTGGACCGGCTCGATGTGCCGGAGGCCCAGTCGCGGGCCTCGACCAGTCCGGTCGAGAGCCCTCTGGTCGCGGCGTCCAGCGCCGTCCCGGCGCCGACCACGCCCGCCCCCACGACCAGCACGTCCAGTTCGCGCTCGGCCATCGCGGCGAGCGCCGCCGCGCGCTCCGCGGGTCCCAGTGTCGCTGTCCTCACTGCTGCCTCCCGGTAGATCGGGGTGGTCGGGCACGGTGGTGCGGCCCGGCCCGGGAGGCCGGGCGTCCGTGCCCACCTCTCGATTCTGTCCGCGGTCGGCGACTTCAGCCACCGCCTGTGGACAACACCCGGACGACCGGAGCCACACAATGCGACATATAGGTCATATTTACGCCTAGTCTGACATTGCACTGTTCCCAGCAGTTGCGCTTTCCGTCTTCATGGTCTTAGGGAAGGACGGCCTTCGACATGCCCGCAGACCTCGCCGTCATCGGACTCGGTCACCTCGGCCTGCCCCTCGCCCAGGCCGCCGTCGCCGCCGGCATCGACACCGTCGGTTACGACACCGACCCACGCACCTGCACGGAACTCGCCGCGGGCCGCACCCCCGTCGAGGGCTCCCTCACCGCCTCCGCCATCCGCCGGATGCTCTCCGGGGGCTTCCGGCCCACCAGCAACGCGGCCGAGCTCGGCCGGGTCCGTACCGCCGTGATCTGCGCCCCGACCCCGCTGGGCGCCGACCGCACCCTGGACCTCACGGCACTGGGCGACGCGGCCCGCGCGCTGGCCGCCCGGCTGCGACCGCACACCACCGTCCTGCTGGAGTCCTCCGTCCCCCCGGGCACCACCGAGAACTTCCTGCGTCCCCTGCTCGAAGAGGGCTCGGGCCTGCGCGCCGGACGCGATTTCCACCTCGCGTGCTCCCCCGGCCGGCTCGACCCCGGCAACCGCACCCATGTCTACGCCAACACCCCCAAGGTCATCGGCGGCCTCACCCCCGCCTGCACCGAATCGGCCGCGGCCTTCTACGGCCGGCTCACCGACAAGGTCGTCCGGGCGCGAGGGCCCCGCGAGGCCGAGATGACCAAGGTCCTGGAGACCAACTTCCGGCACGTCAACATCGCCCTGGTCAACGAGATGGCGGTGCTCTGCCACGACCTCGGCGTCGACCTGTGGGACGTCATCCGGTGCGCGGAGACCAAGCCGTTCGGCTTCCAGCCCTTCCGTCCCGGACCGGGCGTCGGCGGCCACGGCGCCCCGGTCGACCCCGGCTACCTCCCGTACAGCACCCGCACCCCCGGCCACCCCCTGCGCATGGTCTCGCTCGCCCAGGAGATCAACGACCGCATGCCGAGCTATGTGATCCAGCGCTGCGCCACCCTGCTGAACGAGCACGGCAAGTCCGTCCGCGGGGCCAGGGTCCTGCTCCTGGGCGTCACCTACAAGCCGGACAGCGCCGACCAGGAGGCCTCCCCCGCCCGCGAGATCGCGACCCGGCTGATGGACATGGGCGCGCAGATCGGCTACCACGACCCGCACGTCCTGGACTGGCGCGTCCGCGAGCTGCCCGTGCCGCGCGCCGACTCCCTGTACGAGGCAGCCGCCGGCGCCGACCTGACCGTACTGCTCCAGCAGCACCGCACCTACGACCTCCAGGGCCTCGCGGTGAAGGCCCAGCTCCTCCTGGACACCCGGGGCGCCACCCCCGCGGGAGCCGCGCACCGGCTCTGAGAAGAGCCTCCTGAACGGGCTCCGACCAGTCGCCCCAACGTTTTCGGTGGGCGTTGTCGGAACTGACTGCTAGCCTGCGGCGTCACAACTCGCACACTCGTGCGCATTCGCCCCAGGGGGAGACCCACCGTGAGCCAGCCCGTGCCGCCGAACCAGCCCCAGCAGCCCTACGGGGGCCAGCCCGCCGACGGCAACCCGTACGCGAACCAGCCGCAGCCCGGTGCCCCGACCGGCAACCCCTACGGCCAGCAGCCGGGCGCCCCGACGGGCAACCCGTACGGCCAGCAGCCCGGTGCCCCCACGGGCAACCCCTTCGCGGACCAGCAGCCCGGCCAGTTCGGCGGCGGCACCCCCTTCACCCCGGCACCCCCGGCGCGCAACAACATCGCACTCGGTGTGGTGACCGCGCTGGGCGCGGCGATCATCGCGGGCATCCTGTACGGCGTGATCGCGGGCTCCATCGAGCGCGAGGTCGGCTACGCGGCGGTCGGCGTCGGCTTCCTCGTCGGCTTCGCCGCCAGCAAGGTCGGCGGGAGCAACCCGGTCGTCGTCGGGGCCGCCGCGCTCTTCTCGCTCGGCGGTGTCTACCTCGGCCAGCTCGTCGGCATGTCGATGATCATGGCGGACGTGGCGGGCGCGACCTTCTCCGAGGTCTTCCTCGACCACTTCGACGTGGTGACCCGGCTCTGGAAGGAAGAGGCCGACTTCATGACCTACCTCTTCCTCGCCCTGGGCCCGATCGCCGCGATCGGCGGCGCCAAGAAGGCCGGCTGACACCCGCCTCGCCCGGACGTACCTGCGGAAGGGGGGGGGGGGGGCCGGGGGGCGGGGGGGGGCGCCGCGCCGCGTACTGCGGCCGCGCGGGGGGGGGGGGCGGCGGGAGCCGGGGAGGGGGGACCG
>NZ_JBEOZE010000055.1:0-34280 GCF_040297465.1 Streptomyces sp. NPDC001787
GCCCCCCCGCCAGACGGGCGCACCGCGCCCGCGCGGGGGGGCGGGCACCGAACCCGGCCCCCCCCCCCTCTGCGCGCCGCCTTCTCCGCCGCTCTCCGCAGCTTCTCAGCGGCCTTCTGCACAGCTTTCCGTGCAGCTCCCTGCGCGGGGGCCCTCCGAGCGACCCCGTCCGCGACCCCGTCCGCGGCTCTGTCAGCCCGCCTGGGCGCCGAGTTCCTTCGCGGCCTCGGTGAGGTCCTTGGCGGTGTCGATCGCGCGCCAGTAGGCCCCGTGCGGCAGCGGGTACCCGGCGAGGCTGCGTTCCCGGGCCAGCCGGGGGAACGTCGTCCGCTCGTGGTCGCCCCGGTCGGGCAGCAGCTCCGTGAACGCGGGCGAGAACACGTACACCCCCGCGTTGATCAGATACGGCGAGGGCGGCGACTCGATGAAGTCCGTGATGTGCCCGAACGCGTCCGTCTCCACCGCGCCCCAGGGAATCCGGGGCCGGGCCAGCGCCAGGGTCGCCGTGGCGTCGCGCTCGGCGTGGAAGGCGGCCATCTCGCGCAGGGAGAAGCGCGTCCAGATGTCGCCGTTGGTGGCGTACCAGGGCTGCCCCGGATCGGGCAGTCGGGCCGCCGCGTACTTCAGGCCCCCGCCGCGGCCGAGCGGCTCCGTCTCGACGACGGTCGTGACGCGCAACGGGAGATCGGCCGAGGCCAGCCATTCCTGGAGGACCTCGGCGAGATGGCCGCACGAGACCACGGCGTCGGTGACGCCCTCGGCGGCCAGCCAGGAAAGCTGATGGCCGATGATCGGGGTCCCGGTTCCGGGGATCTCGACCATCGGCTTGGGGCGGTCATCGGTGTACGGGCGCAGTCGCGAGCCCTGGCCACCCGCCAGGACCACTGCCTGCGTCGGATACGTATGCATGCCAGGCACGATATGCGGGCCGGGCGCGCTGTGCGGTGCCCGTACGGTCCGGCTCAGCTGAACTGTGCAACACCCGAGGCGAACGAGGTGTCGCAGACCGGGCGGGAGAAGCGGTGGGCGCGCGTCGGGCCGTACTGCTCGACGGCCGCCTTGCCCAGGGCCTTGGCGATGGACATGCAGTGCCGGGCGAGCGAGGGGCGCTGTTCGACGGCGCGCTGGAGATCGGTCAGCGCGGCGGCCGGATCCTTCTCCCGGAGTTCCACGAGCAGCTTGTCGCGCAGGACGTCCTGCGGGGCATGCGGCTTGGCGCGCTTGGAGATGGTCTCCGAGGCGGCGGCCAGCAACGGGGATTCGTTGTTCTGCGCCGCCCACGGAACGCGGGTCACCGCGAGGGTTCCGGAGAGAACCATGACGACGGGCAGGACGAGAGCGAGAGTTCGGCCGATTCGGCGCGCGGTGTGGGTCACGCAGGCGAGCGTAGCGGGGAGTGAGGAATTGACGACATTCCGTCACTCATGTGAGGGATGGTTCGAGGCGGTCATTCGAATCCACGGTTGACGGGTCGGGGTGAAATGTCTCATCCGGCAGGGTATTTCGAGCCATCCGCAGACGAAACGCGAACACGCCGCGTGCGACGCGAACGGCCCCGCACCCTCGAAGGGTGCGGGGCCGTGCGTACGGCGTGCGGGATCAGCCGGTGAGGCGCTCACCGGTCGAGGTCGCGAAGACGTGCAGTTCGTCCGGGCGCGGGACGACGTGCAGCTCGGTGCCCTTCTCCGGAACGGCGCGGCCACCGACGCGGACGACCAGGTCCTTGTGCTCGCCACCGACCTGCGCGGCACCGTAGACGAAGCCGTCGGCGCCGAGCTCCTCGACGACGTTGACCGAGACGGCCAGGCCGGCCGGGGCGTCCGAGGAGTCCTTGGTGAGCGACTTCGCGGCGGCGCCGCCGTGCTCGACGATGTCGAAGTGCTCGGGGCGGATGCCGACCGTGACGGTCGTGTCGCCGCGGTCGGCGGCGGCGGTGAGCGCCTCGCGGGAGACCGGGACGACGCTGTTGCCGAACTTCACGCCACCGTCGGTGATCGGGACCTCGACCAGGTTCATGGCGGGGGAGCCGATGAAGCCGGCCACGAAGAGGTTCGCCGGGCGGTCGTACATGTTGCGCGGCGAGTCGACCTGCTGGAGCAGCCCGTCCTTGAGGACCGCGACCCGGTCGCCCATGGTGAGGGCCTCGACCTGGTCGTGGGTGACGTAGACGGTGGTGATGCCCAGGCGGCGCTGGAGCGACGCGATCTGCGTACGGGTCGAGACACGGAGCTTGGCGTCGAGGTTCGACAGCGGCTCGTCCATGAGGAAGACCTGCGGCTCGCGCACGATGGCACGGCCCATCGCGACACGCTGACGCTGACCACCGGAGAGCGCCTTCGGCTTGCGGTCCAGGTAGTCGGTGAGGTCCAGCATCTTGGCGGCCTCTTCGACCTTCGCCCGGATGTCGGTCTTGTTCACACCGGCGATCTTGAGCGCGAAGCCCATGTTGTCCGCGACGGACATGTGCGGGTACAGCGCGTAGTTCTGGAACACCATGGCGATGTCCCGGTCCTTCGGCGGCAGGTGCGTGACATCGCGGTCACCGATGCGGATCGCGCCGCCGTTGACGTCCTCAAGACCCGCGAGCATGCGCAGGGAGGTCGACTTGCCACAACCGGAGGGACCGACGAGGACGAGGAACTCACCGTCCGCGATGTCGATCTCAAGCTGGTCCACGGCCGGCTTCGTGGAGCCGGGGTAGACGCGGGACGCCTTGTCGAACGTGACACTGGCCATGCTGATTCTTCTCCTCCACCGGCAGGAACGTGCCGGACGATCCGAGTAAGGGAGTGGTCTGGTCCACTTGAGTGGGCCCGATGTGACGCTACCTGGCGTTTTCGAATCTGTCAGTAGTCCTGGTCACCCGGAATATCTCGTCCGGTCCCCGCGCGTCGTTGGATACACTGCTCCGGCACGCCTCCTTAGCTCAGTTGGCCAGAGCAACGCACTTGTAATGCGTAGGTCGTCGGTTCGAATCCGACAGGGGGCTCGGCGGAACCCCAGGTCACATAGCTCGTGACCTGGGGTTTTCTGTCTCTCAGGAGGAAGCCGTAGCGGTTGGTCACCCCTTCGGAGGTGCCATGACCGGCGCCGGTGGACAGCAAATGCGACAGGCCCGGCACGCATGGGCGTACCGGGCCTGTCCGTTGCCTACCGGTCAGCTACTGACCAGCGGTCTTCTTCCTGCGCAGGATGTACACCGCCGCCGCGCCCGCGACCACGAAGGCCGCCGCTACGCCTGCGATCACCGGTGTGGCGCTGGAGCCGCCGGTCTCCGCGAGATCACCACTGCCCCCGGCCGTGCCGCCCGTCGTGTCATCGCTCGGAGCGGGGCTCGGGCTGGAGGACGGGGTCTCCCCGCCACCGCCCGTGCCCGGGGCGGGAGTGCCCTGGGTTTCGCAGTCCAGGACGCCCTGGAAACGCTCGGAGAAGCCGTTGGGGCCCACGACGGTGAAGTCGTACGCCTCGTCCTCACCGACCGGTACCGTCACGGTCTTCGTCTCGCCCGCACCGACCGTGTGCTTGGCACCGCCGAGTTCGAAGGTGAACGGGGCGTCGCCCTTGTTGGCGGCCTTGACGTCGATGCCGCCCGCGGTGCAGTTCTTCTCGGCCGTCACCGAGGGGATAGCACCCTTCGAGGCCCAGTTCACAGTTGCTTCCGCAGTGATCGTGGATTCGGTGGAGCCGGCCAGGATCTGTGTCTGGCTCTTGCTCGGGCTCGCGAACGCCCGGCCGACCGGAACCTGTGTGGTCGCCTTGGCCGTGAGCGAGGCCCTGCCGTCGGCCGTGCCTGCGGGCACGTCGAAGTACAGAGCGGTGCCGTTGACGGCCGACGTGACGGGCTGACCGTTCTTGTCGGTCACCTTGACCCCTGCCGCCAGGCCGTCGGCGTTGGCGGCGACGGAAATCTGGTCGGCGTTGGTGCGCACCGTCACAGGACCGATCTTGTCTCCCGACTTGCCGGATACCGCGTTCGGCTCCAGCGTCAGAGAGGTCTTCGGCTCCTGCAGGTTCTGGGCCTGGGACTCAAGCCAGTCCGCGAGCTTCTCGGCCTGTTCGTTCTTGGCCTCGACCTTCACCCCGTCCGAGATCCGCCAGATGGCGACCTGCGTACCGGCGGCGGCCGTCTTGGCGGTGAGTTCCCCGGCGCCCGCCTTCTGGGAGAGCGCCGCCAGATCGGCGGCCTGCGGGTACGAGTTCCGGAGGATCCAGAGGATCTTTCCGGCGTCCTTGTTCACGCCGAGCGACGTCTGACCCCACGGGGTCTCAAGGTATTTCGCCTTGTTCTGAGTCGGGTTGTGGATGTCGATGCAGTATGTCTGCAGTCGACCGCCACCCTCGACACTCATCTCGAACAGTCCTGCGGAGATGTTCTTCGTCCTGCCGTCACCGATGTCGAGACGGGCCGAGTCGTACGTCTTCAGTCCGTCCAGAGTGGCCACCGCGCCACCCTGGTGGTGCGTGTCATCCCCATCGGCCGAGGCGCTGTTGGCCCCAGCAAAGGATCCCAGGACCAATAGTCCAACCGTGGCCGCCGTTGCGGCTATTCGACGACCGGCGGTTCCTCGCGCGGGCGTGACGGATGTTGAGAAAGGTGCAAACACAGCAGTCCCCTCCGATGCGGCTCATCCTTGAGGCGCGACAGATGCGCCACACGAGATACGTGGGAGAGTCGCGAAACCAATGCCAAGTGCCCCATGAGCACGAGGAGATCCTATGAGCGAGATGTGCGGGAGGATCCTCAGCGGCACTATCTCAATGTTTCGAATCGACATCGTTATCTCCGGTGATTGGGCGTACGAGTACGCACACGCTCCGTGACAGCGATGTGCGCCCCCCACCTGGAGGTGCCGGCGCAGGACGGCCAGGTGGTGCTCCAGGTGTGCGGGCTGGAAGTTGGGGGCGCCGATGGTTCACGCGGCGCTGCGCGAAGCGCTCGGTGCCGCTGCGGGGAGTCGGTGGTCAGGCGCCGCGCCAGAGTTGTGACGGCTCCGAGGGATCGCAGGTCGTGGTGAGGAATCCGATGCTGCTCGCCATCTGCAGACAGGTCTTCTCGGCCACGTTCATCAGCGTGTGGCCGTTCGACCGCGTCGCCCCGATCCGCCAGGTCTGCGACTCGGAGCCGTTGCAGGTCTCGATGGAGGGCCCGGCCGGGCCGTTCACCCGCAGACACTTGCCGGTGCCCTGGCTGACGAGCTTGAACATGCCGCCGGATGTGGCCTTGTACGTCCACCGGTAGTACAGCGTGACCCCGTTGTGGGCCGGCTCGCCGCACACCTCGTTGCGTACGTCGCTGCCTCCGAACGGCGAGGCGGAGTCCGCGAGGCATCGGCTCATGGACGCGTTCTTCAGGTACCGCTGTCCCGTGGGTACGGTCGCCTGTCCACCGCCGGAACTGTCCGACCCGCCGGAACCGCCCGAACCGCCCGGGTCGCCGGACCCGCCTCCGTCACCCGAACCGCCCGAGGGGCCGCCGCCGTTGCCGGAGCCGCCCGAGGGGCCGGAGTCGCCCGCGTCGCCGCCGTCCTTGGCGCCGCCGTCCTCCGGTGCGCCGGAGGAGGCGCCCGGCGTGGCGGACCCCGCCCCCGGCTTGGCGTCCGAGGAACGGGAGGGCGGGGACACCGTGCTCGGTGCGCGTCCGCCCGCCGCGGATGCGGAGGGGCCGGCGGTGGCCGAGGGCGTCGAGCCGTCCGGGCCCGCGCCCTGCGGGGCGCCGATCCGGTAGGGCCCGAGCGCCAGGGTCAGCGTCGTGCCCACCGTCACCACGACGGGGAGCGCGACGAGCAGCACCCGGGTACGGCGCTCGCGCGGCGCACGGGCGGCCCTACCGGTCGCGGCGGCCTCGGGTGAACCGGGTTGCGCGACAGGGGCGGGGGCGGGGGCGGGCACCGCCCCGGCCGGCCCTGCCCGCTCCGGCTCGGCCTCCTCGATCACCGGTGGCGGGTTCGACGCGAACGCGGCGCGTTCGGTGATCCGGTCCGTGACGGCGGCCGGCCACGGCGCGGACACCGCGGCGGGTACACGGTCGCGGGCCAGCTCGAAGAGTTCGGCGGCGGTCGGCCTGGCCTCGGCGTCCTTGGCGAGGCACGACTCGACGACGGCGGCCAGGTCCGGGTCGATGCCGGGCAGCCGGCCGAGATCGGGCTCGGTGTGGACGATCCGGTAGAGCAGACCGGGCCCCGACCCGTCGCCGAACGGCGGTCGGCCGTTCGCCGCGAAGAGCAGCAGGCTGGCGAAGGCGAACACATCTGCCGCGCCCGTCAGTTCGCGGTCCGCGACGGCCTGTTCGGGTGCCATGTAGGCGGGCGTCCCGATGATCATGCCGGTCCTGGTCAGCCTGCTCTGGTCGACCGCCCGCGCCACGCCGAAGTCGATCAGGGTCACACCGTCGAGGGTCAGCATGACGTTGGAGGGCTTGAGGTCGCGGTGCACGATGCCGGCGGCGTGCACGGATCGCAGGCCCTTCGCCCCGTCGCGCAGCAGCCGCCAGAGACTGTCGGCGGGCAGCGGGCCGCCGTGCAGCCGCAGCGCGTCGCTCAGGGTGAGGCCGGGTATGTACTCCGTGGCGAACCACGGCGGTTGGGCCGTGCGGTCGCTGGCCAGCATCGGCGCGCTGACGCCGGCCGGCAGCTTGGCCAGGTTGTCGAGCTCGTGCCCGAAGTGGCGCAGGAAGTCCTGGTCCGCGGCGAGCGCCGGCAGCACCTGTTTGACGGCCGCGTACCGGCCCGCGGCGGTGCCCAGGTACACCCGCCCCATGCCGCCGGCGCCGAGCACACCGAGCAGCCCGAACGCGCCGATCCGCCGGGGATCCCCCGGTTCCGTCGGTGTCGCCCCACTGCCCCGCAGATATGAATGGTCTTCCGGCCCCCCGTGCATGGGGTCAGGCTAGCCCAGCCTCCGACGGACCCTCTCCCGACCCCAAGTGCGCCTGTATATAGGTGATTTGGCCTGGATGGGCGGGGTCCGTCATGGCTCGTCGGGCTGCGGACCCCACGGCCCGTCCCATCGGACTGCGGACCCCATCGCCCGGCCTCGCCGGGCTGGGTACCGCACCGACCGCACCGACCGCCTCGTCGGACCGCGGACCCCACCGACCGCACCGCCCGCCCCGTCGGGCTGTGGACCCCATCGCCCGGCGCGCCCGGCGCGGACGGGCCCGTCCGGGCGGGGTGCCGCGGACACGGCTCAGCCCCGTCCCGCGATCCGGTCCGCCGCCCTGGCGAGCGGGTCGGTGGCGAGCCGAGGGGAGGCCGACTCCCGGCGGTCGGCGGCGCGGTAGGCGGCGTACATGCCGTGGACGCCGAGCCACCGGAAGGGTTCCGGTTCCCAGCGGCGGACCTTGTGGCCGACCCAGGGCAGGGCGGTCAGTTCGGTGGGGCCCGCCTGGCCGGAGTCCTGCTGGATCAGGTCGCGCAGGGTGCGGGCGGCGAGGTTGGCGGTGGCCACGCCGGAGCCGACGTAACCGCCCGCCCAGCCGAGGCCGGTGGAGCGGTCCAGGGTGACGGTGGCGCACCAGTCGCGGGGGACGCCGAGGACACCGGACCAGGTGTGGTCGACACGGGTGCCCGCCGTGGTGGGGAAGAAGCGGACCAGGAGGTCGCGGAGGGCTTCGACGGTGGCGGGCCGGGTGCGGGCTGCGTCGTCGACGCGCGCCGCGGCGGAGCCGTAGCGGTAGGGAACGCCCCGGCCGCCCAGAGCGATACGGCCGTCGGCGGTGCGCTGGGCGTAGACGTACGCGTGCGCCATGTCGCCCAGCGTCTCGCGGCCCTCCCAGCCGATGGTGTCCCAGACGGCCGCGGGCAGCGGTTCGGTGACGATCATGGAGGAGTTCATCGGGAGCCAGGTGCGTCTTTGGCCCTTGAGGTTCGCCGTGTAGCCCTCGGTGCAGCGCAGGATGTAGGGCGCGCGGACCGTGCCGTACGGGGTGATGGCGTGCTTGGCCTTGATCTCGGTGACGGGCGTCGACTCGTGGATCGTGACGCCGAGGGCCTCCACGGTGTCGGCGAGCCCCTTGACCAGCTTGGCCGGGTGCAGCCGCGCGCCGTGCGGGGTCCAGGTGGAGCCGACCGCTCCGGTGACCTTGACGCGCTCGGCGGTCTCCCGGGCGCCGCGCAGGACGCGGTCCGTCTCGCCGAACGCGATCTCCACGGAGTGGAAGTCCTTCAGACGGGCGAGCTGCGCCGGTGTGTGGGCCACTTCCAGGACGCCGCCCCGGTGGATGTCGGCGTCGATGTTCTCGTCGGCGGCGACGGCGATGACCTCGTCGACGGTGTCGTTCATCGCCTTCTGGAGCCGGACCGCCGCGTCGTGGCCGTGGAGCTTCGCGTACCGGTCGCGCCCCGCGATGCCGTTGTAGAGCCAGCCGCCGTTGCGCCCGGAGGCGCCGTAGCCGCAGAACCTGGCCTCCAGCACGGTGATGTTGAGGAAGGGGACGGCCTTCTTGAGGTAGTACGCCGTCCAGAGTCCGGTGTATCCGCCCCCGACGATGCAGACGTCCGCGGTCGCGTCGCCGGGCAGGGGTTCGCGGGGGGCGGGTGTGCCCTCCTGCGCGTACCAGAACGATATGCCGCCGTTGACGGTACTGACGGTGCTCATGATGCCCCTGGGGTGTCCGCTGTGCGCCGAGACTCTGTGTGACGGGACGTTACTGCGCGACAGGGGCTTTCGTCTTGTGCGCGGTACGCGAACCCGGCGGGTTGCGGGTCAGCGGGTAGCAGGCGAGTCCGATCAGCACGGCGGTGAAATGGCCCAGGTCGGTGAAGGTGCGGCCGGTGACGAGCGGGATGCCGTAGAAGACGAGGACGGCGAAGGCGTACACGTGCCGCCAGGGCGGCCGGACCCGGTAGGTGAGGACGGCGATGACGCCCGCGAGCGCGTAACTGACTCCGACGTCCAGGGTGTTGAGCGCGGACTGCGGTGCGTGCCCGTGCCGGATCGCCCAGGCCAGGACGCCCTCGCTGACCAGGGTGGCGAGGATGTGGGCGGCGGCGGCCACGCCGAGCCAGCGCAGGGTGCCGAGCCAGTGTTCGGCGGTGGCGTGGAAGACGGTGAACAGCACGGCGTACGGGAGCCACCGCCCGCCGTCGATCCACAGGGCACTGGAGACGAGGACCCGGACCGGGTTCTGCGACAGCTCGTGGATGTTGGTCGAGCGCTGGCGCAGGAAGTCCTCCTCGAAGTCCGGTGACATCCGGTGCATGACGACGGTGGTGACGAAGAGGACCGCCAGCCAGAGGTATGTGCCGGGGGCGCCGGTGATCCAGCGGCGCACGGCGGTGAGGGCGGTGCGGGCGACGGTGGTCCGGGCGGGTCCGGGGCCCGCACCGGGGGTGGCTGTGGTGCGGGTGTCGGTGGCGTCGGCCCGCCCGTGGCCCGGCCGGTGGTTTCGGGGCATAGCCGATTGACCCACGGCCTACGATCCGGAGCGTGATCGACATTCCGGATGAGCTGATCGATACCCAGTCCACATACAACGGGGAGGCCGGGCGGGCGTTCATCGCCGCGCTGCCGGGGCTGGCCGCCCGGTTCCTGGAGGAGTGGGGGCTGCGGCCGGACGGCGCGTCGATGTCCGGCATGTGCGCGCTGGTGCTGCCCGTGGTGCGGGAGGCGGACGGGTGCCCGGCCGTGCTGAAGCTTCAGATCGCGGACGAGGAGACGGTGGGGGAGCCGGTCGCGCTGCGGGTGTGGGGCGCGGCGGGGGCCGGGGCGGTGGGGCTGCTCGACCATGACCCGGTGACCGGCACGCTGCTGCTGGAGCGGCTGGACGAGCGCCGCCCGCTGTCGGCCGTGGCGGACGCGCGGGAGGCGGTGCGCATCCTCGCGGAGGTACTGGCCCGGCTCACCGCCGTACCGGCGCCGGACGGGCTGCGCGGGCTCGGGGAGATCGCGGCGCGGATGCTGGACCAGGTGCCGGGGGCGGTCGGGGCGCTGGCGGAGGAGTCCGAGCGGCGGCTGCTGACCGACTGCGCGGCGGCGGTACGGGAAGTGGCGGGCGAACCGGGCGGCCGGCTGCTCCACTGGGACCTGCACTACGACAACATCCTGGCCGGCCGGGCGGAGGCGGGCCGGGCCCACGAGTGGGTGGCACTGGACCCGAAACCACTGGCCGGGGACCCCGGCTTCGAGCTGTTCCCGGCGCTGGACAACCGGTTCGACGCGGCGGAGGTGCGGTGGCGGTTCGACGCGCTGACGGAGGCGCTGGGCATGGACGGGGACCGGGCACGTGCGCGGGCCTGGACGCTCGGCCGGGTGCTGCAGAACGGGCTGTGGGCGATCGAGGGCGGGCAGCGGCGGCTGTCCGGGGACCACGCGGAGATCGCCCGGCAGTTGCTGGCGCGCCGGGGGTAGGCGGGGGAGCGGGCGGGCCGGTCCGGGGGTACGGGGGTACGGGGCGGGGCCTGCGGAACGGGCCGGTACGGGGCGGACCGGGGCGGGGCCTGCGGAACGGGCCGGTCCGGGGCGGACCGGGGTGGGGGCCGTCGTGGGCGCCTGTTTACGCTGCCCCCATGATTCGTACCGCTACCCACGCTGATGTCCCGGTCATCCACGCCATGGTGCGCGAACTGGCCGAGTACGAGAAGGCCCTCGACGAGGCGAACGCCACCGAGGAGCAGTTGCACGAGGCCCTGTTCGGCGACCGGCCCGCCGCGTACGCGCATGTCGCGGTGGCGGACGGCGGGGGCGCCGGTGACGCCGGCGGTGATGGTGGGGGCGACGGCGAGGTGGTCGGATTCGCGCTGTGGTTCCTCAACTTCTCGACCTGGCGCGGGGTGCACGGCATCTACCTGGAGGACCTGTACGTACGCCCGGAGCGGCGCGGCGGCGGTCACGGGAAGGCCCTGCTGACGGAACTGGCGCGGATCTGCCGGGAGCGGGGTTACGAGCGCCTGGAGTGGTCGGTGCTGAACTGGAACGCCCCGTCCATCGCCTTCTACGAGTCGCTGGGCGCGCGGCCGCAGGACGAGTGGACGGTGTACCGGTTGACGGACGGGGCGCTGGCGGAGCTCGGCGCGAGCTGACGCCGGGGGCCGGCGGTGGGAACTGACGTCGGGAACCGGTGACGGAGTCCGGTGGCGGGAGCTGTCGGCGCGTGGGCGTGCGCGGGGTTCCGGTTCGGCTGCATCCGGATTCCGCCCATGCCACCGACTGCGGTTCCGCGCCTGCCTTTCGTGCCTGTTCGCGTGCCTGCTCCCGCGTCCGCTTCCGTGCCTGCTCGTGCGTCTGCTTCCGGTTCCGGTTCTACGGTTCCAGGACGACCTTGCCCATCGTGCCGCGGGTTTCCATGGCGCGGTGGGCCGTGGCCGCTTCTGCGAGCGGGTAGCGCTGGACGGAAGGGCGCAGCCGGCCGGCCGCGGCCTCGGCGAGGGCCAGGGTCTCCAGGGCGCGCAGTCCGCCGCCCTTCTGAATCATGGTGGGGCCGAGCACGCTCTCGGACGTGATGCCGCGTTCGGCGATCTCCTCGGGGGTGAAGGTGAGCGGGCCGCCCTTGTGGAGGTCCTCGCCGGACCAGCCGAACACGATGTGCGCCCCGCCCTTGCCGAGGAGGTCGACGGCGGCGCGGGCGGTGACCCCGCCGACGGAGTCGTAGACGACGGTGGCGCGGCGGCCGATCGAGTCCAGGTGGGCGCGGACCCGGCCGGGCCAGTCGGGGAGCGTGTAGTCGACGGCGAGGTCGGCGCCGTTGGCCTCGACCCGGGCGACCTTGGCGGGGCCGCCCGCGAGGCCGATGACGGTGGCTCCGGCGTTCTTGGCGTACTGCACGAGCAGGGTGCCGATGCCGCCCGCCGCGGCGGGGACGACGACCACGGAGTCCGGGCCCAGTTCGGTGAACGCGAGGATGCCGAGGGTCGTGCGGCCCGTGCCGATCATGGCGACGGCCGCGGCCTCGTCGAGTCCGGCCGGGATCTCGTGGAGCCGGTCGGCGTCGGCGACCGTGAGTTCGGCGTAGCCGCCGGGGGCCATGCCGATGTGGACGACGACGCGCTTGCCGAGCCACGCGGGGTCGGTGCCCTCGCCGAGCGACTCGACCGTTCCGGCGACCTCCCGGCCCGGGATCGTGGGCAGTTCCGCGACGGCGGCGTACGGGCCGGTCATGCCCTCGCGCAGGGCGACGTCGAGGAGGTGCACGCCGGCCGCGGCGACGGCGATCCGTACCTGGCCGGGGCCGGGCAGGGGGTCCTCGGCCCATTCGTGGACCAGGTTGTCGGCGGGGCCGAAGGCATGGAGGCGGATGGCTTGCATGGTGGTCTCCCCGGAGTCGTGCGCTGTGGGCGCTCCCCACCCTGTGACCTCAAGTGCTCTTGAGGTCAATCCCGGTTCCCGTGAGCCTCCCGGTGGGGCGTTGTCAGTGGTGTGCGTCACGATGGGGCCATGGCAGGAAGTGCGGGCAGGACCAGAGGCAAGAAGGACACCCTGACGGCGGCCCGTCGGCCGGAGGTGCGGCTGCCGCCGCTCGTTCCGTACGACGGGGTGGGGCTGGAGCCGGACGGGGACTACGACGGTGTGCGGTTCGAGGCGGTGGACCTCGCCGACGAAGCGGGTCCGGGGGCCCGCTTCATGGACTGCGCGCTGGACGGCTGCGCCCTGGACCGTACGGAGCTGGTCAGAGCCCGCTTCATCGACTCGGTGCTCACGGGGGTACGGGGTGTGGGCACCGATCTCGCGGGGGCTTCGCTGCGGGACGTGGAGGTCGTGGACGCCCGGCTGGGCGGGGTGCAGCTGCACGGCGCGGTGCTGGAGCGGGTGGTGGTGCGCGGCGGGAAGATCGACTACCTGAATCTGCGGAAGGCCCGGCTGAAGGACGTCGTGTTCGAGGGCTGTGTGCTGTCCGAGCCGGACTTCGGTGAGGCGCAGCTGGTGCGGGTGGAGTTCCGGGACTGTGTGCTGAAGCGGGCCGACTTCAGCTCCGTACGGATGGAATCGGTGGACCTGCGGACGGTCGCGGAGCTGGATATCGCCCGGGGTGTGGAGCGGCTGGCGGGTGCGGTGATCAGCCCGGCTCAGCTGATGGAGCTGGCACCCGCGTTCGCCGCGCAGATCGGGGTGCGGGTGGAGGCGTGAGGATGCCGCGGGCCGGGCGGTCGCGCGGCCCGCGGGTGGTCACAGGCGGGGGAAGCGTGCCTGGAGGTCCCAGATCACGGGGTTCTCGGTGAGCCCGTCGTGCATGTCGCCCAGGTCGGCGATCAGGTCGTGCAGGAAGTCGCGGGCCTCGCGCCGCAGGAGGGAGTGGCTGAAGGTGAGCGGCGGTTCGTCGCCGGGCATCCAGTCGGCCTCGACGTCGACCCAGCCGAAGCGGCGCGCGAACATCATGCGGTCCGTGGACTCGGTGAAGTCCAGCTCGGCGTACTGCTCACGGTGCGAGCGGTTGCCCCGCGGGTCCTGGTCGATCCGCTCGACGATGTCGCACAGCGCCCACGCGAAGTCGAGCACCGGAACCCATCCCCAGGCTGTGGATACTTCACGGTCCGCCTCGGTGTCCGCGAGGTAGACGTCACCGGAGAACAGATCGTGCCGCAGGGCATGGACGTCCGCGCGGCGGTAGTCGGTCTGCGGGGGGTCCGGGAAGCGCCGGGAGAGGGAGTAGCCGATGTCGAGCACGTGGTCGATGGTGTCATGCCCGATGACGGGGTCCGACACGAGCGGGTCGGCCGGAGGCCCGGCCGCCAGGGATTGCGGGACGGCCTTCAGCGACCAGGGCACGCTTTCAGCGACACGGGACGGCCTTCAGCGGTTACGGGACGGCTTACAGCGGTTACGGGACAGCCTTCAGCGACACGGGACGGCCGTCAGCGACCACGGGACGGCCTTCAGGGCAGCAGCCGCTGTTCCTTCGCCACGGCGACCGCGCCCGCCCGGGTGTCGACGCCGAGTTTGTCGTAGATGCGGCCCAGGTGGGTCTTGACCGTGGCCTCGCTGATGAACAGGGCGCGGGCGATGTCCCGGTTGCCGAGCCCCCGCGAGAGCTGGCCCAGGATGTCGAGTTCGCGCTCGGTGAGGGTGGGCAGCGGTTTGCGCATCCGGGCCATGACCCGGCTGGCCACCGGCGGGGAGAGCGTCGTGCGGCCCTGGGCCGCCGAGTGGATCGCGGCGAACAGTTCCTCCGGGCGTTCGGCCTTCAGCAGATAGCCCGTGGCACCCGCCTCGATCGCGCGGGTGATGTCCGCGTCCGTGTCGTACGTCGTGAGGACCAGCACATGCGCGGTCCTGGCTCCCGGCCCGGAGCCGGCCGCAACGATCCTGCGGGTTGCCTCCACGCCGTCGATGCCCGCGCCCAGCTGGAGGTCCATCAGGACGACGTCCGGGGCGAGTGCGGCGGCCAGGGCGACGGCCTCCTCGCCGCTGCCCGCCTCGCCGACGACCTCGATGTCCGGTTCGCTGCCGAGCAGGGCCAGCAGCCCGGCGCGTACGACGGCGTGGTCGTCGCAGAGCAGGATGCGTACGGTCGCGGTCATGCGGATTCCTCCGGGGCGTTCTGTGGTGCGGGGGTGAGGGGGACCGCTGCCGACAGCACCGTTCCCTCGCCCGGTGCCGACTCGATGGTGAGCGTTCCGCCGAGCTGCCGCACCCGGGCCCGCATCGCGGGCAGTCCGTGTCCGCGCACACCGGCCGGCGGGCGGAGCCCCGGAGCGGGCGGGCTGAAGCCGCGGCCGTTGTCGGCGATGTCGAGGACCACCCGGTCGTCCAGGTGCGTCAGGGTCAGCCCGGCCGCGGTCGCACCCGCGTGCTCCCGTACGTTCGCCAGGGCACCCTGGGCGATCCGCAGCAGCGCCGACTGCACCCGGTCCGGCAGCGGGGTGTGCGCGGTGCCCTCCACATGGCAGCGGACGGCGAGTGCGCCCTGCGTATGAGCCGTCTCACGGGCCGCGAGCGCGTACAGGGCGGCCTCCAGGCCGCCGCCCTCCGCCAGGTCGGCCGGGGCCAGATCGTGGACGAAGCGGCGGGCCTCGGCGAGATTGCGCTCCGCGATGCCGGTCGCCGTCCGGATGTGCCGACGGGCGGCGGCCGGGTCGTTGTCCCAGGTGCGGTCGGCGGCCTGGAGCAGCATCTGCTGGCTGGAGAGGCCCTGTGCGAGGGAGTCGTGGATCTCCATGGAGAGCCGCTGGCGTTCGGCGAGGGTGCCCTCGCGGCGCTCGGTGGCGGCCAGTTCGCGCCGTGTGCGCAGCAGGTCGTCGATCAGTTCGCGCTGCCGTGCGGCCAGTTCCCGTTGGCGTACGGCCTGACGCTGCATATGGACGAAGACGGCGGTGGCCACGGCCGCGACGGCGGGCGGGGCGAGCACCAGATTCGGGTCGAAGCCCGTCGCCAGCCGCAGTTGCGCGGCGACCACGAACGCGGTCAGTAGGATGACCAGGGCGATCGCGGCGCGCGGCGGAAGCAGCCGCAGCCCCGTGTAGAACAGCGGGACCGCGCACCACGCGAAGCTCGGCGCGAGAACGACCAGCACCATCCACACGACGACGAGGACCCCGAGCCAGGTCAGCCTGCGGGGTGTCGGGCGCGAGCCGAGGACGGGGCCGAGCAGGTAGAGCACGGCGAGGGTGACCGACAGCGCGATGACCCACGGTGTGCGGTCCTCGCCCGGGTGCCGCATCAGGAACCGGCTGAGCGAGGCGCCGAGCAGCAGGAAGAACGCGGCGTGCATGAGGAACGCGAGCCATCGCGCGTCGGGGTCGGGGTCGGAGCCGGCGGCGTACAGGTCGGCATCGGGACCGGAACGGGCATCGGGACCGGAGCCGGCGGCGTTCCGGCCGGAGGGCGACGGCCCGCCGTGCTGCTGCACCTCGTACCTCGCACTTCCTGCCGATGGCGATGGACCCGGCGGACGGCCTGCTGCCTGCCGCCTGTCGGCTTCCGCCTGCCTCTGCGGCCTTGCCGGCTCCGCTGACCTGCGCAGACCTCTCCATGGTGGCCCGAAGCGACCACCCCCGCATCAACCGATCGGCCGATGGGGCCGTCAGCCGAGTCGCGCCTCCGTTCCAGCCGGTACGCCGACGGTATCGGCCCGGATCCGGCCGGAGGATCGACATCGGAGCGAAACGGCGACCGGCCCGCTCGCCCCGCAGAGCCACCGGAGCCACCGGAGCCCCCGGGGCCACCGGACCACCAAGGAGCACACCATGAAGAAGATGTCGCTGCGCACCCGCGTCCTGACCGGTGCCGTTGCCGCCGCCGCCCTGGGTGCCGGAACCTTCGGCGCGATGTCCGCGAACGCCTCCACCCCGGCCGCCGCCCCCGCCGCCGCCGTCAAGGCCGACACCGCCAACCGGAACCTCCAGCAGAGCACCCACCTGACCGTGGCCGCCGCCACCAAGGCCGCGCAGGCCACCCTCGACGCCGCGCAGAAGGAGAACCAGCGCGTCTCCGTCGCCGTCGTCGACCGCAACGGCAACACCATCGTGACGCTGCGCGGCGACGGCGCGGGCCCGCAGTCCCCCGAATCGGCCGTGAAGAAGGCGTACACCGCCGTTTCCTGGAACGCGCCCACCTCCGAGCTGGCCAAGCGCCTGGAGCAGGCCCCGAACCTGAAGGACATCCCTGGCACCCTGTTCCTCGCGGGCGGTGCCCCGGTACAGGTCAAGGGTGCCCCGGTGGCGGGCATCGGCGTGGCCGGCGCCCCCAGCGGCGACCTCGACGAGAAGTTCGCCAAGGCGGGCGTCGCCGCACTCGCCAAGTAACCGCACCCACACACGTACGGAGAGACGCATGAACGCCCCCGATCACGACCTGCTCACCGCCGCACGCACCGGCGACACCGACGGAGTGCGGACCGCGATCGGGGGCGGCGCCCGCGTCGACGCCCGGGACGAGGAACTGCGCACCCCGCTGCTCCTCGCCGTCCTCGGCGACCATGTGGAGGCGGCGCGGCTGCTGGTGGCGGCGGGCGCCGACCCCGATGCCCAGGACCGGCGCGAGGACAGCCCCTGGCTGGCGACCGGCGTGACCGGGAGCGTCGCGATGCTGCGTGCGCTGCTTCCGGCGGATCCGGATCTGACACTGCGCAACCGGTTCGGCGGCATCTCCCTCATCCCCGCCGCCGAACGCGGCCATGTCGCCTACGTACGGGAGGTGCTCCGGGCCACGGACATCGACGTCGACCACGTCAACCGGCTCGGTTGGACGGCCCTGCTGGAAGCCGTGATCCTCGGTGACGGCGGCCGGGCGCACCAGGAGATCGTGGAACTGCTGCTGGCGGCCGGGGCGACACCCGGTCTGCCGGACGGTGACGGCGTCACCGCCCTGGAGCACGCCGAACGGCGCGGTTTCGCGGAGATCGTGGCACTGCTCCAGGACGACCGGTGACCGGCGGGAGCGCGCGGACCGCCGGGGAGGACGCGCGGACGACCGCACGGCAGAGCGCGGGGAAGACCGCCCGGAAGAGCGCGCGGAAGGGCGTCCGCCGGACGGTACTGGCGCTCGCCGCCGCCGCCGTGCTCGCCGGATGCGGGACGGGCGCGACGGGCACGGCCGACGGCACGGCGGGCGGCAGGGCGGCCGACCCGGCCCCCGACACGTCGGCCGACACGCCCACCGGCTCGTCCGGTGCGGCGACGGACTCCGCCGCACCCGCCCCGGACGGTTCCGGCAGGGTCCCGAACGGCACCCTCCTCGTCGCCGACTTCGGCAGCGACACCGTGACGTTCGTCGACCCGGGGCCCGGCAGGGGCCGCGGCCCGATCGCCGAGGTGAAGGCCGGCACCGCCCCGTACGGGCTCGTCGTCGGTGAGGACGGGCGGGCCTGGGTGGCGACCGCGGAAGGGGTCGCCGTCATCGACACCGCGACCCGGACCCGGCTGGCCCTCGTTCCGTACGGGACGGAGAGCGGCCCCGTCACGACCGGCGAGTACCGGGGCGGGGGCATGGGCATCGCCCTCGCCCCCGACGGCAGGCACGTCTACGTCGGCGTCAACGTCCCCGGCGGCAACGGGACGCTGGAGATCATCGACACCGCGACCCGCGAGGTGACCGCCACCGTGCCCGTGGGCCGCCGCCCCTTCGACATCGACGTCTCGCCCGACGGCCGCGAGGTGTACGCCACCGGCCACGACTCCTTCGATGTGACGGCGGTGGACACGGGGACGCTGGAGCCGCGGCGGATGGAGGTCGCCCCGTACGGCACCGAGGGCGGGCTCGGCTCCTGGCTGAAGCCGCACTACGCCGTCGTACGCCCGGCGGACGGAAAGCTGCTCCTGCCCTTCGAGGGCGAACGGCTCGCGGTCCTGGACCCGCGCACCGGCAAGGTGGGGATCGAGCGGATGACCGCCGACACGCACCAGCACGGAGCGGCCCTCGCCCCCGACGGCACCCTTCTCGTCGTCGGCACCGGCCCGATCGCCGCCGACGACGAGGACCCCTCCCTCACCGTCCGCACCCCGGACGGCAAGGAGCGCGTCGTTCCGCTGGAGGGACCGCACGAGGACGTGGCGGTGTCGCGGGACGGCCGCACGGCGTACGTCACGGGAGGCTTCACCCGCGACGGCTACTGGAACGGCATCACCGTCGTCGACCTCCACGACGACGGGGACGGGTACGCCGCACCGGTACGGATCGACGCGGGTGAACGTCCCCTGGGTATCGCCGTCCTCTGACCGCCCGCCGACTCCGACATTCCGCACATAGGATCATCGGTGTGGATCAGCGAACCCCGGCCCGGCAGCCCGCGGCACGGCAGCCCGCAGTACGGCAGTCCGAGGCCCGGCAGTCCGAGGCACGGCAACTCCCGGCCCGGCAGCCGGCAGCGCGGCAACTCCCGGTACGGCAGCTCCCGGACGGGCGGCGAACCTCCGTACGACGCACCATGCCCGCCGCCGCGCTGACGCTCGCGCTCGCCGTCCTCGGCTCGGCCTGCACGGGAGGCGGCGGCGGGGTGACCGGCACCCCCGGCGCCGCCGGGCTGCGCGACCCGTACTTCCCCAGGCTCGGCAACGGCGGCTACGACGTCACCCACTACGGCCTGACGCTCGACGTCGACCCCGTCGCCCACCGGCTTCGGGGGACGGCCGAGATCACCGCCCGCGCCACCCAGGACCTCAGCGCCTTCCACCTCGACCTCGCCGGGCTCGACGTCGAGAGCGTCACCGTCGAGGGGCGCCCGGCCGCCGTCAACCGGGCGGGCAAGGAACTGACGCTGCGCCCGGCCGCCGCTGTCGAGGACCGGCTGCGCAAGGGCCGCACGTTCCGTACGGTCGTGCGCTACTCGGGCTCCCCGCTGACCATCACCGACGCGGACGGGTCCGAGGAGGGCTGGCTGCGGACGGCGGACGGTTCTGTCGCGCTGGGCGAACCGGCCGGTTCCCCGGCCTGGTTCCCCGGAAACCACCACCCGAGCGACAAGGCCGCGTACGACATCGAGGTCACCGTGCCGAAGGGGCTGACGGCCGTCTCCAACGGGGAACTGACCTCCCGTCGCACGGCCGGGGACCGCACCACGTTCAGCTGGCACACACCCGAGCCCATGGCGAGCTATCTGGCCACCGTCGCCATCGGGAAGTTCGACACGAAGGAGTCCGTCACCGCGGACGGCGTCGCGGTGTTCACGGCCGTGGACCCGGAGGTGGCGGAGGCGAGCGCCCCGGCCCTGGGCAAGCTCGCCGAGGTCATGGAGTGGGGGGCGGAGAACTTCGGCCCGTACCCCTTCGGCTCCACCGGCGCGGTCATCGACCGCGGGGACGACGCCGGGTACGCCCTGGAGACCCAGAACCGGCCGTACTTCCCGGGCCCGCCCGACACCGGGCTCCTCGTCCATGAGCTGGCCCACCAGTGGTTCGGCAACTCCGTCACGCCCCGGACCTGGCAGGACATGTGGCTCAACGAGGGCTTCGCGACGTACGCGGAGTGGATCTGGCTGGAGGACTACGAGGACATCCCGGCCCAGGACAGCTTCGACGAGGCCTTCGAGGACGACGACAACTGGGCCTTCCCGCCCGCCGAACCGCCGTCCGCCGCCGATCTCTCCGAGCCGCCGGTGTACGGGCGCGGGGCGATGGTCATCCATGAGATCCGGCTGGCCCTGGACGACGACGAGGCGTTCTTCGACCTGATCGCCGGATGGACGAAGGCCCACCGGCACGGCAACGCCTCCACCGAGGACTTCACCGCGTACGTGGAGGAGGAGAGCGGTCAGGACCTGACGGAGCTGTGGGACACCTGGCTGTACGGCGAGAGCCGGCCGCCCGAGGGCTGACCGGCTCCCACCACATGTCACGTGCTCAGCAGCCGCGGAACAGCCGCTGACCGCTCCGCGTCACCTCACTTGACGTTGACGCCGGTCCACGCGTCGCCCACGGCCTTGAGCTCGGCGCTGTCCGCGCCGAACAGGTCGGTGGCCGCCTTCTCGGTCGCGACGCGCGCGCCCGCGTAGTCGGTGGAGGACGTCATGTAGACGGAGAGGGCCTTGTACCAGATCTGGTAGGCCTTCTCGCGCCCGATACCGGTGACCGTCGAGCCGTCGGCGGTCGGGGAGTCGTAGTCGACGCCGTTGATCGTCTTGGCTCCGCTGCCCTCGGACAGCAGGTAGAAGAAGTGGTTCGCGACACCGGACGAGTAGTGCACGTCCAGGTCACCGACGCCGGCGTCCCAGTAGTCGGCCGAGCCGCCGTCCTTGCTGGGCTCGTCCATGTAGCGCAGCGGGGTGCCGTCGCCGTTGATGTCGATCTTCTCGCCGATGAGGTAGTCCCCGGCGTCCGTGGTGTTGTCCGCGAAGAACTCCACCGAGGTGCCGAGGATGTCGCTGGTCGCCTCGTTGAGGCCGCCGGACTCGCCGAAGTAGTCCAGGTTGGCGGTGGCCGCGGTCAGACCGTGGCTCATCTCGTGACCGGCGACATCGAGGGCGGTGAGGGCGCTCTTGTTGTCGGCCCCGTCGCCGTACGTCATGCAGAAGCAGCTGTCGTCCCAGAACGCGTTGACGTACGCGTCGCCGTAGTGGACCCGGGAGTAGGCGGCCTTGCCGTCGCCCGCGATGCCGTCGCGGCCGAGCGCGGTCTTGTAGAAGTCCCAGGTCTTCGCGGCGCCGTAGTGGGCGTCGACCGCGGCGGTCTGGCGGTCGTTGCCGGTGCCGTCGCCCCAGGTGTCGTCGTCGTCGGTGACGAGGTCGCCGGTGCCGCTCTCGCCCTGGTTGAGGTCGTACGTCTTGTGGCCGCCGCGCTCGCCGTCGGTGAGCTCGAAGCCGGAGTCGCCCTGGGTGGTGGTCAGTTCGACCTCACCGCTGTACTGGCTGTTTCCGGTGCCGGTCTCGATGGCCTCGAAGGAGTGCAGCTTCTTGCCGGTGATGGCGTCCGTGATGATGTGCAGCTTGCTGGGCGTGCCGTCCTTCTGCACACCGGTCTTCACGGTCTCGAACGCGAGGACGGGCTTGCCGCTGCCCGCGAAGATCACCTTGCGCGCGGCGGCGGCGCTCTTCACCTTCGGCGTGGTCGACGGCACCGATATCGGCGCCTTGGTCGCCTTGTCGACGCTCTTGAGCTTGCCGTTGCTCGCGATGTGGGTGACCAGGTCGCCGCCGAGGACCGGCAGTCCGGCGTAGGTGCGCTCGTAGCGGGTGTGCACCGTGCCCTGGGCGTCCTTGATCACATCACGGACGATCAGCTTCTCCCGGCCGCCCAGTCCGAGGGTCTCGGCCGCCGAAGCCGCGTCCGCCTGGGCGTACTTGATGGCCGTGCCGCGCTGCGCGGCGGTGTTCACGCCGAGCGCGGAGGCGGAGACGGAGGCCGTACGCGACGAGGAGTCGCTGTCGCCGGGAGTGGCGACGGCCGAACCGGCCTGCACGCCCGCGACCACCATGGCGGCGACCGCCGCGAGTGCCGCGGCACGACGGGTGTTCATGTGGGGGTTCATCTGTGTTCTCCGTTGGTCGTCCTGTGGGGGGACTACGAGCGGAGAGCGTGCCACCGAATGACCGTCTTTGACGGTGTGCTGACAAATGCCTCACAAGTTTTTGACCAGTTCTTGTCCGACTGGGGTACCTGTGTGTCCGTTATTCGGCGGACTTGGGAGGGTGCAGCGATGTGCGCAGGATCGCGCAGGGGCGGCCCAGTTGACGGTCCGGCCGATGGCCGATGACTTCGTAGCCGAGCGCGGTCCAGAAGGCGAGCGCCCGGGGGTTGTTCTCCAGGACGGCGATCCGTACGCCGTCGCGCCCCGCCGCACGGAAACGGTCCTCCACGAGCCGGGCCAACTGGCGCCCGTACCCGGAGCGGTGCTGCCCCGCGTCGACCATCAGGAGCCCGATCCACGGGTCCGGGTCGGCCGGGTCCGGATGGTGGGCGAGCGTCACGGCGACCCCGACGAGGGCGCCGCCCGCGCGGGCGAGCAGCACCTCGGCGTCGGGGTGGGCCAGTTCGTCCGCGAGCGCGGCGGCGACCTGCTCGGGGCGGATGTCGTCCGGGTCGGGGAAGTCGCCGCTCAACTGCTGGAACGCCTGGTTGGACGCGTAGAGCGCGGTGAGTTCGGTGAGCAGCGGACCGGGGATGTCGTGGGGCCCCGCGCCGAGGTCCAGCGGTTCGATGATCATGCGGCGCACCCTACGTGCCGCCCGCGGGCCCCCGCCGACGGCGCCGAACGGCACGCGCTTTCCCCGCCGGCGCCCGAGGACACGGGCTCCCGCCGACGGCGCCGAGGGCATGGGCCTCCGCCGACGGCGCACGGGAGCCCCCGGCCGGGGTGGCGGCCGGGGGCTCCCGTGGAACGGTCAGGAACGCGTCAGAGGTTGACGCCGAAGTCCTGGGCGATGCCGCGCAGGCCGGAGGCGTAGCCCTGGCCGACAGCGCGGAACTTCCACTCGGCACCGTTGCGGTAGAGCTCGCCGAAGACCATGGCGGTCTCGGTGGCGGCGTCCTCGCTCAGGTCGTAGCGGGCGATCTCGGTGCCGCCGGCCTGGTTGATGATGCGGATGAACGCGTTGCGGACCTGGCCGAAATTCTGGCTGCGGTTCTCGGCGTCGTAGATGGAGACCGGGAAGACGATCTTGTCCACGTCGGCCGGCAGACCCGCCAGGTTGACGTTGATCTGCTCGTCGTCGCCCTCGCCCTGGCCCGTGACGTTGTCACCGGTGTGGACGATGGTCTGGTCCGGCGTCGACTTGTTGTTGAAGAAGACGAAGTGGCCGTCGGAGACGACCTTCCCCGCCGGGTTGACCGCGATCGCCGAGGCGTCGAGGTCGAAGTCGGTGCCGGTGGTGGTGCGGACGTCCCAGCCGAGGCCGACCGTGACGGCGGTAAGGCCCGGTGCCTCCTTGGTGAGCGAGACGTTGCCGCCCTTGGACAGGCTTACTGCCATGGGAAGTCCCTTTCCTCGTCGTGTACGGGCTTCGTGCCATCACGAAAGCTACCGTCACCCGTCATAACGCAGATGATGGACCACGAGGTTCCTGGTCCCTTTACTTTCTTTGCCGAGGTTCTGGCGCAATGCGCCGCACGGGGATGGCAAAAGAAGGTGACGTACGGGCCGCGGTGCGGGGAACATAGGTGTCATGTCCGGGCCCTATGTCATCCGCGGTTCGGTCTCCCTGCCGGAGGCCGAGCTCATGTGGCGTTTCTCGCGGTCCTCCGGGCCGGGCGGTCAGCACGTCAACACCAGCGACTCCCAGGTGGAGCTGCGCTTCGATCTGGCGGCGACCGAGGCGCTTCCCGAGGTGTGGAAGGCGCGGGCGCTGGAGCGGCTGGCGGGCCGGCTGGTCAACGGTGTGGTGGCGGTACGGGCCTCCGAGCACCGTTCCCAGTGGCGCAACCGTGAGACGGCCGCCGTACGGCTCGCCTCCCTGCTCGCCGAGGCCACGGCGCCGCCGCCCAAGCCGCGCCGCAAGAGCAGGATTCCCCGCGGGATCAATGAGCGCAGGCTGCGGGAGAAGAAGCAGCGCGGGGACACGAAGCGCGGGCGCTCGGGCCGCGACTGGTAGCGAGGCCGCCACTCGGGCCCCGGGCCGGCCAGTACCCCGGCCGGTCGGTGCCAAGGCGGCCAGTACTCCGGGCCGGCGGGTACCAACGCCGGGCCCGGCCTCGGACCGAGCAGGCCTCGGACGGGTCAAGCCTCAGTCCGGCCTCGGACGGGTCAAGCCTCAGTCCGGCCTTGGACCGGTCAAGCCTCAGTCCGGCCTCAGCCCTCAGCCCCGTCTCGGCCCGGTCGGTACTCAGTCCTGAGCCGGCCTCGGGCCCTCGGCCCTCAGTCCAGCTGGCGGTAGCGCCCCCTGAAGTACGCCAGCGGGTCGCCGTCCGCGCTCGGCAGGGCCGCCGTCATCACCCGTCCGATCACCAGCGTGTGGTCACCGGCCAGGACGCGCTGCTCCGTACGGCACTCCAGGGTCGCCAGCGCTCCGCCGACCAGGGGGGCTTTCGTCACCTCTCCCCGGACGTAGGGGATGTCCTCGAAGAGCAGCCGGTCGCTGATCCGGCCCTTCATGGCGAACCGGCCCGCGATGTGCCGCTGGCTGCCCGCCAGTACGGAGACGGCCCAGAGCGGCTGCTCCGCCAGCAGGTCGTCCATCCGGGAGCCGTTGCGCAGGCTCACCATCACCAGCGGCGGGTCCAGGGAGACCGACATGAAGGCGGTCGCCGTCATCCCGACGTCCTCGCCCCGGCCGTGCTCGTCGAGCGGTGGCTCCTGCGCGGTGACCAGCACCACTCCTGCGGCCAGCCGCGCGAGGGCGGCACGGAACTCGTCGTTGCTCACCCCCTCAGCATGAGGGACGGGTTCGGGACGCGGGGAAGGGGGCTTTGTCTGCAACACACCGTGCACGCTAGCCGCGGGCGCCGGACGGCCGCATCGGGCCAGGGGACCAGCCGGGTCCTAGGACTCCGGAACCACGAGGACTGGAGGGGGCCGTCGGGGGCACGCTGCCGGAGCGGGGGGTTTGTGCAACGTACAGATTTGCGTTCAAGAAAACGATGAGCGGGTCCGGGGAGTCACTGGGAACCCTTCATCACCTGTTGTGACTTGAGTCACAGAGTCCAGTATTTGTTGACCCTGTGTACCGGGTGCACAGCTCACTGTGATTCAGTGAGCGTGACACTACAACAAGTACGTCGATATGAAACCTGGAGTTGCTGTCGAGGTCTCGGGGAGTGCGAGCAATGGAGGCCGAGTCGGAACCGTACGTTCGTCTTGCGACCATGCGGCAGCTGCACCAGGCCGTCGCTGATCTCAACACGGCGCGGAGTCTGGCGGACACGCTGCAGACCGTGGCCGACGGCATCGTCGCCGGTCTCGGCTACGAACTGGGCTGTGTGAACCTCGTCCGGCCCGACGGCGACCTCGTCATCGCCGCCTTCGCGGGCAACGCCGCCGCGGAAGCGCTGATCACCGGACGCGTCGGCTCCCGCACCTCCTGGGAACGCAGGCTGACCATGGGGGAGGCCTGGGACGAACTCCGGTTCATACCCCACACCGAGGGCTGGGTCCTCCTCGACGACGACGTACCGCAGTGGCACACCGAGGGCCCCGAGCCCCGGTTCGAGGACGAGTGGCACCCCCTGGACCGGCTCTACGCCCCGATGTACGCGTCCGGCGGCAAGCAGGATCTCCTCGGCGTCATATCCGTCGACCGCCCGCGCAACGGGCGCCGCCCCGGCGCCTGGGGGCGCGAAGCCCTCCAGATGTATGCATCACAGGCGGCGATTGCGATCAGCAACGCTCGCCTCCGAGCAAATATGCAGCGCGCCCTGGTCAGACTCGAACGGGAACAGCAGGCGCTGCGGGCCAGCGAGGAGTCGTTCCGCCAGGCCTTCGAGTACGCCCCCAGCGGGATGGCGATCGCCGAGATGGGCGGGGACCAGCACGGCAGGCTGCTGCGGACGAACGACGCCCTGTGCCGCCTCCTGGGCCGTCCCGCCTCCGTGCTGCGCCGGTACTCCTTCGCCGACCTGGTCCACCCCGAGGACATCGGCACCCTGCTGCGTACGTCGGCCGAGGGGGGCAGGGCCGAGCTGCGGCTCGGGCGCAGGGACGGCACGTACCTCTGGGTCTCGCTGCGCAACTCCGTCGTCGCCGACACCGCGGACGGCCCCCGCTTCCTCCTCACCCATGTCGAGGACATAGAGGAGCGCAAGCGCCACGAGCTGAACCTCGCGCACCGGGCCTCGCACGACGCGCTCACCGGGCTGCCCAACAGCGCCGAGCTCCGGTCCCGGCTCAGCGAACGGATCTGCGAGCGTCCGCACTCCACCGCGACCACGGCGATAGAGGCGCTGGACGCGGCGTACGGAGATGTCGAGACCTCCCGGGCGCAGGGCTTCCAGCCCGACGGCTACGACGCGGACCCGGTGCCGGGGGTCGGCCCGTACGACCACCATGTGCACACGGCGGCTCCCGACGAGGAGAAGGACGACGGGGCGAAGGGGCTCGCGGTCCTCTTCTGCGACCTCGACGGCTTCAAGTCCATCAACGACCGTTTCGGGCATCACACCGGGGACGCCGTGCTGATCGAGGTGGCCCGGCGGCTCACCACCTGTGTGCGCGACGGGGACACCGTCGCGCGGCTCGGGGGTGACGAATTCGTCGTGCTCGCGGACGGACTCGGCGCGGCGGACGCCGCCGACCTGGCCGTACGCCTGCGGAACGCCATCATCCCGCCGATCCGGGTGGACGGCAGAGCGGTCCGGGTCGGGGCGAGCTTCGG
The DNA here is from genome assembly GCF_040297465.1 of Streptomyces sp. NPDC001787. Lineage (NCBI taxonomy): Bacteria > Bacillati > Actinomycetota > Actinomycetes > Kitasatosporales > Streptomycetaceae > Streptomyces > Streptomyces sp. NPDC001787. The sequence goes on from NZ_JBEOZE010000055.1 coordinate 26,603, forward strand.
TATCGGATGGGCCGAGTGCGGCATGACGGTGGAAGAGGTCCTGCGCTCCGCGGACCAGCGGATGTACGTGGAGAAGCGGTCCCGGTCGAAGGTTCACCGCAGGGCCGGATGACGTTCATGGAACGGTCTCTCCCGGGCTCCGCACCCGCTCGCGCCGCTGTACCGGAAGGGTCACGGGAAATTCGGCGGATGCTCCGTTCAAGGTAGGCTCGGCCGGTCGGCGACGGCTGGCGACATGGTGAGGAGTGACCCAGGGATGACGGCCGGAAACAACGGCGCGAGCAAGCCCGAGGACGACGATCCGTTCGGCTACCTGTACGCGGACGGACAAGCGGCAGGCGCCCAGCCGCCCGGACAGGGAGGCTACGGCTACCCCGGTCCGGCCGCGCAGCCCGGCGTGCCCAGAACCTCGTACAACCAGGTGCGGACCGTCGGTGAGCGCCAGTACGGGCAGCAGGTTCCGCACCAGCAGGCGTACGGCCAGCAGCCCCCGCAGTACGGCCAGCCGAACGGGCAGTACGCGGCCCCCGAGACCTATCCCGGCGGCGGGCCCACCGCGCAGGTCCCGCGCCAGGGCGGCAACGGCGGCGGCAGGAGCGGCGGACCCGGCCGCGGCGGCCCCAACACCAAGGCCCTGCTGATCGCGGCGGTCGCCGTGGTCGCGGTCGTGCTCATCGGTATCGGCGTCGCCCTGGTCAACGGCGACAACGGTGACAAGAAGAAGAGCGAGGCCGGGACGACGCAGGGGCCGGCCGGTGAGGTCAAGGAGTCCCCGAAGGCCGAGAAGTCCAAGGAGCCGGAGGCGCCCGCCGAGCTGCCGAAGCAGGACGCGGCGACGCTGACGCTGGGCGGATCGGCCGTGACCGAGAAGACGGTCAAGGGCGCGCAGGGTGCCGAGGGCACCTACATCTCGGGCTTCAACCAGGTCGGCGCCTCGGCGACCTGGAAGGCGAACATGCCGGACTCCGGTGAGTACGCCCTGACCGTGCGCTACGCGATTCCGGCGGTCGACGCCTTCGCCACCCTCACGGTCAACGGCAAGGCGAACTCCCAGCCGATCGGACTGAAGAACTTCATCAAGTCCTCCGACCCGGACTGGGAGAAGAACTGGCAGACCACCTGGGCGCCGGTCACCCTCCAGAAGGGCGACAACGAGATCAAGATCTCGTGCGAGGACGGCAACCAGTGCAACGTGATCCTGGACTGGGTCGAGGTCACCCCGCCCAGGGCGTGATCCGGAGTATCCAGAGAGCGTTCGGCGGCGCCGCCTCCGGCGCCCGTGCCGCGGCGGAGACGACCGCTGCGGCACGGGACCGGGGCGGCGCCGCTCCGTTTTTCCCGCCCGCGGCAGCGGCCCGGTGGGCGTCGGTCGCGCGGGCGGGGCCCGGCCGACCGCCCATCAGTCAGTCGGCCCGGCCGACCGGTCAGCCCATCAGCCGCAGGAAGCCCGTCACCGTCGCGGCCATCGCCTCGCGGGCCGGGGCGAGGTACTTGCGGGGGTCCACGCCCGTCGCGTGTTCGGCCAGGTACGCCCGTACCGCGCCGGTGAACGCGGTGTTCAGGGCCGTGCCCACGTTGATCTTGACCATGCCCGAGGTGACCGCCTGCCGGATCTCCGCGTCGGGGACACCGCTGGAGCCGTGCAGCACCAGGGGGACCGGGACCGCGTCACGCAGACGGGTGATCAGGGCGTGGTCCAGGGCGGCGGTGCGCTCGGTCATCGCGTGCGAGGAGCCGACCGCCACGGCCAGGGCGTCCACCCCGGTGCCGGCGACATACGCGGCGGCCTCGGCCGGGTCGGTGCGTACACCGGGGGCGTGCGCGTCCAGCGGGGCCTCGCCCTCCTTGCCGCCGACCTTGCCCAGCTCCGCCTCGATCCACAGGCCGCGCTCATGGCCCCAGCGGACGGCCTCCGCGGTGGCCTTCACGTTCTCGTCGTACGGGAGCTTGGAGGCGTCGAACATCACCGAGCCGAAGCCCTCCCCGTGCGCCCGGTGCAGCAGCTCGACGGACTCGACGTGGTCGAGGTGGAGGGCGAGCGGTGCGGTGGAGGCGCGGGCGACGGCGCCGGCCGCGGCGGCGACGGCGGAGAGCCGGCCGCCGTGGAACTTCACGGCGTTCTCGGAGATCTGGAGGATCGCGGGCGCGCCCGCGCGCTCCGCCCCCGTCGCGATGGCTTCGGCGTGCTCCAGCGTGATGACGTTGAAGGCGGCGATCCCGCGACCCTCGGCCTGTGCGGCCGAGACGAGTTCACCGGTGCTGACGAGCGGCATGATGCCCCCTGCTTGCTGTTGTGCCGAGTGGTGCTGGACGCGCGGTTCAGGACGCGGGTGCGAGACGTTCGATGCCGACGCGCGGCAGCAGCTCGGCGTAGGCCGGGCCGTCGAACTCTCCGGCCGCCGGGGCCAGCACGGTCGCCGTCGACAGTGCCACCGCCCTGGTCAGCCGGTCCGGCCAGCCGAGGCCCTCCGCGACGCCGGACAGCAGTCCGGCCACCGCCGAGTCGCCCGCGCCGGTCGGGTTGCCCCGCACGGCGGCCGGCGGGGAGGCCCGCCAGATGCCGTCGGGGGTGACGGCGAGCATGCCGTCCGCCCCCAGTGACGCGATGACGCTGTGGGCGCCGCGGCGACGGGCGTCACGGGCGGCGCGCAGCGGTTCGCGGGCGCCGGTGAGCTGGGCCAGCTCGTCGGCGTTCGGCTTGACGAGGTCGGGGCGGGCCGCGATGCCGCGGCGCAGCGGTTCGCCGCTGGTGTCCAGCAGCACGGGGACCCCGGCGGCGTGGCCGAGGCGGATCAGTTCCGCGTACGCGCCGACGTGGACCCCGGGCGGCAGGCTGCCGCAGAGGGCGACCGCGTCCGCTCCGGTGAGCAGTTCCCGGTACGTTCCGATGAGGGCGGCCCATTCGCCGGCGCTGATCTGCGGTCCCGGCTCGTTGAGCTGGGTGGTGTCGCCGGTCGAGCGGTCGACGACGGCCAGCGTGCGCCGGGTGTTCCCGGCGACGGTGACCAGGGCGTCGCGCGGGGCGGGGGCCGCGGAGCCGGTGGACGGCGTCCCCGGGGGCGTACCCGCGAGGAGTTCGCGCAGAACCGCGCCCGTGCGACCGCCCGCGAAGCCGGTGACCACCGTCTCGTGGCCGAGCGCGGTGAGCACCCGGGCCACGTTCAGCCCCTTGCCGCCGGGGCGCTCCGATATCTCGCTCACCCGGTGGCTGGTGTGCGGGACGAGCGCCGGAACGGCGTACGTCACATCGAGCGCGGTGTTCAGCGTGACGGTCAGGATCATCTGCGCCGTCCCCCGATCCTTGGTGCCTCGGCCCTTTGGTGCCTTGATAGAACGCGCTTACTTCCGGTGAAGCAAAGCCCTGACGATCATGCCAAAGAGGCGGCGGTCGGCCCAGTGCTCGGGGTCAACCGCCGTCTCTTCGTTACGTGCTCGGCCTGTCGGCCGGGGCGGGTGGTTTCACCCGTTCTGCGGCTCGATGATCCATTCGCCCTTGCGCATGACGCCCTTCAGCGCGAAGTCCGCGTCCAGGACCACCAGGTCCGCGTCCTTGCCCGGGTCCAGCGAGCCGACCCTGTCGTACACGCCGAGCAGCCGGGCCGGGTTCGCGGAGATGGACCGCACGACGTCGTCCACCGGAATCCGGTCGATCGTGACGGCCCTCCGGAACGCGGTGTCCAGGGTGAGCGTGGAGCCGGCGATCGAGCCGCCCTCGACGAGCCGGGCGACCCCGTCCTTGACCTCGACCGCGAGCGGGCCCAGCTGGTACTGGCCGTCGCCGAATCCGGCCGCGTCCATCGCGTCGGTGATCAGCGCGACGCGTCCGGCGCCGGCGTGGTGGTACGCCAGCTCCAGGGCCGCCGGGTGCAGATGCGTTCCGTCGTTGATCAGCTCGACGGTGATCCGCTCGTCCTCCAGGAGGGCGGCGATCGGGCCGGGGGAGCGGTGGCCGAGGGCGGGCATCGCGTTGTAGAGGTGCGTGGCGACGGTGGCGCCCGCGTCGATGGCCTCCACGGTCTGCTCGTACGTCGCGTCGGTGTGCCCGATCGCGGCGATCACCCCGTGCTCGGCGAGCAGGCGTACGGACTCGATGCCGCCGGGCAGCTCGGTGGCGAGGGTGAACATCTTGGCCGTGCCGCGTGCCGCGTCCATCAGCTTGCGGACCTCGGCCGGGTCCGGGTGGCGCAGCAGGTCCTCGCTGTGCGCGCCCTTGCGGCACGGGGAGATGAACGGGCCCTCGAAGTGGACGCCGGCCAGGTCGCCCTGCTCGACCAGTTCGGAGAGGATCCCGGCCCGCTGGGCGAGGAAGTCCATCTCGCCGGTGACGGTGGAGGCCACCAGGGTGGTGGTGCCGTGCTCGCGGTGCGTACGGATGCCCGTGAGCACCTCGTCCACGGTGCCGGAGGTGAAGGAGGCGCCGCCGCCGCCGTGGTTGTGCATGTCGACGAATCCGGGGACCACCCAGTGGCCCGTGAGGTCGACGGTCCGGGCGCCCTCCGGCGAGCTGCCGGAGATCCGGGTGCCTTCGACGATCACCCGGCCGTTCTCGACGGTCCCGGTGGGCAGTACCACCCGGGCCCCTGCGAGAACTGTGCTGTCTGCGCGTCCGGCCATCAGGCGGATACCTCCGTGGCGAGTAGATCCCAGGCGAGCAGCCCTGCGCCCAGGCATCCGGCGGTGTCCCCGAGGGCCGCCGGGACGATGTGGGGCAGTTTCTGGAACGTGACACGTTCCTCGACGGCCGCACGCAGTGGTGTGAACAAGGTTTCCCCTGCTTCGGCCAGACCGCCACCGATGATGAGCATGCTGGGGTCCAGCAGGGTGAGCGCGGTGACCAGTCCGGCGGCGAGCGCGTCGACCGCGTCCAGCCAGACCTTTTCCGCCCGGGGGTCGCCCGCCTCGACCGCCTTCGCGCAGTCCGCGGCGTCCGCCTCCGGATCGCCCGACGCGGCGGCCCAGGCCCGGGTCACCGCGGACGCGGACGCCAGGGTCTCCAGGCAGCCGCGCTGGCCGCAGCTGCAGTGCGGGCCGTCGGGCCGGACCACGAGGTGGCCGATCTCGCCCGCGTAACCGTGGGCACCCGCCTCGATGGAGCCCGCGATCCCGATGGCCCCGGCTATCCCGGTGCCCAGCGGCACGAAGAGGAAGCGGTCCGTGCCCCGCCCGGCACCGATGCGTCCCTCGGCCAGACCGCCGGTCCGGACGTCGTGGCCGAGCGCGACGGGTACGCCGAGCCGCTCACCGAGCAGGGCGCGCAGGGGGACGTTGCTCCAGCCCAGGTTGGAGGCGTAGAGCAGGACCCCGTTCTCGGCGTCGATGATGCCGGGCACGGCGACCCCGGCGGCGACGGCGCTCTCGCCGAAGTGCTCCTCGCCGTACGCGCGCAGTTCCGCGGCGAACGCGAGGATGGATTCGACGACGGCCTCGGGCCCACGCTTGCGCCCGGTGGCCCGCCGGGCCTGGTGCAGCAACGTGCCGTCGGTCCCGACCAGCGCGGCCTTCATTCCTGTGCCGCCCACATCGAGGGCGATGACATGTCTCACGGGAGACAGTTTCGCCCGCCGACCCCCGATAGGTCTAGTCCACTAGAGTGGTTTGTTGCGCATCCATACAAAATCACTGGTGGGGGCGGCCCGGGTTGTCCCCCTTGTGTGCGTTGCCGAAGCGATACGCCGGTGGTGTAGACCTCCTGAGCGTAGATGGTGGAAAATCGCTGTTCTTCCGGATGGCGTCCGTGCGGGGGGCCGGATTCGCGGCCGTGGTGAGGCGCGAAAGCAAACGGGACGCCGGTGCGATGTGACATGGGTGCCATGGGGCGCCGATGTCCGTGACCGACGCGATCGAGCGCGTGCAATCGATGGGGAAGGGCGGGACCGTGCAGCGGCGCTTCATGGGTCTGACCGCGGTGGTGGCCGCACTAGGAATGACGACGGCGTTGACGTCGTGCGGGGGTGATTCCGGCTCGGGGGACATCACGCTTCAACTGGTGGCGGCCGACTACGGCACCAACGCGGCCAACACCTCCGAGAAGTACTGGAACGGCCTCGCCGCGGGCTTCGAGAAGGCCAACCCCGGCATCAAGGTCGACGTCAGCGTGTACCCCTGGACGGACGTCGACCGCAAGGTCGCCGAGATGGTGAAGGCGGGCAGGGCACCGGACATCGCCCAGATAGGGGCGTACGCCGACTACGCCAAGTCCGGCAGGATCTACACCGCCGACCAGATGCTCGCCATCCGCACCCAGGCCAACTTCCTGCCGGTGCTGAGCGACGCGGGCAAGGTCCGGGGCAGGCAGTACGGGCTGCCCTTCGTCGCCAGTACCCGGCTGCTCTTCTACAACAAGAAGCTCTTCGGGCAGGCCGGTCTCGGCGCCCCGAAGACCTGGGACGACATCCGGCGCAACGCCTCGGCGCTCAAGCAGCGCGGTGTCAGCTACCCGTTCGCGCTGCCGCTCGGCCAGGAGGAGTCCCAGGCCGAGACCATGATGTGGCTGCTCAGCGGGGGCGGCGGCTACACGGACGACGTCGGCGCGTACAACATCGACTCCGACAAGAACGTCGCCACGCTCCAGTGGCTGAAGGACAACCTGGTCGGCAAGGGGCTCACCGGCCCCGTCGAGCCCCGCGAGCTCGACCGGGCGAAGGCGTTCGAGGCGTTCACCGAGGGCGATGTCGGCATGCTCAACGGGCACCCCACGCTGATGCGGAAGGCCGAGGCGAAGGGTGTCGATGTCGGCATGGTGCCGCTGCCCGGCATCGACGGCCCCACCCGGGGAACGATGGGCGTCGCCGACTGGATGATGGGCTTCAAGCAGAACGGCCACCGCCGCCAGATCGGCAAGTTCTTCGACTACGCGTACTCCGACAAGAACGTGCTGGCCTTCGCCGACGAGTACGACATGCTGCCGGTGACCGGCAGCGCGTCCGCCGTGATGGAGAGCGACGCCGCGCACAAGCCGCTGCGGGACTTCCTGGCGGCGCTGCCGAACTCGCAGTTCTACCCGTTCGCCAAGACGTCCTGGGCCCAGGTCAGCGAGGGCGTCAAGAAGAGCATCGGCGACGCGGTCGCTCCCGGCGGCAGCCCCCGCAGTGTGCTCGGCGCGATCTCCAGCGCGGCGACGCGGGCGGAGAGCGCGGAGTAGCGGGCGCACAGGAGCGCGGAGCGGCGGGCGGGGCGGCGGACCCGGTGGCGGTGTCCGGGGTGGGGATTAGGTTGGTTGATATGACCGTCCCCGAGAAAGGCCCCGACGACGTGCCGGTCGATGACGTGCCGTCCGGCGACGTGCCGGTCGGCGACGCGGCGGTCGGCGACGCGCTGTCCGGCCGGGACCGTGCGCTGCTCGCCCTGGAGCGCCGCTCCTGGGCCGGTCCCGGGGCGAAGGAACGGGCGATCCGCGAGGAGCTGGGGATGTCGCCGGTGCGCTACTACCAACTACTCAACGCCCTGATCGAGGACCGCCGGGCGCTGGAGGAGGACCCGGTGACGGTGAACCGGCTGCGCCGGATACGGGACGCGAGGCGGGGCCGCCGCTGAGGCGGTGCCCCGCCCCGGGGCCCGCTGCTCCCGCGCCCGGGGCCCGCCGCCCCCAGCTCCTGGAGTCCGCCCGCGCCCGGGGCTCCCGCGACCTAGTCGTTGAATACCGACGGGATGATGTATTTCGCGTTCACCTCGTCCTCGG
>NZ_JBEOZE010000056.1:0-32155 GCF_040297465.1 Streptomyces sp. NPDC001787
GCGCCGATGGTACTGCAGGGGGGACCCTGTGGGAGAGTAGGACGCCGCCGAACAATTTTTCCGGGAAAGCCCCGTACCGCAAGGTACGGGGCTTTCCTGCGTTCACCATTCAACTCCGAACGCCTTCCCGTTCGCCCCGGGCTCCTTGTGCCGTGCCGCGCCTTTCCGTTTCCGTGCGGGTGCGGGTGCGGGCGGGGGGTGCCGGCGGGGGTGCGGGGAGAGCTGGTGGCGGCCCGCGGGAATCGGTTCTTCCGATGGTTATGAACACCCCTGGATCCAGGGTATGCTTTACCTCGTTGCCACAGAGCGACAGGCCCCAATAGCTCAGTCGGTAGAGCGTCTCCATGGTAAGGAGAAGGTCTGCGGTTCGATTCCGCATTGGGGCTCCAGCAGAAGAAAGGCCCCCGCCATCAGGCGGGGGCCTTTCTTGCGTTTACGGGTTCGGCCGATCCTCGATCTCACATGTCGATGTTCAAACGAACAACTGCATGGTAGAAAGACTTCATGGGTGTTGCCGATCGTCTGGACCTGACTCTGCGGCTGGTGCAGGGCGCCGCTGACCGTGTCTCCGTTGCCGAGCTCTCCCAGCGGCTCGGCGTCTCCGAGATGACGGTCCGCCGGGACCTCGACGCGCTGGAGCGCCAGGACCTCGTACGCCGGGTGCATGGCGGTGCCGTCGCCACCAGGGCGCGGGAGGAGGGCGCGGGCTTTGTCGCGCGGGAACGCTGGCAGGCCGCCACCAAGGACCGACTGGGTGCCCGGGTGGCCGCGATGGTCGAGCCGGGGTCCCGGGTGCTGCTGGACGCGGGGACCACCACCGCGCACGTCGCGGAGCACCTCGCGGCCCGGGGGCCGCTGACGGTGGCGGTGCTGAGCCTTCAGGCGGCCGTGTGCCTGGCGGACCGGCCCGGTATCGACCTGCTTGTCGTCGGCGGGCGCTCACGGCCCGGAGAAAGGTCCCTGGTGGGCCCGCTGGCTCTGCGCACGCTGGAGTCGCTGGCCTTCGACTGCTTCGTCATGTCCATCGGCGGGGTGCACGCCGAGCACGGCTGGTCGGAGTTCTCCCTCGACGACGCCGCCGTCAAGCAGGCCGGGCTCGCCCAGGCCACCCGTACCGTCGCGGTGGCCGATGCCACCAAGCTCGGGGTGCGGGCGTTCAGTCAGGTCGCCCCGCTCGGAGTCGTGGACGGCTTCGTCACCGACACGGGCGCCGAGGACGGTGGGACCCATCCGAACGGCCCGTACACCCTGAACGCTCTCCGGGAGGCCGGCGTCCCCGTCCATCTCGCCTGACGCCCCACCCGGACCCCGCCCCCATCGCCATCGAGGTGCTGACATGAACGCTCTTCCCCACCCGCCGACGGGCCCCGACCACGCCGCGGGCGCACGATGACCGCCGGCATCGACACCCCGGACCGCCGCGGCCGTACCGGCCTGGACCGGCACGGTCAGGACCTGACCGGAAATCCGCAGGTGCGGATCCTCGACGTGGAAGTGCTCTCCTGCGACTGGTACGTCCTGCGCAGGAGCACCTTCGACTACCAGCACAGCGACGGGCACTGGAGCCGGGAGCAGCGTGAGACCTACGACCGCGGCGACGGCGCCACCATCCTGCTCTACGACGCCGACCGCCGTACCGTGCTGCTGACGCGCCAGTTCCGTCTCCCGGCCTATGTCAACGGCCATCCGGACGGGATGCTCCTCGAAACGGCGGCCGGCCTGCTGGACGGGGACAGCCCCGAGGAGGCCATCCGCAGGGAGGCCGCCGAGGAGACCGGACACACCGTGGGCGCGGCCGAGCGTGTCTTCGACGTCTATATGAGCCCCGGCTCCGTCACCGAGCGGCTGCACTTCTTCGCCGCCCCGTACACCCCCGCGACCGCGACCGGAGGCGGGGGCGGGATCGCCGCCGAGGGCGAGGACATCAGCACGGTGGAGCTGCCCTTCGACCGGGCGCTCGCGATGATCCGTGACGGGTCGATCGCCGACGCGAAGACCATCATGCTGCTGCAGTGGGCCGCACTGGACGGCCCGTTCGCTCCCTGAGCCGTGCCCCGGGGCCCGTTCGTCAGACGAGCGGAGGCTCGGGGACACGCATGGCGAGGATGGCCATGTCGTCGGAGGCCGGCTCGGCAGCGAAGCGTTCGACGGCGCGCAGGATCCGGGCGGCGACCGCGCCGGCCGTCAGGCCCGTACAGGTGGCGAGGACGTCCGCGAGGCCGTCGTCGCCGAGCATGCGGGCACCCTCGCGGCGCTCGGTGACCCCGTCGGTCACGCACAGCAGGACATCGCCCGGGTCGAGGGTGATCTCCTGCTCGTACAGTTCGAGGTCCTCGATGACGCCGAGCAGCGCCTGTGGATCGGCGGCGGCCTCGACGGAGCCGTCCTGGCGCAGACGCAGCGGGAGGGGGTGACCCGCGCACACCACCTTCAGCAGCGCGCTGCCGTCCTCCTGGGGCCACAGCTCGCCGTACAGGAGCGTGAGGAAGCGGCTGCGTGCGCCCTCGTCGAGGATGGCGGCGTTGAGGCGTTCCAGCACGGCCGGGCCGCCGAAGCCCTCGCGGGCCAGCAGACGCAGGGCGTGGCGGGCCAGGCCGGTGACGGCCGCGGCTTCCGGGCCCGTACCGCACACATCGCCGATGGCGAAGCCGTACGCACCGTCGCGGATCGGGAAGACGTCGTAGAAGTCGCCGCCGACCTCGTTGCCCTCGCCCGCCGCGCGGTAGATGACCTCGATCTCGACATTGGGTACGTCGGGGAGGCCCGGCGGCAGCAGGCTGCGCTGCAGGGACTGGCTGATCGCCATGCGCTCCGAGTACAGACGGGCGTTGTCCAGGGCGAGTGCGGCGCGGCGCGAGAGGTCCTCGGCCAGTTCGAGGATCTCCTGGCGGAAGTGGTCGTCGGAGGGTTTCCCGAGGGTGAGCATGCCGATGACGCGGTTGCGGGCGACCAGCGGGAGCACGACGGTCTCCCCGCCCACGGCCGAGGCGGTGGCGAGGGTGGTGCGGGTGGCCATGCCCATGCTCAGGGGCGCGTCGTGGTCGAGGCTGCGCATGGAGGTGCTCAGCGCCGCCCGGTGGGCGGCCTCGGACGGCGCGGCCCAGACACGCGCGCCGGGGGTCGGCACCGGGTCCGGCGGGTCGATCTTGGACAGCAGGGCCTTGAGGCCGTCGATGAGGTCCTCGTCCTCGTGGAGGACATAGGAGAGGTACGGCTCCGAGGCCTGGTCCGCGATCGTGTAGACGGCGCACCAGGTGGCGAGCGTGGGGACCGTCATCTGGGCCATGAGCGCCAGGGTCTGGTCCCGGTCCAGGGTGCCGGCGAGCAGGTCGGAGGCTTCGACGAGGAAGGACAGGGAGCCTCGGCGCAGACGTTCCAGTTCGCCCAGGCGGGCGGATTCGACGGCCAGCGCGATGCGGTCGGCGGCGAACTGGAGGCGCAGCGCCTCCTCGTTGGAGTACCGGCCCGCGGCTTCGGCCGCGACGCCGAGGGAGCCGGTGAGGCGGCCCTCGACCTTCAGCGGGACGGTGACGACGGAGCGCATTCCGGTGTCGCCGAGCAGGGGGACGGCGCCGGGGACCGCGGTGAGGTCCTCGTGGACGGCGGGCATCCGGGCGGAGCCGTAGCGTCCCGTTCCGGCTTCGACGGGGACCCGGGCGAAGCGCTGGCGGGCCGAGGGGAGGCCGGTCGTGGCCCGGACCTCCAGTTCGGTCTCGTCGTCGGTGGCCAGGAGGAGGAAGGCGGCGTCGGCGTCGAGCATGTCCCGGGCCCGTTCGACGGTGCGCTGGAGCAGCCCGTCGAGGTCGTCGGGGGCGGGTGAGCCGATGAAGACCTCGAAGGGGTCCGCGGCGCGGTTCTCGTGGGCCGTGTCGGAGACGGGGGCGCGTACCGGGGACTGGAGGACGGCGCGTTCGTAGTCGCGGACGAGGAGACAGACGGTGGAGGGCTCGCCCTCCGTGTCGCGCACCCGCAGATGTGAGGCGTAGACCGGGATGACCCGGCCGTCGGAGCCGCGGATTCCGTAGCTGCCCTCCCAGCGGGAGAGCTGGAGCGCGTCGGCGATGCCGGTGTTGGTGCCGGGGGTGTGCGGCCATGCGGCGAAGTCGGTGAGCTGCTTTCCGGTGACCTGCTCGGCCGTGTGACCGAAGAGGAACGCGGCGTCGTCGTTCCACGCGGAGATGGAGCCGGAGCGGTCGATCTGCACGACGGCGACCCGTACGCGTTCGTCGGCGACCGGGAGGAGCGCCGTGGGCAGGAGCGGGCCAGCGGAGCGGATGCCCACCGGCCGCTCGGGGAGGTCGAGCTGGAACCAGACGTGCTTGCGCGTCGGGGTGTACTCGACGCCCCAGCGGGCGGCGAGCGCGGCGCAGAGCAGCAGACCCCGGCCGCTCTCGCGGTCGGGGCTGCCGTAGTCCAGGCCGGTGCTCTGGAGCGGGACCTCGCGCTCCGGATAGTGGTCGGAGACCTCGACGCGTACGCCGTCCTCGGTGCGCAGACACAGGACGTCGGCGGCGGTTCCCGCGTGGACGACGGCGTTGGTCACGAGCTCGCTGGTGAGGACGACCGCGTCGTCGACGACATCGGTGTAGCCCCACCCCTGGAGGGTGTCACGGACAAAGGCGCGGGCGGTCGCGACAGAGCGCCCGACCGGGTCGAAGGTGGCAGCCGCGCGCGCGGTGATCACAGCACTCCCCATATGGTGTCTCGTCGCTTCCCCGAGTCCTGTGCCCGTTTCTCGCCGCTTCGATTCGCTTGCCAGGCTAGACGCTCGTTCACTGTCCCGGGTACACGAGGGCCGACTTCGGTACGGGATGCCCCGGCAGTTGTGCGCGGGCGCACAACCATGCGTTCCCCAAGGGGCCGTTGTGCGGCGTCCATTGGAGCTTCCGCCCCGACCAGTTCCGGCCTGGTACGTTTCAACGATTTGACGTCCGCATGGTCACCCGTCAACGGTGTGCAGTGGCGGTGAGTCAAAGTAGAACTGGGCAAGCTTCCGGATAGGCCCGAGCGATACGGTCAAACCCTGCGGGAGGGACACGGTGGAGTCTGGCGTGGCGGCGCGGGGTTCAGCAACGCGCACAAAAGGCGGACAGTCCGTGAAAAAACAGCGCAATGGGACCATCGATGTGGACGCGGCAGCTCTGAACAGACTGCTCGCGGCCCTCGTGGCGATGCGGGACGGCAACTTCCGCAGGCGGCTGACCGTCTCGGGCGACGGCGTGATGACGGAGATCGCGGCGGTCTTCAACGAGGTGGCCGACCGGAATCTCCATCTCACCGGTGAGCTGGCACGCGTACGGCGCGTGGTGGGCCGTGAGGGAAAGCTCACGGAGCGCCTGGAGACAGGGGCCTGCGAAGGCTCCTGGGCCGCCGCCATCGATGCCTCCAACGAGCTGGTCGACGATCTCTCGCGACCGGTCTCCGAGGTCGGACGGGTGCTCGCGGCGATCGCCGACGGTGATCTTGAGCAGCGGATGGAGCTGCGCTCGCACACGGCGGACGAAACGGTACGGCCGCTGCGCGGCGAGTTCCTGAAGGTCGCCCGTACGGTCAACAACCTGGTCGATCAGCTGTCCGCCTTCACCGAGCAGGTGACCCGGGTCGCGGTCGAGGTCGGGACCGAGGGCAAGCTCGGCGGGCAGGCGCAGGTGCGCGGGATGTCCGGGTCCTGGAAGGACCTCACGGACTCCGTGAACACCATGGCGTACCGGCTGACGGCCCAGGTCCGCGACATCGCCCTGGTGACGACGGCGGTCGCCAAGGGCGATCTGTCACGGAAGGTCACCGTCCATGTGGCCGGTGAGATGCTCCAGCTGAAGAACACCGTCAACACGATGGTCGACCAGCTGTCCTCGTTCTCCTCCGAGGTGACCCGGGTCGCCCGTGAGGTGGGTACGGAGGGTGAGCTCGGCGGTCAGGCGACGGTGCCCGGTGTGGCCGGGGTGTGGAAGGACCTCACCGACTCCGTCAACACGATGGCGGGCAACCTCACCTCCCAGGTGCGCGGCATCGCGGAGGTGACGACGGCGGTCGCCAACGGGGACCTGTCGCAGAAGGTCACGGTGAGCGCCCGCGGTGAGGTCGCGCAACTGGCCGAGACGATCAACCAGATGACGGAGACGCTGCGCACCTTCGCGGACGAAGTGACGCGTGTGGCCAGCGAGGTCGGCGGTGAGGGGCTGCTGGGCGGACAGGCCCAGGTGCCGGGCGCGGCGGGAACGTGGAAGGACCTCACCGATTCGGTGAACACGGTCTTCCGGAACCTGACGACCCAGGTGCGCGACATCGCCCAGGTGACCACGGCGGTGGCCAGCGGTGACATGACGCAGAAGGTCACCGTCGATGTGGCCGGCGAGATGCTGGAGCTCAAGAACACCGTCAACACGATGGTGGACCAGCTGCAGTCGTTCGGTTCGGAGGTGACCCGGGTCGCCCGGGAGGTCGGCGTCGAGGGCCGGCTCGGCGGTCAGGCCGAGGTCCCGGGGGCGGCGGGGACCTGGAAGGACCTCACGGACTCGGTGAACACCGCGTTCCGGAACCTGACCGGTCAGGTGCGGGACATCGCGCAGGTGACCACCGCGGTCGCCAACGGGGACCTGTCGCAGAAGGTCACCGTCAATGTCGCGGGCGAGATGCTGGAACTGAAGAACACCGTCAACACGATGGTGTCGCAGCTCTCGTCCTTCGCCGACCAGGTGACGCGGATGGCCCGGGACGTGGGCACGGAGGGCCGTCTGGGTGGCCAGGCGCGGGTCGACGGTGTCCTGGGAACGTGGAAGGAACTCACCGACTCCGTCAACTTCATGGCGGGGAACCTGACCTCGCAGGTACGCCAGATCGCCCAGGTGACCACGGCGGTGGCGCGGGGCGACCTGTCGCAGAAGATCGATGTGGACGCGCGGGGAGAGATCCTTGAGCTGAAGAACACCATCAACACGATGGTCGACCAGCTCTCCGCCTTCGCCGAGCAGGTGACCCGGGTCGCCCGTGAGGTGGGCACGGACGGGCGGCTCGGCGGCCAGGCGCAGGTGCCCGGGGTGGCGGGCGTGTGGCGCGATCTGACCGACTCGGTGAACGGCATGGCGGGGAACCTCACCGCTCAGGTCCGCAACATCGCGCAGGTCGCCACGGCGGTGGCGCGCGGTGACCTGTCGCAGAAGATCGATGTGGACGCGCGGGGAGAGATCCTTGAGCTGAAGAACACCCTCAACACCATGGTCGACCAGCTCTCCAACTTCGCGGAGCAGGTGACCCGGGTCGCCCGTGAGGTGGGTACCGAAGGCATTCTCGGCGGCCAGGCCGAGGTGCAGGGTGTGTCCGGTACCTGGAAGGACCTCACCCAGTCCGTCAACGGCATGGCGAACAACCTGACCCTCCAGGTCCGCAACATCGCCGAGGTCACCACCGCGGTCGCCAAGGGTGATCTCTCCAAGAAGATCACCGTGGACGCCAAGGGCGAGATGCTCGAACTGGTGACGACGGTCAACACGATGGTCGACCAGCTGCTGAACTTCGCCGACGAGGTCACCCGGGTCGCCAGGGAAGTGGGCACCGAGGGCATCCTCGGCGGCCAGGCGCGGGTGCGCGGTGCGACCGGCATCTGGAAGGACCTCAGCGACAACGTCAACCTGATGGCCAGCAATCTCACCAGCCAGGTGCGCAACATCTCCCGGGTCTCGTCCGCGGTCGCCAACGGCGATCTGACGAAGAAGGTGACCGTCGAGGCGCGCGGTGAGGTGGCCGAACTCGCCGACACCGTCAACACGATGGTCACGACGCTCTCCTCGTTCGCCGACGAGGTGACGCGAGTGGCCCGCGAGGTGGGGACCGAGGGCGCGCTGGGCGGACAGGCCAGGGTGCCGGGCGTCGCCGGTACGTGGAAGGACCTCACCGAGTCCGTGAACTCGATGGCCTCCAACCTGACCGGCCAGGTGCGCCAGATCGCCACGGTCACCACCGCCATCGCCAGGGGAGATCTCACCAAGAAGATCGACATCGATGCGCGCGGTGAGATCCAGGAGCTGAAGAACACCATCAATACGATGGTCGACCAGCTGTCCTCGTTCGCCGAGGAAGTCACCCGTGTGGCCCGCGAGGTGGGCACGGAGGGGCAGTTGGGCGGTCAGGCCCGCGTCCGGGACGTCAACGGAACCTGGCGCGACCTCACCGAATCGGTGAACGAGATGGCCGGGAACCTGACCCGTCAGGTGCGTGCCATCGCGGCCGTCGCCACGGCGGTGACGCGCGGCGATCTGAACCTCAAGATCGACGTGGACGCGGCCGGCGAGATCCAGGTGCTGCAGGACAACGTCAACACGATGATCGCCAACCTGCGTGACACCACGCTCGCCAACAAGGAACAGGACTGGCTCAAGGGCAACCTGGCCCGGATCTCCGGTCTGATGCAGGGCCGCCGCGATCTGGACGACGTCGCCTCGCTGATCATGAGCGAGCTGACCCCGGTCGTCTCCGCGCAGCACGGCGCGTTCTTCCTGGCCATGGCACCCGGCGACACGGGCGAGGTCGGTTCGGACAGCGACGCGGAGAGTCTGTACGAGCTGCGTATGCGCGGCAGTTACGGCTACTCGGCGGGTTCGATGCCGACCTCCTTCCGTCCGGGCGAGACACTGATCGGCACGGCGGCCGAGGAGAAGCGCACGATCCAGGTGGACAACGTGCCGCCCGGCTATCTGAAGATCTCCTCCGGGCTCGGCGAGGCGCCGCCCGCGCATGTGATCGTGCTGCCGGTGCTGTTCGAGGGCAAGGTCCTCGGTGTGATCGAGCTGGCCTCCTTCCAGCCGTTCACGCACATCCAGCGGGACTTCCTCAACCAGCTCGCCGAGATGATCGCGACGAGCGTCAACACCATCAGCGTCAACACGAAGACCGAGAAGCTCCTCGAACAGTCCCAGGAGCTGACCGAGCAGCTTCGGGACCGCTCGCAGGAGCTGGAGAACCGGCAGAAGGCACTCCAGGCGTCCAACGCCGAACTGGAGGAGAAGGCCGAACTGCTGGCCCAGCAGAACCGCGACATCGAGGTGAAGAACACCGAGATCGAAGAGGCCCGGCAGGTCCTGGAGGAGCGTGCCGAGCAGCTCGCCGTCTCGATGCGCTACAAGTCCGAGTTCCTGGCGAACATGTCCCACGAGCTGCGTACCCCGCTCAACTCGCTGCTGATCCTGGCCAAACTGCTCGCGGACAACGCCGAGGGCAACCTCTCGCCGAAGCAGGTGGAGTTCGCCGAGACGATCCACGGGGCCGGTTCCGATCTGCTCCAGCTGATCAACGACATCCTCGACCTGTCGAAGGTGGAGGCGGGCAAGATGGACGTCAGCCCGACCAGGATCGCGCTGGTCCAGCTCGTCGACTATGTGGAGGCGACGTTCCGCCCGCTCACCGCGGAGAAGGGGCTCGACTTCTCGGTACGGGTCTCCCCGGAGCTGCCCGCCACGCTGCACACGGACGAGCAGCGGCTGCTCCAGGTGCTGCGCAACCTGCTGTCCAACGCGGTGAAGTTCACCGACAGCGGTGCGGTGGAGCTGGTGATCCGGCCGGCCGGGGCGGATGTGCCGAACTCGATCCGGGAGCATCTGCTGGAAGCGGGTTCGCTGCGGGACGCGGACGCGGACCTGATCGCCTTCTCGGTCACGGACACCGGCATCGGTATCGCGTCCAGCAAGATGCTGGTGATCTTCGAGGCGTTCAAGCAGGCGGACGGGACGACCAGCCGGAAGTACGGCGGTACGGGCCTGGGTCTGTCCATCAGCAGGGAGATCGCCCGGCTGCTGGGCGGCGAGATCCATGCGGCGAGCGAGCCCGGCCGGGGTTCGACCTTCACGCTGTATCTGCCGCTGCACGCCAGCGAACTGCCGCCGCAGGGCTATCCGCAGGTGGGTCCCGGCCCCGACGAGATCCATGGCATGGGGGACGGGAGCGCCCTGCACGGGGAGGCGGTCCGCGGCGCCGAGCAGGCGCCACTGGGTGATCCGGCCAACTCCGCCGGGCTGTTCCGGCGGCGGCGCAAGGCGCTGGGTGACGCGGCTCGCCGGCCCGCGCTGCCCGCCCGTCCGAGTGCGGGCGTCGGTGGCGGTGCCGGCAAGGGTGTCGCCAGGGAGGATTGGGTCCAGGGAGCCAAGGAGGAGCCGGAGGCACGGCGGACGTTCCGGTTCCGCGGTGAGAAGGTCCTGATCGTCGACGACGACATCCGTAACGTCTTCGCCCTCACCAGCGTGCTGGAGCAGCACGGCCTTTCGGTGCTGTACGCGGAGAACGGCCGGGAGGGCATCGAGGTGCTGGAGCAGCACGACGATGTGACGGTCGTACTGATGGACATCATGATGCCCGAGATGGACGGCTACGCCACGACGACGGCGATCCGCAGGATGCCGCAGTTCGCCGGGCTGCCGATCATCGCGCTCACCGCGAAGGCGATGAAGGGCGACCGGGAGAAGGCCATCGATTGTGGTGCTTCCGACTATGTCACCAAGCCGGTCGACCCTGATCATCTGCTTGCGGTCATGGAGCAGTGGATGCACGGAGAGTGATCGAGGGGTGAATGAATCACGGTGAATTGCTGACCGACTGTGGCTGAACGGGTGTGAGTGCGGGTTTTTCGGGGAACCTTCCTGTCTCCCACCGCGTTTGCGCTGTGTGCACAGTGACATCGCGGTGACAGGGTGTGGTGACGGGCGGGGTGCGGCTACCATGACCGGCACAAGGACGGACGGCGTAAGGGAGTCGTCCCCTGGGGCGGCACCCGGTGTGATTCCGGGGCGAGGAGGACGGGCCATGGTGCAGAAGGCCAAGATCCTCCTGGTCGATGACCGGCCGGAGAATCTGCTGGCGCTGGAGGCCATCCTCTCTGCGCTCGATCAGACACTGGTACGGGCATCGTCAGGGGAGGAAGCGCTCAAAGCGCTGCTCACGGACGACTTCGCGGTCATTCTGCTGGACGTCCAGATGCCGGGCATGGACGGTTTCGAGACCGCCGCGCACATCAAGCGCCGGGAGCGGACCCGGGACATCCCGATCATCTTCCTCACCGCGATCAACCACGGTCCCCATCACACCTTCCGGGGATACGCGGCGGGCGCGGTGGACTACATCTCGAAGCCGTTCGACCCGTGGGTGCTGCGCGCCAAGGTCTCGGTCTTCGTCGAGCTGTACATGAAGAACTGTCAGCTCCGCGAGCAGGCCGCACTGCTGCGGCTCCAGCTCGAAGGCGGTGGCCACGCGGCCGGGGAGCGCGAGACGGAGCCGGCCGGTCTGCTGGCCGAACTCTCCGCCCGGCTCGCGGCGGTCGAGGAGCAGGCGGAAGCGCTGTCCAAGCAGCTCGACGACGAATCCGCGGACGCCGGCGCGGTGGCGACCGCCGCCCACCTCGAACGCAAGCTCACCGGGCTGCGTCGCGCGCTCGACGCGCTGGAGCCGGGGGCGAACGGCAACGCCGGTGTCCTGCCCTCGCAGAGCTGAGCACCGCTCCGTAACTCCCGGCGGGCGCACGGCAACGGGCGTCCGCCGCCTTGCGGTTGCGTGAGGGCGGCAGGGTGCCGCTCCCCGCGGTGAGTGCGCGTCAGTTTCCCGCCCCGGTGCGGCGACACGGTCGGGTGAACCAGTAGGCACGCGTGTTCACCGGCGTCGGCAACGGTAACCTCGGTCCCATGGCCTCACGTACGTCCGGCAAGGGTTCCCAGGGCACGGCGGGCACCGCGAAGAGCGTCGGCCGTACCGCGGGCCCGGCGAAGAAAGCCGCGCCCGCCAAGAAGTCCCCGGCGAAGAAGTCCGCGCCCGCGCCCGCCAGGAAGGCACCCGCGAAAAGGGCGCCCGCGAAGAGGACCGCCGCCAAGAAGCCCGCGCCCAAGCCCGCCCCGTCCCCCACCGGGGGCGTGTACCGGCTCGTACGGGCCGTCTGGCTCGGTGCCGCGCACGGCGTCGGTGCGCTGTTGCGCTCGATAGGGCGCGGGGCGAAGGGACTCGACCCCGCCCATCGCAAGGACGGCCTCGCGCTCCTCCTGCTCGGCCTGGCGCTGATCGTCGCCGCGGGCACCTGGTCGAGCCTGCGCGGACCGGTCGGCGATCTCGTCGAGATGCTGGTGACCGGAGCGTTCGGCCGGCTGGATCTGCTCGTGCCGATACTGCTGGGCGCCATCGCCGTACGGCTGATCCTGTACCCGCAGAAGCCGGAGGCCAACGGCCGGATCGTCATCGGGCTCTCCGCCCTCGTCATCGGCATCCTCGGACAGGTCCACATCGCCTGCGGCTCACCGGGCCGCGAGGACGGCACCGAGGCGATGCAGGACGCGGGCGGACTGATCGGCTGGGCCGCCTCCAAGCCGCTCGTCTTCACGATGGGCGAGGTCCTCGCCGTACCGCTGCTCGTGCTGCTGACCGTGTTCGGGCTGCTCGTGGTCACGGCCACCCCCGTCAACGCCATTCCCCAGCGGCTGCGGACGCTCGGCGTCAAGCTGGGCATCGTCGAGCCGGCGTACGAGCCCGGCGCGGACGGCGGGAGCGACGACGACCGCTACGACGAGCAGTGGCGCGAGGCGCTGCCCGACCGCTCGCGCCGCGGCTCCGCCCGCCGCTCGGAGGCGGACACGGAGTACGACCCGGACCACGCCGAGTCCGAGGCGCTCTCCCGGCGGGGGCGGTCGCGCAGGCCGGCCGTACAGCCCGCGATGAACCGCACCATGGACGCCGTGGATGTCGCGGCGGCCGCCGCCGCGGCGCTCGACGGCGCCGTGCTCAACGGCATGCCCCCCTCGCCGCTCGTCGCCGACCTGACCCAGGGCGTCTCCGCGGACCGGGACCGCGACCGTACGGGCGCGGGCACCCCCGTGCCCGGGGCCCGGGAGGCGGAGAAGGGCCGGGCGAAGGGCCGGGGCGCCGGAGCGGCGGGGGCGCCCTCCGGGGGCGTACCGGATCTCACGAAGCCCGCCCCGGAGCACTCGGAGCCGCTGCCCGCGCGGGCCGAGCAGCTCCAGCTCTCCGGGGACATCACGTACTCGCTGCCCTCGCTCGACCTGCTGGAGCGCGGCGGGCCGGGGAAGACCCGCAGCGCCGCCAATGACGTGGTCGTCGCCTCCCTGACGAACGTCTTCACGGAGTTCAAGGTGGATGCCGCCGTCACCGGCTTCACCCGCGGCCCGACGGTCACGCGGTACGAGGTCGAACTGGGGCCGGCCGTGAAGGTCGAGCGGATCACCGCGCTCACCAAGAACATCGCGTACGCCGTCGCCAGTCCGGACGTCCGGATCATCTCCCCGATCCCCGGCAAGTCCGCGGTGGGCATCGAGATCCCCAACTCCGACCGCGAGATGGTCAACCTCGGCGACGTACTGCGCCTCGCGGACGCGGCGGAGGACGACCACCCGATGCTCGTGGCGCTCGGCAAGAACGTCGAGGGCGGCTACGAGATGGCCAACCTCGCGAAGATGCCGCACGTCCTGGTCGCCGGTGCGACCGGATCCGGTAAGTCCTCCTGCATCAACTGTCTGATCACCTCGGTCATGGTGCGGGCGACCCCGGACGACGTCCGGATGGTCCTGGTCGACCCCAAGCGGGTCGAGCTCACCGCGTACGAGGGCATCCCGCACCTGATCACGCCGATCATCACCAACCCGAAGAGGGCCGCCGAGGCCCTCCAGTGGGTCGTACGGGAGATGGATCTGCGCTACGACGACCTCGCGGCGTACGGCTACCGGCACATCGACGACTTCAACCACGCCGTGCGCAACGGCAAGGCCAAGGCCCCCGAGGGCAGCGAGCGGGAGCTGTCGCCGTACCCGTATCTGCTGGTCATCGTGGACGAGCTGGCCGACCTGATGATGGTCGCCCCGCGCGACGTCGAGGATTCGATCGTCCGCATCACCCAGCTGGCCCGTGCCGCCGGCATCCATCTGGTGCTCGCCACCCAGCGGCCCTCGGTCGACGTGGTGACCGGTCTGATCAAGGCCAATGTGCCCTCCCGGCTGGCCTTCGCGACCTCCTCGCTCGCCGACAGCCGCGTCATCCTCGACCAGCCGGGTGCCGAGAAGCTCATCGGCAAGGGTGACGGGCTGTTCCTGCCGATGGGGGCGAACAAGCCCACGCGTATGCAGGGCGCCTTCGTCACCGAGGACGAGGTCGCGGCCGTCGTCCAGCACTGCAAGGACCAGATGGCTCCGGTCTTCCGCGAGGACGTCGTGGTCGGCACGAAGCAGAAGAAGGAGATCGACGAGGACATCGGCGACGACCTGGACCTGCTCTGCCAGGCCGCCGAGCTGGTCGTCTCCACACAGTTCGGGTCGACCTCGATGCTCCAGCGCAAGCTCCGGGTCGGTTTCGCCAAGGCCGGACGGCTGATGGACCTCATGGAGTCCCGCAACATCGTGGGGCCCAGCGAGGGATCCAAGGCGCGCGACGTGATGGTGAAACCGGATGAACTCGACGGGGTGTTGGCGCTGATCCGGGGGGAAACTGCTCCGTAAAGGTTTTGTAGGCAACCGTTCCGGCGGGTCGTACGTCAACTTGGGAGGAGGGACAGTAGATGCTTCTCCATCAGCAGTTCCGGCGGCCCGGATTCCGGCTCCGTCCCCTACCCCGTCCTCAGCTCCTCCCGTTGCTCAGTCGAGTGCTCAGAGTGTCCAGTTCCGTGCTCCGCCCCGCGGTCCGTCCGCGGAGCCGTCCATGGGGCTGTCCGGCGATCCCGATGGCGTACAAAGTCGTCCCTCCCGGTTGCCCCACCCTTTCGTACCCCCCCTAGACTGAACATCCAGCAGGTGGCTCACGCTCGAAAGGCGCCCCCGTGTCCATCGGCAACTCCCCCGAAGACGACCGGCCTTCGATCGGTCGCGTGCTTCAGCAGGCTCGTATCGCCGCAGGTCTGACGGTCGAGGAAGTCAGCAGCTCCACCCGGGTGCGCATCCCCATCGTGCACGCGATCGAGGAGGACGACTTCTCGCGCTGTGGCGGCGACGTGTACGCGCGCGGCCACATCCGTACGCTCGCCCGTGCCGTCGATATCGACCCCGAACTCCTGGTCGAGCAGTACGACGCCGGACACGGCGGACGTCCTGTGCCCACACCGGCGGCACCGCTGTTCGAGGCGGAACGCATCCGTTCCGAACCCCGACGGCCCAACTGGACCGCGGCCATGGTCGCGGCCATCGTCGCCGTGGTCGGCTTCGTCGGCTTCACGCTCTTCAACGGCGACGAGCAGGTACCGAGCACCGCCCAGGTGGCGGAGGGCTCGACGCCCGACAAGACGGGCAAGCCGGCCGCCAGCAAACCGGCCGACCCCAAGCCCGTGCCCTCCGAGAGTGCCATCGCCGCTGCCCCCCGGGACAAGGTGACGGTCAAGCTCAGCGCGATCCGGGGCAAGAGCTGGATCTCCGCCAAGGACCACAACGGCCGGCTGCTCTTCGACGGCCTGCTGCTCCAGGGCGAGTCCAAGACCTTCCAGGACAGCGATCGCATCGATCTCGTCCTCGGCGACGCCGGGGCGACCGATCTCTTCGTGAACGGCAAGAAGGTCGAGGACCAGTTCGAGCCGGGCCAGGTCGAACGGCTCTCGTACACGAAGGGCGACCCCGAGGCCGGCTGAGCCGTCGGCTCGGCTTCTCGGTCTCCGCTCCTCACGGAATGGGCGCCCGGCACTCGTGCCGGGCGCCCATTCCGTGTCACTCGCTGTAGCAGGCAACCCTGCACGGCAGGGCGGGCGCCGCAACAAAGTAGTCTTGAGCCCATGCCCGAACGCCGTACCGTCGCCCTTGTCACTCTCGGCTGCGCCCGTAACGAGGTGGACTCGGAGGAGCTTGCAGGCCGCTTGGCAGCGGACGGCTGGGAGCTCGTCGAGGACGCCTCCGACGCCGATGTCGCTGTCGTCAACACCTGTGGCTTCGTCGAAGCCGCCAAGAAGGACTCCGTCGACGCCCTGCTCGAAGCCAATGATCTCAAGGACCACGGCAGGACCCAGGCCGTGGTCGCCGTCGGCTGCATGGCCGAGCGCTACGGCAAGGACCTCGCCGAGGCCCTGCCGGAGGCGGACGGAGTCCTCGGATTCGACGACTACGCCGACATCTCCGACCGGCTCCAGACCATCCTCAACGGCGGTATCCACGCCTCGCACACCCCGCGCGACCGGCGCAAGCTCCTCCCGATCAGCCCCGCCGAACGGCAGGACGCCGCGGTGGCCCTGCCGGGCCACGCACAGGAGGCCGCTCCCGCACCGGCCCCCGCGGACCTTCCGGACGGCGTCGCGCCGGTCTCCGGGCCGCGGGCGCCCCTGCGCCGCCGCCTGGGCACCAGCCCGGTCGCCTCGGTCAAGCTCGCCTCCGGCTGCGACCGCCGCTGCTCCTTCTGCGCCATCCCGTCCTTCCGCGGCTCCTTCATCTCACGGCGTCCCTCCGACGTCCTGGGGGAGACCCGCTGGCTGGCCGAGCAGGGCGTCAAGGAGGTGATGCTCGTCTCCGAGAACAACACCTCCTACGGCAAGGACCTCGGCGACATCCGGCTCCTGGAGACGCTGCTGCCGGAGCTCGCGGACGTCGAGGGGATCGAGCGGATCCGGGTCAGCTACCTCCAGCCCGCCGAGATGCGGCCGGGGCTGATCGACGTACTCACCTCGACCCCGAAGGTCGCCCCGTACTTCGACCTCTCCTTCCAGCACTCGGCCCCCGGCGTGCTCAGGGCGATGCGCCGGTTCGGTGACACGGACCGCTTCCTGGAGCTCCTGGACACCATCCGCGGCAAGGCCCCCCAGGCCGGTGCCCGCTCCAACTTCATCGTGGGTTTCCCCGGTGAGACCGAGGCCGACCTCGCGGAGCTGGAACGCTTCCTCACCGGAGCGCGGCTGGACGCCATCGGCGTCTTCGGCTACTCCGACGAGGAGGGCACCGAAGCGGTCGGATACGAGAACAAGCTGGACGCGGACGTCATCGCCGAGCGGCTGGCGCACATCTCCCAGCTGGCCGAGGAGCTGACCTCGCAGCGGGCCGAGGAGCGGCTCGGTGAGACGCTCCAGGTCCTCGTGGAGTCCGTCGACTCCGAGGAGGACGGCCCGGTCGCGGTGGGCCGCGCCGCCCACCAGGCCCCCGAAACGGATGGACAGGTGGTCTTCACCACACGCGAGGGGCTCGTACCGGGCCGTATGGTCGAGGCAAAGGTAGTGGGCACCGAGGGAGTGGACCTGGTGGCCGAACACCATGAGCTCGCGGAGGTGGCCAGATGACCGGAGTCCCGGCATCGGCGGCAGGCGGCTCCGGCGCGAAGCCGGTCCGCGGCGGCAAGCTGGGTACTGCGGCCGTCAACCAGGCCAGTCTGTGGAACATCGCCAACATCCTCACGATGCTGCGGCTGCTCCTCGTCCCCGTCTTCGTCCTGCTGCTGCTGCACAACGGCGGCGACGACCCGGTCTGGCGCGCCTTCGCCTGGGCGGCGTTCGCCGTCGCCATGATCACGGACGTGTTCGACGGGCATCTCGCGCGTACGTACAACCTGGTCACGGACTTCGGGAAGATCGCCGACCCGATCGCCGACAAGGCGATCATGGGCGCGGCGCTGATCTGCCTCTCCTCGCTCGGTGATCTTCCGTGGTGGATCACCGGTGTGATTCTCGCGCGTGAGCTCGGGATCACGCTGATGCGGTTCTGGGTGATCAGGCACGCGGTGATCCCGGCCAGCCGCGGCGGGAAGATAAAGACGCTGGCGCAGGGCACCGCTGCCGGTATGTACGTTCTGGTGCTGACCGGTCCGCTGGCGACGATGCGCTTCTGGCTGATGATGGCCGCCGTCGTGCTGACGGTCGCCACCGGGCTGGACTACGTACGCCAGGCCGTCGTTCTGCGCCGCAGGGGCCTCGCCGCCGAGCGCGCGGCAGCCGCGGACGCCGGTGTGGCCGGCGGGTCTCATGTGGCGAGCGGTTCCGATGTTGCGGGCGGTTCTGATCTTGCGGGTGCGGCGGGGGACGCTCGTACCACCGCCGATGCCCGCGGTGCCGCGGAGGCCGAGCGGTGACAGCCGCGGCCCTGGTGCTGCGGAGGCTCGTGGAGCGCGGTGAGACGCTCGCCGTCGCCGAATCGCTGACCGGCGGGCTGGTCGCGGCGGAGCTGACCTCCGTCCCCGGGGCCTCGCAGTCCTTCCGGGGCTCGGTGACGGCGTACGCCACACCTCTGAAGCGGGACGTGCTCGGCGTGGACGGTACCCTCCTGGCGGAGCGCGGCGCGGTCGATCCCGAGGTGGCCCGGGGGATGGCGGCCGGGGTGCGACGGTTCCTGGGCGCGGACTGGGGCATCGCGACCACCGGTGTCGCGGGGCCCGAACCGCAGGACGGGAAGCCCGTCGGAACGGTCCATGTCGCGGTTTCGGGACCGTACGGCACCGAGAAAGTCGCCTCGCTGCGATTGAACGGCGAACGGGCGGACATCCGTACAGAGACTGTACGGAGCGTGCTCAAGCTGCTCGCGAGCGAACTCGGTGAAAATGTGAGGGCACAGGATACGGAACAGATCGGGGAGAATTGATGTTTGCAGCCCTGAGTGAACACGACATCGCTCCCCGCACGGCCGCAGCACAAGGCGGTACGGTAGGGCGTGAAGGATGCGGCTACGCGGTCCGAGGAGGGAGCCACCGATGATTCTGCTCCGTCGCCTGCTTGGTGACGTGCTGCGTCGGCAGCGCCAGCGCCAAGGCCGTACTCTGCGCGAAGTCTCCTCGTCCGCCCGGGTCTCGCTCGGTTATCTCTCCGAGGTGGAGCGGGGGCAGAAGGAGGCATCCTCCGAGCTGCTCTCCGCGATTTGCGACGCGCTTGACGTACGGATGTCCGAGCTCATGCGTGAAGTGAGCGACGAACTCTCCCTGGCTGAACTGGCCGAGTCGGCGGCAGCCAGCGATCCGGTACCTGTGCCGGTACGCCCAAGGCTCAATTCCGTCTCCGTGTCTTCGGTGGCAGCTGTGCCGACGGGACGGGTGACCATCAAGGCGCCCGCAGAAGCGGTCGCCGCTGCCTGATCGGCGCGGTTCGGTGTGATCGGGAGCCCCGGTCGATCCCTTGGAGGGGTTGTCCGGGGCTTTTGCGTGCGAGGGTGGCGCAGCCCCTTGGCGCCGGTCCTGGCCGCCGCCCGCTTCTTGTCCGCCTGTGCGCGCGTCCGGGCCGCTCTCTTCCGCGTCCCGACGCATGTTCCCGGCGTCGGGACGACTGCCCTCCGGCTGTTCGCTCTGGATGCAGCGGGGGCGGTGCCAGGGGAAACTGCCGGGAAGGGCCCCGATTCACCGGGGGCCGCGTCCGAACGGTGTGCCGGTATCGGGAGTGGAAGTGCCCGTAGCCCGTGCCGTGCGCGCCGCTACTGCACCGGTGCGCCCTCCCCTCGGGTGCGCGAGCCGGTCTAGCGTCGGCCGGAGGAGGCAGCCATGGTGCGGCGATGGGTGCCGGCGCTGGTCCTCGGTGGGCTGTGGTGGTGGGCGGTGCTACGGCTGGTGCTGGAACCGGAGCACGCCGGTGTGGTGGAGGGCGCGGTGGCGGCCGGCGGGTGGGGGTTGAGCCTGCTGCCCGTCCACGCGGCGGCGTCGGTACGGCCGCCGAGGACGCTGACCGGAGCGGGGCGTACCGGGCGGCGGCCGTTCACCAGGGCATGGCGACGCCGCCGTTCGGGCGGAGAATCTGGCCGGTCATGAAGGCCGACGCGTCCGAGGCGAGGTGCAGCACCGTGTGCGCGACGTCCTCGGGCTCGCCGACCCGTCCGAGCGGCGAGACCCGCACCATCACGGCTTCCGCCCGATGCTGCTGCTCCGCGTCGTGGCGGTCGGTCATCGGCGTGCGGATCCAGCCGGGGGCGACGGCGTTCACACGAATGGAGTGCGGGCCGAGTTCCGTGGCGAGGGTCTTCGTCAGCTGGACGACGGCGGCCTTCGCGGCGCTGTAGCAGAGCAGGCCGGGACTCGCGGCGTCCACGGCGCCCGATGCCATGGTGATCAGCGAACCGGGGGAGGAGCGGGCGATCATGCCGCGGGCCACCTCCTGGCAGGCGTACAGCACCCCCTTGAAGTTGACCGACAGGACCCGGTCGAGATCGTCGTCGGCCGTCTCCAGGACGCTGCTCGTGTGCATGATCCCGGCGACCGCGGCCAGGATGTCGATGTCTCCGGCTTCGGTCACGGCTCGCTTCACCTGACCACGGTCCGTTACGTCGAGCGGGTGGGCGAGGGCCGTACCGCCGGAGAGGGCGATCAGCCGGCAGGTCTCCGACAGGCCCGTCTCGTCGCGGTCCGCGCAGTGGACCGTGGCCCCTGCCTCGGCGAGCAGGGCCGCACTGGCCCTGCCGATGCCGCCGGCGGCGCCGGTGACGAACGCGGACCGGCCGGTGAGGTCGTACGCGGAGAGGGGCATGACCGGACCGTACGACTGGATCTGACGATGCGTCAACTATGGTGTGGGGCCTGATTGGCAGCGCGGACACCAGTAGGTGGGGCGGCTGTCCTGCTCGGTGGCGCGGACCGGTGTGCCGCAGCGCAGACAGGGGCGCCGGGCGCGGCCGTAGACGTAGAGGCGGTCGGAGGACCGGGGGCGGGCGCCGGCCGCGCCGGGGACGAGACCGGTGGTGGTCCGCGTCGGGCGGTCACGGTTGGCTTCGAGGAGCTGTTTCGCGGTGGCCACCAGGCGGGCGAGGGTGGTGGGCGGAAGCTCGCCCACGGCGAGCCAGGGGGTAACCCGGGCCAGGAAACAGAGCTCGCACCTGTAGACGTTGCCGATACCGGCCAGATTGCGCTGGTCCAGAAGAGCTTCGCCGAGGGGGCGGCCGGGGGCGGCGAGCAGGTTGCGCAGAGCGGTTCCGGGGTCCCAGTCGGGGCCCAGCAGATCCGGGCCGAGATGGCCCACGACCTTGTCCTCGTCCTGGGTGCGGAGGAGTTCGAGCACGGGGAGCCGGTAGCCGACCGCGGTGTGCTCGGTGTTGGCCAGCACGGCGCGGATCTGATGGGTGGGGCCGCCGCGCCAGCGCTCGCCGGGGTCGTAGACGCGCCAGGCCCCGTCCATCCGCAGATGGCTGTGGAGGGTGAGGCCGTCGTCCAGGCGCGTGAGCAGATGCTTGCCGCGCGCGGTCACCTCGGCCACGGTGCGGCCGGTGAGGTCGGCGGTGGCGAACCTGGGTACGCGCAGGTCGGCATAGGTCAGCGCCCGGCCCGCGAGCGCTGCGTGCAGCCGCTCGGCGGTCCGCAGCACGGTGTCTCCTTCGGGCATGCCTCCATGATGCGCGGTGCGGATGGCGGGTGCCGGGGGATACGGGGGTGCGGGGACGCCCTTGGACGGCTCAGGCGCGCAGACGCAGGCCTCTCGGGGTGGCGAGGAACCCGGCGGCCTCCAGCGTGCGGCCCAGCGGCGAGGTGAGGGAGGAGGCCCCATTGGTGCGCTCCACCGTGACGGTGCCGAGCGCGCCCGCGCCGGCCGCCTCGGCCAGGGCCCGGGCCGCCGCTCTCAGCGCCGGGGACTCGGGGTCGGACGGCCAGGCCAGCAGCGTCTTCCCACCGCGCTCCATGTACAGCGTCAGCTCGCCATCGACGAGGACGACCAGGGCCCCTGCCTTGCGGCCCGGTTTGTGACCCGCTCCGTCGGGGGACTCGGGCCAGGGCAGCGCGGCCCCGTACGCGTTCGCCGGGTCGGCGGCCGCGAGGACCAGGGCATGGGGCGCGGCCCCGGGATCCGTACGGTCACGGGCGGTGGACGCGGCCCGCAGCCGGTCGACGGCGCCGTCCATCGCGAACTGGGCGGCACCCAGGCCCTCGACGACATAGCCCCGGCGTGCCTGGCCGTTGTCCTCGAAGGCGGCGAGTACGCGGTACGTCGCGGAGAAGCCGCCCTCGACACCCTCCGCCTGCACCGCCCCCCGGGTCACCACACCGTGGCGGTCGAGCAGCGTACGGGCCAGGGCGTGCGCGCGGTGGGTCGGTTCCGGCTCGGCCGGGGGCAGCAGGGACCAGCGGCCCGACACGGTGGGCGGGCCGGTACGGGAAGCGGGACGGGCCGCAGCGGTGAGCGATCCGTACCGGCCGCGCGGGACGCTGCGTCGGGCACGGTGGGCGGTCGAGCCCGCTGTGCGCCCGGAGCCCAGGAGCGAGCGCAGCGGGGCGAGGGTGTCGTTGGTGAGACGGCCGGACCAGGCCAGGTCCCAGAGGGCGTCGGCCAGCTGCGGATCGGTGCAGTCCGGGTGAGTGGTGGCACGCACCTGGTCCGCGATCTGCCGGAAGAAGAGCCCGTATCCGCCGGAGAGGGTGGTGAGGACCGACTCGTGCAACGCGGACTGCTCCAGCGGGTGCGGGGGCGGCAGGAGCAGGGGTGCGCTGTCGGCCGGGTAGAGCGAGAGCCAGCCGTCCTTGCCGGGCAGGGAGCCCGCACCGGCCCAGACGATCTCCCCGGTCGTCGTCAGCTCGTCGAGCATGGCGGGGGTGTACCCCATGACCCGGCTCGGCAGGATCAGCTTCTCCAGTGCGGACGCGGGAACCGGGGCCCCCTGCAACTGCTCGACGGCACGGGCCAGTCCGTCGATTCCGCGCAGGCTGTTGCTGCCGACGTGCTGCCACTGCGGGAGGAAGGCCGCGAGCGCGGCGGGAGGAACGGGCTCCAGCTCATGGCGGAGGGCGGCGAGCGAGCGACGGCGCAAGCGGCGCAGCACGGTCGCGTCGCACCACTCCTGCCCGATGCCCGCCGGATGGAACTCGCCCTGGACGGTCCGGCCGGACACGGACAGCCGTTGGAGCGCCCCGTCGGTGACGGCGGTGCCGAGCCCGAAGCGGTCGGCGGCCCGGGTCGAGGTGAACGGACCGTGCGTACGGGCGAAGCGGGCGAGGAGATCGCCGAGCGGGTCCTTCACCGGTTCGGTGAACGCCTCCGGCACACCGACGGGCAGGGCGGTGCCCAGGGCGTCGCGCAGCCGGCCCGCGTCCTCGATCGCCGCCCAGTGGTCGGCACCGGCGATGCGGACCCGGATGGCCCGGCGGGCAGCCGTCAGTTCGGGTGCCCACTGCGGCTGCGCGCCCCGTTCGGCCAGCTCGGCGCCGGTGAGCGGACCGAGGACCCGAAGGAGGTCGGCGACGCCTTCGACGTCCTTGATCCTCCGGTCCTCGGTGAGCCACTGGAGCTCCCGTTCCAGCTCGGTCAGCACATCGGCGTCGAGCAGCTCGCGCAGCTCCGCCTGGCCGAGCAGTTCGGCCAGGAGGTGGGAGTCCAGGGAGAGCGCGGCGGCCCGGCGCTCGGCGAGCGGGGAGTCGCCCTCGTACAGGAACTGGGCGACGTACCCGAAGAGGAGCGAGCGGGCGAACGGTGAGGGCTCCTGGGTGGTCACCTCGACCAGCCGGACGCGCCGCGCCTCCAGATCGCCCATCAGTTCCGTGAGCCCGGGAACGTCGAAGACATCCTGGAGGCATTCGCGGACCGCTTCGAGGACGATCGGGAACGATCCGAACTCGGAGGCCACCTGGAGCAGTTGGGAGGCACGCTGGCGCTGCTGCCAGAGCGGGGTGCGCTTGCCGGGGCTGCGCCGGGGCAGCAGCAGCGCGCGGGCGGCGCACTCGCGGAACCGGGAGGCGAACAGCGCCGAGCCGCCCACCTGATCCGTGACGATCTGCTGGACCTCGCCCTTGTCGAACACGACGTCGGCCGCACCGACCGGGGGCTGATCGCTGTCGTACGCCGCGTCCGGCGGGGCCGGAGCCGGTCCTGCGCCGGAGGACACCCCGTCCGGTCCCGGGGCCGGATCGAAGTCGAGCAGGTCCAGGCCCATCAGATCGGCGTCGGGCAGCCGCAGCACGATGCCGTCGTCGGCATGCATGACCTGGGCGTCCATTCCGTACCGCTCGCTCAGGCGGGCGGACATCGCCAGCGCCCAGGGGGCGTGCACCTGGGCGCCGAAGGGGGAGTGCACGACGACCCGCCAGTCCCCGAGCTCGTCCCGGAAGCGTTCGACCAGGATCGTGCGGTCGTCCGGGACATGGCCACAGGCGCGGCGCTGCTCGTCCACGTACGACAGGATGTTGTCCGCGGCCCAGGCATCGAGACCGGCGGCGAGCAGCCGGAGCCGGGCGTCCTCCTGCGACAGCCCGCCGATCTCCCGGAGGAACGCGCCCAGCGCACGGCCGAGCTCCAGCGGACGCCCCAGCTGGTCGCCCTTCCAGAACGGCAGCCGTCCCGGAACACCCGGGGCGGGCGAGACGAGCACCCGGTCACGGGTGATGTCCTCGATCCGCCAGGACGTGGTGCCCAGCGTGAAGACATCGCCGACCCGGGATTCGTACACCATCTCCTCGTCCAGCTCACCGACCCGGCCGCCCCCCTTCTTCGGGTCGGCCCCGGCGAGGAAGACGCCGAAGAGCCCGCGGTCGGGAATGGTGCCGCCGGAGGTGACCGCGAGCCGTTGGGCACCGGGGCGTCCGGTGACCGTTCCGGCGACCCGGTCCCACACCACCCGGGGCCGGAGCTCGGCGAAAGCGTCCGACGGATAGCGGCCGGCGAGCATGTCGAGCACGGCGGTGAAGGCGGACTCGGGGAGCGAGGCGAACGGGGCCGCCCTGCGGACGAGGGCCAGCAGATCGTCCGCCTGCCAGCTGTCCAGCGCGACCATGGCGACCAGCTGCTGGGCGAGCACGTCCAGGGGGTTGGACGGGATGCGCAGCGCCTCGATGGCACCTCGGCGCATGCGCTCGGTGACCACGGCGGCCTGCACCAGATCGCCGCGGTACTTCGGGAAGACCACTCCGGTGGAGACCGCTCCCACCTGATGTCCGGCCCGGCCGACCCGCTGGAGACCGGAGGCGACGGACGGAGGGGACTCGACCTGGATCACCAGATCGACCGCACCCATGTCGATGCCCAGCTCCAGGCTGGAGGTGGCGACGACCGCGGGCAGCCGGCCCGCCTTCAGGTCCTCCTCGACCTGGGCCCGCTGCTCCTTGGAGACCGAACCGTGGTGCGCGCGGGCGAGCAGCGCCGGAGCGCCCTTCGCCGCACCGGACTGGGCCATGATCTCCGCGGGGGAGTGGGCCTCGGGGAGGGCTTCCCCCGGAGCCGGGGCGGATCCGTTCCCGTCGAACACCGCGCCGGTCGCGCGCTCGTACGCGATCTCGTTGAGGCGGTTGCACAGGCGCTCCGCCAGCCGCCGGGAATTCGCGAAGACGATGGTCGAGCGGTGCGACTGGACGAGATCGGCGATGCGCTCCTCGACATGCGGCCAGATGGACGGCTTCTCCGCCTGGTCGGCACCGCCGTCGGTGGCGGGGGAGCCACCCAGCTCACCGAGATCCTCGACGGGGACGACCACCGACAGGTCGAACTCCTTGGCGGACGCCGGCTGGACGATCTCCACCTTCCGCTGCGGCGAGAGGAAGCGCGCCACCTCGTCGACCGGCCGGACCGTCGCGGACAGGCCGATCCGTCGCGCGGGCCTGGGCAGCAGCTCGTCCAGCCGCTCCAGCGATACGGCGAGATGAGCGCCCCGCTTCGTACCGGCGACGGCGTGCACCTCGTCGAGGATCACCGTCTCCACCCCCGCGAGGGCGTCCCGGGCCGAGGAGGTGAGCATCAGGAACAGCGACTCGGGTGTGGTGATCAGGATGTCCGGAGGCCTGGTCACCATCGAGCGCCGCTCGGCCGGCGGGGTGTCCCCGGACCGGATCCCCACCCGCACCTCCGGCTCGGGGAGCCCGAGCCGCACCGACTCCTGCCGGATCCCGGTCAGCGGTGAGCGGAGATTGCGCTCCACATCGACGGCGAGGGCCTTGAGCGGCGATACGTACAGCACACGGCAGCGCTTCTTCGCCTCGGCGGGCGGCGGGACCGCGGCCAGCCGGTCCAGCGAGGCGAGGAACGCGGCGAGGGTCTTGCCGGAACCGGTCGGCGCGACGACCAGCACATCGCTGCCTTCGCCGATGGCGCGCCAGGCGCCCTCCTGCGCGGCTGTCGGCGCGCTGAAGGCCCCCGCGAACCAGCTGCGGGTCGCGGGTGAGAACGAATCGAGTGCGGAGCCGGCCATGTCCCCCATCGTGCACCCCGCCACTGACAACGGCCGGTGACGCGAGCGGCGGGGGCGCCCGGCCGGGCGTACGGGAGGGCATGGGCCGGGGGCGGGGAAGGGGGTCCGGTGCGGGCGGGGTGGTTCCGCCGGATCTGCGGGACATGGCCGGGACCTGCGAGAATTCGGCCATGGCGGGAGCGGGCGCGGCGAAGGAGTGGGCGAGGTACTGGCAGTACGCGGAACTGCCCGACCTCGATCTCCTGCGCGCCCGGTACGTCCGCCACACCTTCCCCCGGCACAGCCATGAGGGCTATGTCTTCGGCACCATCACCCGCGGCGTCGAGGACGTCGGGCTGCCCGGCGGAACGGTGCACGCGGGGCCCGGCACGGTCGTCATGATCAATCCGGAGGTGGCGCACACCGCCCGCGCCGGAGTGCCCGAGGGCTGGGTGTACGCGACGCTCTATCCGTCGGCCCAGGTGATCAACGACATCGCGGCCGATGTGACCAGCCTGCGCGGAACGGTCGGCTTCGCCGAGACCAGCGCGCACGATCCGCAGGCCGCCCGGCTGATCACCGAGATCCACCGTGCCGCGGAGGAGGGCAACGCGCTGGCCGCCGACAGCCTGCTGCGGGTCATGGTGGTGCGGCTGCTGAACCGGCACGGCAGCTCCCTGACCACCCCGGAGCCCCGCACCGCAGGAGCCAGGGACGCCGCCCGTGCGCGGGCCGTGCTGGAGGAGCGGATGACGGGGCCGCCCACCCTGGAATCACTGGCCGCCGAGCTGGGAACCAGTCCGTTCGCGCTGCTGAGGGCCTTCAAGAAGCAGTACGGGATGCCGCCGCACACCTGGCTCACCGACGCGCGCGTACGCCGGGCGCGCCGCATGCTCGACAGGGGGATGGCCCCGGCCGACGCCGCCGCCGCCGTCGGCTTCACCGACCAGCCGCATCTCAACCGCCATTTCACCCGGATCGTGGGAGTGCCGCCCGGCGCGTACCAGCGCGAACGCGCAAGAACGTACAAGACCGGCCCGGATGGCTCCCCGTAGCGTTCCGGGCGTGGCAGAACAGACAGCAACCTCTCAGAGCGCCGGGGCGGCCGGCCTCATACCCGGTGGGCGGACCGGCCGGTCGGACACCGGGGCCGCGCCCGGGAAGCCGGACGCGGCCGTCGTACGGGACGCGCTCGGCGTGGGCATCGCCGTCGGGCTCTCCGGCTTCGCCTTCGGCGTCACCTCGGCGGGATCAGGACTCACGCTCCTCCAGACCTGCGCGCTCAGCCTTCTCGTCTTCACCGGGGCCTCCCAGTTCGCCCTGGTGGGCGCCCTCGCGGCGGGCGGGAACCCGTACACCGCGGCGGCCGGAGCGTTCTTCCTCGGCGTGCGCAACGCCTTCTACGGCCTGCGCCTCTCGCAGCTGCTCGCCCTGCCGCGCGCGCTACGGCCCTTCGCCGCCCATTGGGTCATCGACGAGACGACCGCCGTCACGCTGCCCCAGCCCACCCGGCGGGCGGCGCGGATCGGCTTCACGGTCACGGGGCTCACCCTGTACGTGCTCTGGAACCTGACCACGCTGGTGGGCGCGCTGGGTGCCGAGGCGCTCGGCGACACCGACGCCTGGGGTCTGGACGCGGCGAGCCCCGCGGTGTTCCTGGCGCTGCTCGCGCCGATGCTGAAGAGCGCCACCGAACGCGTGACGGCGGCACTCGCGGTGCTGCTGGCTCTCGGCCTGCTGCCCGTACTGCCCGCGGGCGTGCCCGTCCTCCTGTCCGCGCTCGCCGCACCCGTGGTCCTGTTCCTGATGGGGCGCGCCAAGCAGGCGGAGAAGGCGGAGAAGGCGGACGGGGCGGAGCGGGCGGGGGAACACCGATGAACATCTGGATCGCCATCGGGCTCACCGCGGTCGGCTGCTATCTCGCGAAACTCCTGGGCCTCCTGGTTCCCGCCGGAGCACTGGAACGCCCCCTCGTGCAGCGGCTGGCCGCACTCCTTCCCGTGGCGCTGCTCGCCGCCCTCACCGCGCAGCAGACCTTCGGGGACGGCCGGCAGCTGATGCTCGACGCCCGGAGCGCGGGCCTCGCCGCCGCGGCGCTGGCGCTGATGGTGCGCGCACCGTTCCTGGTGGTCGTCGGCGCCGCTGTCGCGGTCACGGCGGGCGTACGGGCACTGGGCTGATCAACTGAGGCGGCCGTACGCCCGCAGGGTGTGCAGGGCCTTCAGCGTCACCAGGGGCCGTCCCTCCAGCTCCGTGCCGGGGGCCCACCGGCGCCAGTTCACCGGCCAGCCGCCGTCCTCCCGCTGCTCGGCCGCCAGGTGGTCGAGCGAGCGGTCCAGCTCCTCGTCGGTGAACCACCGCCGGGCCAGCGAGCCGGGCGTACGGGCGTAGTCGTACGGGAAGTGGTGCTCACCCGGTGCGTATCCGGGCGAGCCCGGGTACTCCGCGCGCCGCTCCGGATCCAGCACCGCCAGCCGCTGCTCGCGCACCAGGAGTCCCAGGCGTCCCGCCGCCGCCTCGGCGCGGGGCCGGTCCGGGGCACCGTCCAGGAAGGCGACCGCCGCCTCGATCTCGTACGGATGCGACTGCTCCAGGGCATCGACGGCGGCCCAGCAGAAGTCCGTGGCCCGGAAGAGCCAGGCGTGCCACACCTGGTTGCGGTGCAGCAGCCCGACGACCGGACCGGTGGCCAGCAGCTCGGCGGGCGGGTTGTCGACGATAGGGATGAACGGGGCGGCGGGGTAACCCCGCTGAGTGGGGAGGAGAGCGGGCAGAGCGCCCTCCTTGGTCGACACATCGGTCAGATACCGACAGATTCGCTCCACCCGCAGGCCATTGCAGCGGCCGATCGAGTCGAGAACGCTCAGGGCGTGCGCGGTGGGCAGCGGCTGGCTCACCGGGCCCCGGAGGTCGGGTTCGAGGGCGTGGCCGTATCCGCCGTCCTCGTTCAGGTAGGCGGCGAGCGCGGTCTCGACGGCGTCCGGGCTCCCGTCGAGGAAGTCGTGGGCGAACCGCCGCTGTTCGAGGACGCGGGCAGTGAGCCAGATGAACTGTTCGGCGCGGGCGAGTGGGGGGTTAGCTCCGGTTCCAGCCATGGACCGACCGTAGAGCGGAAAGTGCTGTCGGCAGATGCGTAGCGGCCCGGCTGCACTCTCAGGAGCGCGATACTGGTGGCATGCGGTTGACGATTTTCTGGGAACGGATGGCGGACCACTTCGGTGAGGGGTACGCGGATTCGTTCGCGCACGACCATGTGATGGCCGAACTCGGCGGCCGTACGGTCCACCAGGCACTCGCCGCCGGATGGGACGCCAAGGACGTCTGGCGCGGGGTCTGCACCGCTGTGGACGTCCCCGCCGACAAGCGCTGACGGGGCGGGCGGCGGGCTGTCACCGGCGTAGGCGAGACTTGTTCCGTGGCACCGACAGACGAGACCGCCCAGACCCAGCCGTCCACCTCCCCGCCCGTCCCTCCGGCCGCGCCACCCGCGCCGCCGAACGGCGACGGTCCGGTCCGCATGCCCGGCTGGCTGCCGCGGGCGATGGTGCTGGCTCTGGCGCTCTACGCCTGTTTCCAGCTCGGCAGCTGGGCGTTCGACCAGCTCATCGGGCTGTTGATCAATGTGCTCATCGCGTTCTTCCTCGCCCTCGCCATCGAGCCCGCGGTCAGCCGGATGGCAGCCCGCGGTATGCGCAGGGGCCTCGCCACGTTCCTCGTGTTCCTCGGTGTGCTGATCGCCGGGGTCGGCTTCGTCGTGCTGCTCGGCTCGATGCTCGCGGGCCAGATCGTCGACATGGTCGACGAGTTCCCCAAGTACCTCGACTCGGTGATCAGCTGGGTCAACCAGACGTTCAACACCGATCTGTCCCGGGTCGAGGTCCAGGACAGCCTGCTGCACTCGGACTGGCTGCAGAAGTATGTCCAGAACAGCGCGACCGGTGTGCTCGATGTCTCCACCACGGTGCTCGGCGGGCTGTTCCGGCTGCTGACGATCTTCCTGTTCTCCTTCTACTTCGCGGCCGACGGCCCCCGGCTGCGGCGCGGGCTGTGCTCCGTGCTGCCGCCGGCCCGGCAGGCCGAGGTGCTGCGGGCCTGGGAGATCGCGGTCGACAAGACCGGCGGCTATCTCTACTCGCGCGGCCTGATGGCGCTGATCTCCGGCATCGCGCACTACATCCTGCTGGTGATCCTCGGAGTGCCCTACGCCCCGGCGCTCGCCGTCTGGGTCGGTCTGGTCTCGCAGTTCATCCCCACCATCGGCACGTATCTGGCGGGGGCCCTGCCGATGCTGATCGCCTTCACCGTCGACCCCTGGTACGCGCTGTGGGTGCTCGGCTTCGTCGTGGTCTACCAGCAGTTCGAGAACTATGTGCTCCAGCCCAAGCTCACCTCGAAGACCGTCGACATCCATCCCGCGGTCGCCTTCGGTTCGGTGATCGCGGGCACGGCGCTCATGGGCGCCGTCGGCGCGCTGATCGCGATTCCGGCGGTTGCCACGCTCCAGGCGTTCCTCGGCGCCTATGTGAAGCGGTACGACGTGACGGACGACCCGAGGGTGCACGGCGGCAGCCGTCGGCTGCGCGGCGAACCGGTGCTC
Organism: Streptomyces sp. NPDC001787; assembly: GCF_040297465.1. Classification (NCBI taxonomy): domain Bacteria; kingdom Bacillati; phylum Actinomycetota; class Actinomycetes; order Kitasatosporales; family Streptomycetaceae; genus Streptomyces; species Streptomyces sp. NPDC001787. The sequence continues at coordinate 30,568 of NZ_JBEOZE010000056.1, forward strand.
TCACGGATTCGCCGGGCGATGTCCACTCCCGGGAACGGGGAACCGGACGGCCAGGACGGCCAGGACGGCCAGGACGGACCGGGGGCATCGGACGGGCGGGGCGGCGCGGACGGGCCGTCCGGATCTGACGGATCTGACGGATCCGGGGGTGCGGGCGGGCGTCAGCGGTAGCCGGTGACGTCGGCCGGCAGTCCCGGGTCCTGGACCTCGGTCATGTACCGCCAGGCGTCGGGCCGGCTGCCGTCCAGGTCGGTGAAGCCGTAGACCCGCGCCAGCTGCCCGCTGGACAGCGACTTCCCGTTCCAGCGCGCCACCTCGGGGTCCTGGGCGAGTGCGGCCACGGCGCGGCCGACGAACGCCGGGGTCTCGGAGATGGCGAAGTGGGGCGAGTGCGCGACCGCGTCGTGCCAGGTCGCCTCGGTGACCCCGTGGGCCTGGAGCATGGCCTCGGACCTGAGCCAGCCGGGCGTGAGCGACACCGCGGTCGCGCGATGGGGCGCCAGTTCGTGCGCGAGGGCGAAGGCCATCCGGTTCACCGCGGCCTTCGCCAGGTCGTAGAAGAACGAAACCCGGTAGTGGGCGGCGTTGTACTCGTCCGTCCCGTCGGTCACCTCGACGACCAGGCCGCCCGGTGTCTCGATGAGCAGCGGGAGCGCGAAGTGGCTGGTGATGGCATGCGTGTCGACGGCCAGCCGCAAGGTGTGCAGTCCGGTGTCCAGGGACGACTCCCACACCGACCTGTTCCATTCGATCTCGGCGCCCCAGATGTCGTTCACCAGAAGGTGCAGGGCTCCCTGCTCGCTGGAGATACGGGCCACCAGCGCCCTCACCTGGTCGGGAACCAGGTGATCCACCTGTACGGCGATCCCGCGGCCGCCCGCCGCGTCGACGAGGGCCGCTGTCTCCTCGATCGTCTCGGGCCGGTCCATCTCGGAACGCTCGGACCCGCTGGTGCGGCCGGTGACGTACACGGTCGCTCCGGCGGCGCCCAGCTGAACGGCGATTCCCCGGCCCGCGCCGCGGGTGGCACCCGCGACGAGCGCGACCTTCCCCGCGAGGCCGCGGTCCGCACGGCCGGAGTCCATGGGGCGGGAACCTGAAAAATCCGAGCGAGATGTCCGCATATGGCGGGAATCTAGCATGGGCCTCAGGGGATTTCATTGACTTGATCATTGCTGGCTGCTATAAGGCGCTACTCTCGGCTGTGCGGGCCCGGCGTGGTGCGCTTGACACTGAAATCGAACATCCATTCTCATGGGATTCCGGCCGGGTTTTCCCGGGCCCGACCGTGGAGTTGTCCACAGGCCGGGAGGACGTCGAGGCCCATTGTCAGTGGCAGGGGTTAGCGTCTTTGACGTGAAGCGATCGACTCAAGCAAATCGGGTGGAACCCATGGCAGGAACCGACCGCGAGAAGGCGTTGGACGCCGCACTCGCACAGATTGAACGGCAATTCGGCAAGGGCGCGGTGATGCGCCTCGGTGAGCGGCCGAACGAGCCCATCGAGGTGATTCCCACCGGGTCGACCGCGCTCGACGTCGCACTCGGCGTCGGCGGCCTGCCGCGCGGCCGTGTGGTGGAGGTGTACG
>NZ_JBEOZE010000057.1:0-23943 GCF_040297465.1 Streptomyces sp. NPDC001787
CGGCCGGCCACCGCTCGAAATGCCCCACCAGATGGTCGGCCGTCAGCCGGTACTGCCGGTGCGTATGAATGAAGGGCCGGGCCCACCACCGCCCTTGCCCTATCCCGCCTCCACCTCCGAGGCCGCGGCACAGCCGCGGCCCGGACCGACAACGGCGCCCTGCGGGGCACCTCGGGCCCCGCAGGTGCGCGCCTCGCTTCCCTTCGTGCTCCTAGTCCCCGTCCTGGTCCCGCTCGGGCCGTCACGTGCCCGTCGACCCTCTGCTGCGCCGTTCAGGCCGCTCCGCGGCGGCACCACCCCGAGTACCGGCTGCGGTGTACACCCTGCGGCCCCGAGGAGCGCCATGGGTACACGGCCGCTCCGCGGCGGCCCCAGCCGTCCGTTCGCCGCCTCAGGGACCGCCAGCGCGCCCAGGAGCACCTTCGAGCCCCTCTCGTGCCCACACCGCCGCCCCGGCACGTAAGGGCACCGGTAGGTGAGCCGGCCGAGCCCCCAGGCGAGACCGCGAACCACCGGGCCCGACACCAACCCACCATCAGCACCACCCCGCACCCTCGCCGCGCAGCGGCCCGACCCCGCCCGCCGGTCGCCTCCGCCGCGGAGCGGCCCGGCAACCAGCGCGCAGCGCACCACCGCATCCCCGCCGAGCCCGTCAGGGCACACGGCGCCCCGCGCCAACCCCCGCCAGGCCCGGAGGGCCGCCCTCTCCTCTCTTCCCCACTCCTTCCTGCCTTTACTTCCGCCACTAACGGCACCTGCGCCGTGGAGCCGCTGCGCCTCTGACCTGGGCGTACGGCTACAGAGCGAACAGGTTTCCTCCACCAGATCAAGGTGTCCGGTCTGGTTGGTACTTCTCGGGCCGTTCGTGTTCGTCGGGATGGTAGGAGAACCGATGCCGAGGCCAGTGTCGAGAGAGGTCACGCTGCTCCCTGAAGGGGTGCCGCCAGCGACCCCACGGCGGCGTGCGGCGGTGCTGCGGAAGGCGTCGGCCGGAGGAGCTCCGCGGGGTGATGGAACGGCGCGGGGCGATGGGTGGCAGCGCACGGTCGCTGACGAGCTGATGCTCGCGGGCGCCACACGGTTCGGCGTCATGACTGTGCGCCAGGCCGCACGCCGGTACTGGCATGGGGTGGAGGAGACGGCTCGTCAGAGAGTCCGCTGGCTCCGCGAGGCGGGCTATCTGCGCATGTCCTCGGATGTCCGCTGGGCGGGGGCGTGCGTGTGGACGACGGCGCGCGGCGCCCGGGCCGGCAGCACTGAACTCCGCCCTCCGGAGTGGCCAGGGGAGCGGTTGCTTCACCGCCTGGCCGTGACGGACGCCGCGTTCACGTTCGAGCTCGGCGGCGCCCGGGTGCTCTCCGAGCGCGAGGTCCGACGTGCTGAGGCGACGACATCCGGTCGGGCGGAGCAGGTCGCTGCTGCTCTTACGGGGCAGCCCGGTTCCACGCTCGACGGCAGGGGGCGCGAGCGGTTCCTGTGTACTCCGGTCGGTGCGGGCGGCCGGGTCCACTACTCGGATCTTGTGGTTGCCGCGCCGCTGGGGCTGGTGGCGATCGAGGTGGAGATCACGGCGAAGAGCCCTGCGGAGATACGCCAGGTCCTGCGGTCGTACCGGGACGCGCGAGAGGTCTTTCCCCAGGTCGTCTATTTCGCCACGGAGCCGGTGATGGCGCTCCTGCACGGTCATGCACACCCGCGCACGGGTGCCTGGTCGGACGGTGTCGCGCAGCAAGTCGGGCTGCTGCCTCCGGGGCCGCCGCAGTACCGGCCCGATAGCCCGTTCCTCGTTCGGCACTTCCAGCCGAAGGACCCCGGCGTCGCCTATCAGCTCGACCTGCGGCAGGTGCCGGACACCCGGCGGGTGGATTTCACGCGGTGGAAGCAGTTGCGCGAGCGGTGGTCAGCAGAGGCGTCCGGCGTCGGATTCCTGGCCTGGTGGCAGCAGCAGGCGTAGCCGGAGAGAGGGCGCGCGGTGTGGATCAAGAGAACAAGGAGAGCGGGGATGGCGTGGATCACATGACGGAGATGAGGCGGGCTGAGGACGAGTCCGTAGCCGCGTGGCTGGGTGCGGTCTGGGGGATGACGCTGCTTGCGGTGTGCGCGCCAGCCATCCCGATTGCCGTCGCGGGACGGCTCGCGGTACGGGCGGGCAACCAGGCATGGCGAGTCCTGTCGGCCGCCGCTGCCGTCTGCGCCGGCGTGCTGTTCGTTGTGGCGTGGGTACTGGAGGGAACCGCTTCCGGCGCGGTCGACTGGCACGTCGCGGCAGTGGTCGGACTGTGGCAGGACATCGCGGTCGCGGTGGGGTGGAACCTGCCGCACGACATGTCCGTGACGGCTGCGCTGGGCTGGATGGTGCCGCTGTCAGTCCCGGTGGGACTGGCTTCGGCGGCCGTGTGGATCGCGGTGGCGGACTTCCAGGCAGGGATCGAGCCGCAGTTCGAACTCGACGAGGTCCCCGCGGTGGCGGAGCTCAGCAAGGCCGAGCGGCGTGCTGCGGGCAAGACCGCCGCCCGGATGCAGACCGGCGCGTACACGGACGCCACGACGGTGCGCCGTGACTTCCTCGGCCGGCAGGTGGAGATACCGGGAACGGTCGGCTTCGGTACCGGTCTGGCCGGTCTGCCGGTCGTCGCCGAGCACGACGGGTTCCTGCGCCCGACGTTCGTCCAGGGCGTGCCCGGCTCGGGTAAGACAGCCGTGACCAACTCAGTCGGCGCGCAGCTCATCGGGCTCGGGTCAGGTTGGGTGGTGGTCGACTTCAAGGGCGGCCGGGACGTGGCCGCGCACTACGCGGAGGTGGCGCAGGTCCACGGGCGCCGCTTCCTCCACTTCGACCTGGCCGACCCGAACGGCTCGCCGTACACGCCGGTCGCTCCTGGTGCTCCGTCGTCGCCGGCGTTCTACGACCCGCTGGTACGAGGCAACGCCACGTCGAAGTCGGACATGCTCCTGAACTCGGTGGGGCGCGACGGGGACGCTGCGGTCTACTTCCGCAGCGCGTACGAGTACACGCAGCTGGCGTACCAGGTCGCCGACTGGTCGGGCTACAACGTGGGCAAGGGCGGCTTCGAGTGCCTCGTCGACCTGCTCGACATCGAGTTCCTGCAGAAGGTCGCGGACGGGATCGACATTGACGCGGTCGCCTCTCGGGTACCGCCGGCTCAGCACGTCGCGGCCCGTCGGGCGGTGCACGAGGTGCGCGAGCGGGTTGCCACGATGGTGGCGAACTGGCGGCGTGATGAGCTCACGCGGTCCGCGGTCGCGGATACGCAGCGCCTGATCTCGACGTACAGCAACGGTCCGGCGGCCGGGCAGTGGCTGCGCCCTGGGCCGATGGAGCAGACGATCGACCTGCGCCGAGCGGCACACGAGGGCGACATCGTCGTCTTCTCCCTGAACGTCTCCACCTACGGCTCGCTCGCCAGGACCCTGGGAACCCTGGTGCTGCTGGACATGCAGAACACCACGGACATGCTGCGGCGCGACATCGCTTCGGGCGTGGCCCCGCAGTGGCCGCTGTACATGCAGGTCGAGGAGTTCGGTTCGGCGACCGGCGATGCGGTGCTCGGCCTGTGCAACAAGGCCCGTGACGCGATGGTCCGGCCGATCCTGTCGACGCAGTCGTGGGCGGACCTGGTGGCCGTGGACGGCACCGGGGTGTGGGCGAAGCGGGTGCTGGAGACGTGCGGGAACTTCCTGTGCCTGCGGGTCAACGGGGCCGAGGACGCCCAGGTGCTGTCCGGTCTCACGAGCCAGGTCACGAAGATCTACGCCCGGATGCAGCACCAGCTCGACCGTCACGGCCGCCGTCGCACGAAGCGCGGCGGGCTGATCCAGCGGGATCCCCGCAGGGAGCCGCGGGTGCCCGCTTCCGTCTTCCAGGACCTGCCCGACCACCACATGGTGTGGATCACGAAGCACCCGACGCTGGCGACCGTGCACACGGTCGAGGAGGGCCCGAACCGGTGGTGGGAAGCAGTGCACACCGTGCTGGTCGACGTCGCCGCGCTGCCGTCGGTCCGGCCGCCGGTTGTGGAGTGGAGGTCTGACGGGAGCTGGGGGCGGCCCGGGCAGGAGCCGGTGGCGCTGGTGAAGCCTCCGGCTGCGGTTCCCGTCGCGCCGGAGAGCGGCGTCCCCGGGCAGCAGGCGTCCACGGCCGGGGGGTGGAGCGCGGCTCCGGCTGCTCCCGTTCCAGCGCCCGGCCGTACGGCCGTTGAGGTGCCAGGGCAGCAGGCCCGGCAGGCGGGCCCCGTCAGCAGCGCATCGGACCACTCGGACGGTGATGCCGACGGTGGTTGGAGCTCCGTCATGTCGCAGTTCGACTGAGCCTCCCGCCGGCGCACTTCAGCGGGGTTGGCCGGTCGGCCCCTGAAACTGCTCGTCGCAGTCACCGCGCCCGCGCCGGGGGCCTTCGTCCCGACACCGACCCTGTCCGCTTTCTGTACTTGGAGATGACGTGACCCATCCGCAGCCCCCGTACGAGGGGACGACTCCTGCCCATCAGCACCCGCCGGTGCAGGATCCTTGGGCGCCGCAACCCCAGGGCCCGGCCATGCCGTCCGGGGGGCCGCCCCCGGCTGGTCCCGGACCATGGGGTGACCACACTGCCCCGGGACAGGCACCCTGGTCCGGCCAGCCGGCACCGGCACCGGCAGCACCAGCCGGGTACAACCCGGTACGCGCAGCTGAAGAGCTGTTCGCCCAGGGGGCCCCACCGCAGGGGCAACCCCCTCAGTACATGCCGGCCCCGGCGCAGAGCCCGGCCGCGCACCCCCAGGCGGCGCCGGCTCAGACGGCCAAGGAGAAGAAGAAGCAGGAGAAGGAGGCGAAGCGGAAGGCCAAGGCCGCGGCAAAGGCCAAGCCGGGCAAGTCGAAGGACGCCTCCACGCCCGCGGCCGCCGGGGAGCGGTTCGATGTCCCACGGCCTGGCGGACGGCTGAGCGGCGGCCGGGCAACCCACATGGCCGCCAGGATGACGGCCATGGTGACGGTCTCACTCCTGGCGCTGGGCACGGTCGGCGTAATGGCGTACACCGCCGGACACCCCGCTCCGGTGGAGACCGGCATCACCGACGAGCAGGTCTCCCAGTACCGGCTGTCCCCGTTCCCAGTAGAACGAGCGATCGCCTTCGCGGACCGCTACGCCCGCCTGTGCGCGAACCAGAACCCCGAGCAGGCCGAGCAGCGGCGTCAGGCCATCGCGCGTCTGTCCTCCTCCGGGGTGGACACCACGTGCGGGTGGGACGGCAAGGGCAGCCAGGTCGTGGCGTACTCGGTGTGGTCCGGCTACATGGAGCCGATCGCCGAGTACCCGCAGCACGGCTACTACATCGGCATCCAGGTTCAGCTGACCACGGGGGCGCTGCGGACCTTGTCCGTGCCGGTGTGGGTGGACGACCTGAAGTCAGGCAACGGCATGCGGGTCGTCGGCGACGTGGGCACGCTGCCGCAGCCGGACCAGGCCACCCCGCCGACGGTGAAGGACCCGCTGCAGGTCGACTCCGAACTCTCGGGAGATCTCCAGGGCAAGCTGTTCGCGGACTTCTTCACCTCCTGGGGCTCCTCGAACGGCACGACGCTGACGCGCTACGTCGCGCCGCGAGCGAGCAGCGCCGCCACGGCGGGCCTTCGCGGTGCGCTGGATTCCCCGAAGGTGTCCGACGTCAAGGTGCTGCTCCCCAAGGGGGTGGGGGCAACGGACGGCCACAAGTGGAAGGTCGACGATGTCACCTGGGCGCGGGTGAGCGTGCAGTGGAAGACCGGGAGCGCCCATGTCACCGAGCGGTACCGGGTGCAGATTGTGCTGACCGACCAGGGCTGGTTCGTGAAGGACATCCGTGCCGGCGTCCCGGACGAGGCGGGCGGCAAGGCTCCCGCCTCCTGACGTCCGCGGCGGCCCCGGCCTCCGGTGAGCCCCGCCCCTTGCCCGCCGGTATCGGCACTCAAGGGGCGGGGCTTTCTCATGGCCGCCGGCGCCGGAAATCCGCGTCCAGAGGGGGTGTCCGCTTTGGGATCTACAACGTGAGCGTCGGAAATCCGCAGCTCACGCAAGGTGAACGCTCATGTCTCAAGCCCTCTCGACCGTCGCGGCCCTCAGCCCGGCGTCTCTGCACACGCTCGCCGCTCCCTCCGTGGACGGTGTGCTGACCAACCTCGGCACCGAGGTGAAGGTGATCGGCCTGGCGCTGGCCGGTCTGATGATCGTGGTCCTGGGCATCAAGGTCATCGTCTCGATGAAGGGTGGCCAGAGCCTGCGCGAGGCGATACAGAACCTCGGCGTCCTCGGCCTCGGCGTCGCGATCATCGTCAGCGGCGCGGTGATCCTCACCATCATCCAGGGCCTCGCGACCAACACGCTCAAGTAGCGGCTGCCCCCAGCAAGGCGCAGCCGACTGGGGGCAGCTCCACACCAAGGAGCTTCATGGACTGGCACGACGGCGACGGGATCGTCGCCCACGACTACACGCGGATGAGAGACCGCCCGAAGCGGATGTTCCGGCTGGGTGGTCCGCTGCCGCAGTGGATGCCAGGCATCAACATGCAGGCCTGCGGCGTGGCCTTGCTGGTGGCCCTGTGCTGGGGGCTTCTGCTCGGGCTGATCAGCCTCGTGATCCCGCCGATGCGCGACGTGTGGTGGGTGACCGCCACGTTGTTCGCGCCTCCTCCCATCCTCGTCGGATGGATGTGGTCCCGCCCCATCCCCGGCAGCCAACTACGGCCCGGCTCGGAGCTGGTGGTCCGGCTCGACTACGCCTTCCGGCAACCGCGCCGGGTCCAGGGCCTGGGGCGGTCCGAGGAACCGCAGCGCCTGCACTGGCAGGTCATTCTCTGGTCCCCACCCGGCGGACCTTCCACCCGCAGTACACGAAAGGAGGTCTCCTGATGGGGGCGCTCATCATCGGGTTCGTGGCGATCGTGGCCGTGCTGGCCCTCGCGTGGTTCCTCGTGCCGTCGAAGAAGGACGACCTCGCCGACGAAGCGAAGAAGGACAAGAAGCCCACCAGCGGCACCGGCACACAGGCGCGTGAGGACGCCCAGCGGCTGCCGTACCGGTACGCCGACGACACGATGTTCATCCACGGGGACTCCGTGTGGACCGCGATCCGGCTGACGACCCACCCGGAGGAGCTGGCGTCACCGGAGGAGCTCACGGCGATGGCCACAGAGCCCGGCCGGGTCTTCGCCGCACTCGGCCGGTCCGGCCGGCCGGTGGAATGGCACCTGAAGATCGTGGAGAAGCCGGTCGACGCGGCCGCCGAGACCGCGAAGATCGTCGACGCGGCGTGGCTGCCGACGGCCAACTTCCGTGCGTACGTGGAGCGCATCGCGGAGTACCAGCAGCGGCTGGGTGCCTCTGAGCGTGAGGTCGCGCTGTTCATCAAGCTCGGGTCGCTGACTCACGGCCCGGCGGTGGACCTGGGGGAGACGGCTGCTGAGGCACCGCGCGCCCGCGGTGAGGCCCGGCCGGGGCTGACCGCGCGGGCGGGAGAGTTCGTCACCGGCGTGGCGGAGGAGGACCTGGCCCCGTCCACGATCGAGCGGTGGCAGGCGGTCGCGGCCTCCGTCCACCAGGCGTTCGGCAGGCTCGGCGAGCCGCTTTCGCGCGCCGATCTCGTCTACCACATCCGCAAGCCGCTCTACGGGCACCTGCCGGTCCCCAAGGAACCGCTGATCCACTCCAGGGCCTGGGGCCGCAGCCAGTTCGACCTGGTCGTCGACTTCCGCGGTGACAACTCGAGGCCGACGCACATCGAGATCGAGCAGGTCGACGAGGAGACCGGGCAGCAGCTCACCTCGTACACGACCACGCTCGTCGTCGCGTCGTGGCCGGAGAACGTGCGCTTCCAGCAGTACCAGGCGTGGGCGCGGCGGGTAGGGGAGCTGGACTTCCCGGTGGACGTCTCCTGGCGCGGCACGCTGCTGCCCGCCGAGCGGTTCACCAAGGAGATCAGCAAGATCCACAACAACCTGAAGGACGAGTACGAGGACATGGTCGCCGGTGGCCGGACACCGGACCAGCAGCTGACCGACCAGGTTGCCGTGTCCAAGGACGCGGTCGACATCGCCGTGGACAACCCGCGTCCCGGGTTCGAGGGCCGGATGCGCTTCACGGTCTCCGCGCCGACGGTGGAGGAACTGAACCGGCGGGCCAGCGAGCTGAAGAAGCACCTGGAGCGGCAGGCCGGGGTGGAGGTGCTGCGTGCCAAGCGGCTGCAGTGGCGCCTGATGCAGGAAGCCCTGCCGGGCGACGACCCGAAGCTGCCTATCGCCCCGTACCAGCGCATCCAGTCCCTGGAGACGTTCGGGATCGGCCTGCCCACGGCCGGGGTCAACATCGGCGACCGCACGAGCCGGGACCGCAGCGGTCACGTCCTCGGCTGGAAGGGCCCGTTCATCGGCTGGTCCGGCCGGTTCCCGGTCCATTACGGCCTGCACGTCGGCCCGGCCCGCAACATGGGCGCCGGCGTCGCCTGCGCCGGTGCGTCCGGCGGCGGCAAGTCGTCGCTGGGCCTGCTCAAGTTCTTCCAGGAGTCCGAGTCGGGCACCGAGTGCGTGGCGATCGACCCCAAGGTCGACTTCGCGCAGATGTGCTACTACCTCGCCTTCGGGGCGCAGGTGAACGACCCCGACTTCGAGCGGGAGGCGGCCGAAGGCACCATCGGCACGGCCTACTCGAAGTTCCAGCCGGTCAATGCGGAGTTCTGGGCCGAGACCCGGGTCATCGACCTGCTCAAGTCCCACGACGGTGTGTTGGACCCGTGGTCGATCACCCCGGATGTCCACGCCGGCCGGCTGGTGGCGGAGACGATGTTCGCCGGGTTCATCGGCCAGCAGATGTGGCAGCGGATCCAGGTGCCGGTCACCGTCGCTATGGAAGCGGTGCTCGACCGGTACGACCAGCGGCTGCAGGCCGCCATGTCACAGGGCGCCAGTGCCGCGCAGGCCTCGGACACCACACCGCGGCCGACCGCGTGGGAGGTCGTGCAGAACATCGAGGAGCAGCTCGCGGCCGCGCAGGAGGACGCCGCGAGCCGGGCCGACAAGCTCGCCGAGCTCGAGCTGGCCGTCACCGTGCTGCGGTCGCTGCGGAAGATGCCGTACGCCAGGTTGGCGTTCGCCAAGGAACCCCGGCCGTTCGAGACGGTCCGCCGGCGCCGGACGGTGATCACGCTGCGCGGTCTGGAACTCCCGCAGGACGACAACCCGGACAACTGGCAGGCACCGGACCGGCTCGCGTCAACGATCCTGCAGATGGTCATGCGGATGGCGAGCCAGATGCTGGACGTCAAGCTGGAGCAGCACCCCGTGACGGGGAAGATGGCCACCCGCCCCAAGGCCCTGTTCGTCGACGAGAGCTACGTGGTGACCGCGACCCCGGCGGGCCGGTCGCTGCTGCAGCGCGCCCTGAAGCAGGGCCGTTCGTACGCGATGGTCGTCTACCTGATCACCCAGCAGGTGACCGACCTCATCCGGATCGAGGACGCGGAGTCCCGCGAGGGTGGCACGAACCAGATCCACTCCGCCTTCATGTTCCTGCAGAAGTCGGTGGAGGAGGCCCGCCGGGTCGCGCCGATGCTCAAGCGGGACCCGGACGACCCGCGGGTCATCGCCTCGCTGATGGAGCCGCACCTGGAGACCGGCGTGTGCATGTACCGCGACGCCGACAACCGGGTGGGCACGACCGAGATCGACTTGGTCTTCGCGGAGCTGCTGCGGGCCACCGACACCAACCCGAAGACCAGGCCCGCCCGGCAGGCGGTCGATCCGCCCGCCGACGTGGCGGGCTGGTCGTTCCAGAGCGAGATGAACGACCTGGAGGTGGCGGCCTGATGAGCGTCGCACTCACCGCTCGGCTGATACCGCCGAAGCCCCGCCGTGGTTCCGCACGGGCGGGCATGACACCCCTCGCCGTCCCCGCGGGCAGTCTCCCCGCGCCCTGCCGCCGCGGTTTGCTGGCTCGCGGTGTCCGCCGGACAGGCGCGGCGGCACGGGCGGGCGTCTTCACCGTGCTGACCGTGCTGGCCGTCGTCCTCGGTACCCCCATGTCCACGGCGCAGGCGGCCCCGTTCGGGCTGGACTGCATCGGCGTACCGGGCAAGGGCAACTGGGGGCCCGAGTTCTACGCCTCGGCGTCCACCGTGCTGCTGCCGTCGGCTCAGCCGGAGTACGGGCCCGAGCCGACGGCCGACATGAGCAAGAAGACCGTCGCCCGGAACTACACCCTCTACGAGCTGACCAACGGCCGGGGGCTGCTGTGGTCGACGTACAAGAAGAACGTCGACGGTGACGACTCCTGCTCGATCATGGACGTCGCCGGCAACTGGATGGCCCAGACCGTCTTCGAGTTCAGCAAGTCGCTGGGCAGCTTCAGCCTGGCTATCCAGGACCTGGCCATGAACACGGCCCCGTTCCAGGACCTGTACCAGGGCAAGGACGGCACCGCCAACAGCCTGGTGGCGAAGCTGTACGCGACGGTCTGGGCCCCACTGGGCACCGTCATGATCATTCTCTGTGGCGCGTGGGTGGTGGTGCACAGCCGGACCAAGAGCCGCTCCAAGGTGTGGCAGGGCCTGGGCGGCATGGTCGCCTCCCTGTTCATCAGCGCGCTGCTGCTTCAGGGGTCCTGGTACACGACCGTCACGTCTGAGGCCGACAAGGCCATTAACGGGTTCTCCTCGGCGATGACCGAGGTCATGCTCCCGGAGAACGCCGGCACGAAGACGGCCGACCCCTGCTGGCTCGCCGAGGGCGTCCCGAACCGGGCCAAGCGCACCAGCTCCTGCACCATGTACAAGGCGATGATGTTCACGCCGTGGGCCGCAGGACAGTTCGGGCAGAACGCCAACACCGTCATCGACAGCGGCTGGAAGGGCGACGCGAGCGGCGGGTGGGACACCGACGACTGCTCTCTCGGTTACCGGTGCACCGACATCCGCACGGCCCAGGTGATGGCGCAGACGTACACGCGCGCCGACAACCTCGACTCCCTGGGCAAGAAGAGCGACTACTTCGAGAAGGTCGCCAAGCAGATGGCCAAGGACGAGCGGAAGAGCCGGTTCAACGACTGGCGGGGAGCCAACCCGTCCTCCCGGATGCAGGTCGCGCTCGCCTCCGGTGTCTCCAACGTGATCCTCGCCCCGTCGATCGACATCGTCGCCCTGTTCAAGCTGTTCTGGGAGGGGTTCATCCTCATCCTGATCATCGTGCTGCCGATCGTCGGTGCGGTGGCAGCGTTCCCGCCGGCGACGTTCGCGGCACGGGAATGGGCGAACGCCTTCACCATCTCCTTCGTCCTCAAGGCCATCGCCTGGATCGCACTCACCCTGCTGATGGCGATCTACAGCCTGATCCTGGGCAGCAACGCCTCCCTGGGCGTCCAAGTGCTGATGATCATCTTGACGGCGGCCGGACTGTGGCACTTCGCGATCAAGATGGGGAAGGGCGCCAAGCGGAGCGCCGACCAGGCCTTCGAGGCGAAGGCCGCGTACGACGACGTCACCAGCCGTGCGGGGGGCTTCGCGAAGACCCGGGCGCGGTCCGCGGCCCGGCGGGTCATCGGCGACCGCCGGCCCAGTCCGCGAGGGACACTACGGCCGCAGGGACCGAAGGGACCGAGCGAGTCAACATCTGGACGCGGCGGTTCGGGTCCGTCCCGGCCCGGCACCTCCGGTGGCAGGCGCCCCTCTCCGAGCACCACGGACTCCCCGACGGGTACAAGGCGTCCGGAGCCTGTGTCCGGGCGGCGCCCGGACACAGCGAGCGGTGGCAGGTCCCGGGCGGACACACGCGGCGCCGACCCGGATGCCACGGCGAAGACCAGCAAGCGGGCGGAAGGAAGCGACAGCAGGGCAGGGGCGGGAGACGACGTCTCCCGCCCGGCCGCAGGGCGAGGCCGGACGCCCGCGCCGACGTCCAGGCCTGATGGGAGCGGAGGTCCCGGCGGGGAGGCAGCGACTGCGGCTCCGCCGACCCGGGCGCCGTCCCCTCGGGCGCGTGCGAGCCGTCCGGGGCCGGAGCCGGTGTCCATCTCAGGGCCGGACCGCTCCGATCCCGTCCCTCGTCGGCGTTCACCGCGGCCTGCTCCGGCCCCGGCCCCGGAGTCGGGTGAACTTCCCCGTCGGCCGACGAGCCCCAGGCCGCCGGTCGATGAGACGCCGCCGAGGCCTCCTGCCCCGCGTGAGGACTGAGCGGGGCACGTAGGCAGACAGGAAAGGGGCTCGGCCACGGGATCATCCCGTGGCCGAGCCCTTTCTCCTTGTCCCGGCTCCGATGGTTCAGCGGATCGCCATGGCTGTCGCTGCGACGCCGCGCTGCCGCCGGTCTCCGTGCCGGAGGGCAGCCGCTCGTTGTCCTGTGGTCGCCAGCCGGCGCCGCCTCACCGTGAGGTGCTGGAGGTGACCTGTCGCTTCCGCGGCGGCCAGCAGGGTTACCCGGCGGTCGACGTACTGGTGAGCAGCCTTGTCCCACAGGCCGGCGAGGTCGATGGACAGGGACTCGTCAGCAAGGCCGGCGTGCGGCGCCGTGACCAGGGTGACGACGTCGGCCGTGTCGATGCTCAGCACCCGGGCCAGATCCTGGTCCTCGGCGACGAACCGGCCCAGTGCCTCGACGAGTTCGTCTGCGGAGCCGTTGAGCGCGTAGGCCTGCACCCTGGCTCCGGGCTCATCCTCGACACGGGTGAGGGTGACACGACCGGGCGGCAGCCGGTGCACCACTGCCACCACGCCTCCGTGGCCGACGAACGCCTGACGCTCCTTGGGACCGGACTGCGTCGCCGAGAGCCACAGGCGCCCATCGCCGTCGCGCACCTGCTCCGGGGTCCCGACGTCTGCGGACCGGAGGCGGTGCAGCCGTGCCCGTACAGCCGCAGGGACGCCGGAACGGATCACGACGACCAGGAGGGTCAGCGCGGCTGCGGTCGACAGTGAGGATGCGGGAAACACCGCGGCGGTCAGCGCGGTGACGCTGATCGCCGCGTGGCACAGCAGCACGGTCACAGCGCGGGAGCCGCGATGCCGGGTCGGCAGCCAGGCGCCGGCCGGTACCGCGAGGGTGAGAGCCCACATCGGTACGACCTCCCATGAGGCGATCGCCTCGGGGACGCCAGCGGCCTCGCCGACCCGGCTGATGACAGCGGGGATCCACATCATCGTCACGCAGGTCGACATCATGGCCGTCGCGACGGTGCGGTTCGCCCTGAGCCACAGGAGGAAACCGCCCAGGGCGCCCACCGCGCAGACGACGAGTCCTGCTGTGGGGCTCGCTGCTGCCAGCTGCAGCGCGACGAGAGCGGCACCGAGCGCGCCGACGGTGGCGAGTAGACGACGCGAACGCGGTGAGATGCGTGCGGTCTGCGGGATGGTCATGCCGGGGCCGTCCTTCTGCTGCGGGGGTGAAGCCGCCTGGGACGCTAAGGACGGAAGCGGACAGGGTCCCCGAAGACGTGTCTTCGGGGACCCTGTGGCCGATCGGTTCAGGACGTCGTGAGGACCTCGGCGTCCAGCAGCTCGTCCGCCCACGGTCCGATCTTCTTCCACTGCTGGTCGGCAGTGAGGATCCAGCCGGTGGCGGTGTCACCGTTCTCGACCTTGGCCACGGCCTGGCCGTCGGGGAAGACCCACAGCTCGGTCTCGTCGTCGCTGCCTGTCGCCGCCGGGAGCGCCTTGGGCAGCTCCTCCAGCTTCAGCTGGGACCCCGCGGTGGTGAACCGCCACATCTTCCGCTCGCTCTTGGCCGCGGAGCCGCTGTCGACCAGACCGGACATGCCGTCCGGGGTCGAGGCGCCGTTGCCGCCGGCGCTGACGCTCAAGGGGAGGGCCGGCTTGCCGTTGCTTCCCTTGACGTAGCTGAAGGTGACCTTCTCGCTGCCGGTGCCTGAGGCCGGGTTCGTCCAGCCGGTGTCCACCGTGCCGTTGACGGTGCGGGCGCTGGCCGGACCGCTGGCGACGGGGACGCCTGCGGCGTCGACGAGCCAGCAGCTCCACGGGGTGAAGCCTTCCTGGCCGGGGTTGCGGGAGAACGCCGTCTGGCACTCCTGGCTCTTCCAGTACGCCTGCACTTCGGCGGGGACCTCGTGCTTGCGCGCGGTGTGGTTGCCGGCCTGCCAGTCCTTGATGTCGACGGACCACAGTGATGTGATCTTGTACTGGTCAGCAGTCGAGCTCGACCAGGTCTCGCCGGCGGGGCTGTCAGCCGCGGTGGTCTGGAACCACAGCTGCGGGGACTTCGGCGCCCCGGTGAACTGAGCCCCGGACACCGCCCCGGTCACGCCGGCGGCGGTCAGCTGCTCGCGGGTCAGGGTCACGACGGCCTTGTCGGTGCCGGCCGCGGCAAGGTCGGCAACCTTGAGCTCTCCCTCGGGGCCGCTGGCGCTCATGCCGCTCTCACCCAGCAGGGCGTACTGGAAGGAGCTGTCGAAGACGCGGCTGCGGCTGCCGGTCCCGGCAAGCTGGCCCTGGGCGGCCGGCTCGGGAACGGTGACCTGCTTGCGGATCTGCAGCGTCTCTCGGTCCAGCGCGGCGACGGCGACGCCCTGGTGGGCGACGAGGTCCTTCCCGGGACGTATCTCAAGGCCCAGGCCCGGCGTCTGTGAGGGTTTCGCGCTGCTGTCCTTGCCAGGTGTGCTCTTACCGTCGTCCCCCGAGCTGGAGCAACCGGCCGCGAGCAGGACGGCGGCCGCGGCCGCCACGGCGCGGGTGGGGAAGCGGTTCATGTACCTCTCCTCGAGCTGGTCCGCCGGCACTTCGGGCGACGGAGTGGTGATCACAAAGTCGCGGCCATTTGACCACTGACTGTCCACCCGGGCGAAACCGGCTGTGCCGGTGACCGGTGGATTTCCGCAACAACCGGCGAGAGGGCACTGGCCAGCCGGGCCCACGGGCCAGTCGCCGCGGCGGGGTCATCCGGACAGGATCAGAGCCTGCACCTCCGGGATCGCGAACGCGGTGCTTGCCGCGGTCGAGAGGGCCAGGACGGGAACGAGGACGGTCTTCTCGAAGCTGCCTCCGGCGCGTATCCGCATCGCCGCTGGCGGGGCGAACTCCCACCACCTCTTCCCTCGATGCACCAGCGGCCAGGCCAGCGGGCACCCCTGCTTGGTGATCATGTCGCCGAGGCAGTGGGTGAGAGACCCGACCGCGACCGCCAGGCCCAGTACCGGATAGCCCCGCCCGGGCGGCAGCCACCAGACGGCACCTGCCGCCGCTGCCGCAGTCACCAAGGTCGTGACCATCCACCCCTGTCGTCTTGCCCAGCGGCCCATCAGGCCCCGGATCGCCAACCCGAGCATCAGGAACAGCACGGTCACCGCCGCCGGCTTGCCGAGCAGTCCGCACGCAGTACTGACCAGGCCGCCGACGGTCGCGGCGAACACAGCGGTGTGCGTCAGGGTGCGGTGCCCGCCCGTCCGCGGAGCTTCCCGGGCCGTACGGGTCAGGTTGTAGACCGCCGTCGCGGCCCGGTCGACCCCGTGCGACAACGCCGTGGAGACCGGCCCGAACGTCCTGGCGACGGTCGACGACGGGTGGTCGATATCTGGCAGCAGGGCCGCCCCCGCCGAGACTGCCGCGCCCACCGCGACCTCAGCTCCGGGAAGGGTGACTCCGCACATCTGCAGGCCTGCGGCACCGGCCATCCACACGGCCACCCCCGACAGGGCGTGGGTAGGTCCCATCACCATCGTCAGGCCGCCTGTCCGAAGAGGTCCGATACCAGGCTGGCGAGGAACTCGAGGGTGGGCGGCACCCACCGGTAGGTGACATCGGCGATGCCCCCCACGAACGCTGTGACGAGGTCGCGGATGCCGCCCGCTCCGTCATCGCGTACGTATCTGAGGACGCCGCATACGAGGCCGATGGTCAGCATGGCGGTCAGCAGCCACCGTGCAACACGTATCACTGGAGGATCCCTTCGAAGGTCCGTTGACGCGTCATCACCCGACCTGGTCGTCGAGCTGACTGATCAGGTCCTTCATCGACTCCCCGAAGTCCGTGACCGTCTCGGTAGTGCGGTCCAGCCAGCCCGGATCAGTGACGTCGCTGCCTTGGCCTGTCCACCGCCAGAAGCCGATGACGGCACCTGCGGCTACGAGAGCAACCAGGACGCGCTTCAGGACTCCGACCGGACCACGAGATGGTGATGACATGGTCGGATCGTGCCTTCGAAAGCGGACACCCCTGGGAGCGGCAGGTTGAGGCACCGGAGGGCTTCGTCCGTCGGCGCTGCCCTCGCGCGCACGCGCGCGCGTCCTGTGGTTGCTGTTACTACATCAGGTAGGACGTCAACCACGATGGTGAGCAACTTCAGGTATCAGGGGGCATGGTTCAACGGAAGGCCCCCTAGGGCCTGGAGTGGTGCGCGAAGCGCAGAACCATGACCGGTGGATGGTCCAGCGCATCCAGGGCGCTGGCGCGGGGTGGCCGGGGGCGGCGTTAGCCCCCGGCAGTTGATGAGCCCGCGTAGCGGACGAACTCTTTGTCAGGTTGCGGCTACGTGTGGTTGAGCTTCGTCTGGGTTGAGAGTTCGTCTGGTTAAGGCTTCGTATGGTTAGGCGCCAAATTCTGGCATCTGCGGAGGTCAGAATCTGGTCCTTCGGAGTGTCAGTTGTTGGTCCTCCGGAGGACCAGATTCTGACCTCTCGGAGGGTCAGAAAATGACCCTCGGGGCCAGGCGCTCAAGCCGGAGGGTCAAAAAATGACCCCTGGGGCTGAGCAGTGCTGATGCCAAGCACACTGGGGTGAGGAACGCGAAGGCCCCCCATCGTCAATGACGACGGGGGGCCCTGATTGCAGTGCTGTTCAGTCCTCGTCAGCGGCGTTGTAGGCCTCGTAGAGCTCTGCGAGCGACGCAGGACCCGTGTAGCCGGCTTCCGGTTCTTCGTGAACCACGTACACCGTCTGCGTGCGCAGTGGGTTCCTCGGGTTGCGCCCGGTGCGCCAGTCAGCGGCACCGATGCCGCGCAGCTGCTTCAGGTACTTCCGGAGAGTGGTCTTGGACTTGATGCCGGAGATGTACAGGAGCTTGGCCTGCCCGGGCCAGACCCGCATGTCTCCGAAGTTGTCCTTGCGCTCCTGGTTCACATGGACGTAGAGAGCCCAGTAGAGAGTCTTCGCGCCGG
Source organism: Streptomyces sp. NPDC001787 (assembly GCF_040297465.1). Classification (NCBI taxonomy): domain Bacteria; kingdom Bacillati; phylum Actinomycetota; class Actinomycetes; order Kitasatosporales; family Streptomycetaceae; genus Streptomyces; species Streptomyces sp. NPDC001787. The sequence continues at coordinate 17,120 of NZ_JBEOZE010000057.1, forward strand.
GAAGGATGTCGGCGAAGAGGACCCAGTCGGGCAGCTGGCTGAACGGGTAGCGCCTCCGTCGGCCGCGTTCGAAGCTGGCATCCCCTGCGAGATCCTTCGGGAGGCCATCCTCCGCGACGTCCTTTGCGAAGTCACCTCCTGCAGAATCTTGCGTGTCCTTCGGCGGGCCTGCTTCCTTACCCATCGAGCTTCACCCCCGTAGGAGGGGTGCGGTTGAGGACGTACCGGTTCGGCAGCCGGTTGCCGTTGTCATCGTGGCGCGGTTCGACTGAGATGGCTCCTGCTTCGCGCAGGGTGCCGATGTTCTTCTGCAGGGTTCGGGTGGAGACCCCAGTGAGGGCTGCGAGCTGAGTCAGAGGGATATTCACCTCGTCGTCCTTTGCCAGCAGCGACATGTGTCCGTAGAGCCATGCTTCGATGCGGCACTTCTGAAGCACCCACTCGGGGATGATGGCGAGCCTGACTCCTGAGCGGTCAGTCGTCCTGCCCAGTTCGACCACCATTTCTTCCGTTTGGTCTTGTTCTGTCACTGCTCGACGTGCTCCTGTCCTTTCGAGAGTGACCCGCTTCATGGGGTAGAGCCCCGCATCCCGCGTTACTCTCGAAGTCGTAACGAGAAACGAACGGTCCCCTGCCGGCCAGCATCGGGGGCCGTTCGTGTTTTTTGATCACCTTACACCCCTGAACGATGCTGCACGTGGTGAACAACGATGCAGGAGACGAAGCGTGTCGCCTCGTCTGGCGTAAAGGGAGCAAACTGCGCTGCAGATCCGGGTGATGAACCGGCGCGGCGTCAAGAAGACACGGCCGTGACTCACCGGTCAGAGATGTATGTGCGGGCTGCTGGACGGGGATAGGGTGACCCGCAGCGGCGGTAGATGAGCCGTCCGCTACTTCGACAACCCCACGGAACCAGAAGAGCCCCGCGGCTCAGCTGCAAGTCAAGGCCTGGAAACCTATGCAGCGAGCACCATGCGGGGCGTCCTGGGAGACCTAACTCGAGGATCGGTCTCGTGAGCACCAATGTACCCGCATGCCTGCGGGAGGACGCAACAACAGATAGGCCCACCGGGCGGCGAGTCTCTCGCCGGCTTCCGGTGGGCCTTCGTGCGTCTGGCGTCAGTGCTCTCCGTGGTTCTCACCCAATGGAGGCGGGTTTCAGGGACTCAGCGATCAGTGCTCCCCCTGCTCTGTCCGTCGCTGACCTCTCGGAGGTCCTCATGACCTAGTTCCTGCTGCGGACTGGTGAGGCGTGACCCGTGTGGCGCGGGTCCTCGTACTGCTCCAGTCCAGGCCGTTCGCTCGATGTGGCGTCGAGTTGGCAGCCGCTTCGTTACTCGGGCCCCGGTACGGGCCCGTTGGTCCCCCGCACATTCGTGCGGTTTCAACCGGTTCGCGCCGGACCCGCCAGGAGCGGGCCCTTTTGCGCTCGCTTTTGGCATCACGAGCACGGAGACATGATGCCGTACACCCGCGCGCGCTGCCAGCCCTCCTCAGCGGCGCGCCGTCAAGTAGCTGAACCGAGCACATCCCAAAGCACCCTGCGGTTGCCCTTCACCCTGATCACGTCGAAGTCCGACCAGTGGGTGAGCGGAACGGCGTCCCGGCGCGTGCGCACGCGCCGGGACTGGATGAAGGCGGTCCGCTGGATGGTCGCTGCCGGTGTGCGGAAGGGGGCGAACGCGACGACCGTCCGGGTAGCCGAGGACATCGCGGCCCGGATGCACCGCAGCAAGGACGGCACCGTGGCGTACTGCCAAGCCGCCATGCAGAGGCGCCTGGGACTGTCGGAGCGGTGCGTCGCCGTCCACGTCGCGATCCTGCGTGAACTTGGCCTCCTGGCGTGGGTCGAGAGGGGCAGCTCGCTTCGCAACTCTCTGCGGAGCAGGCGCGGAGATGCCTTCGGGCCGCACATGGGATTTCGACGGTCGGCGACGATCTACGCCCCAGTAGCTCCTCGCGCGTGGGATGACGCGATGGGGCACCGGATCGATGGCGAGGGCTACTGGGCGCGGCAGTGCGGGGTCACCGAAGAGGGCCGCACCCAGGCCGTCGCGCAGGTTCAGAATGATCAGCAGAGGCGACGGCTGAAGCCTGTGGATAACTCTGATTCGTGCACCCCTTCTGTGTGGGTACCTAAGCCCCGTACTACCTCTACTTCTACTGGGAGCTCTCAAGACACTGCGCGTACGCGCGCGCAGCGGTCCGGAAGCCAGCGGTCGAAGGCCGGCCATCGGGCCAAGGGGGCGACAGCGTTCACGCCGCAACAGGCGGCGTACTTCATCCTGGAGACGCAGTTCGTCAAACTCCACACGTGGTGGACACAGGGCTCGTGTGTCCGGCAACTCGCGTACGCTCTGCGCCCGCTGTACTCGGCCGGCTGGTCCGCGCAGGACTGCGCGAGGGAGCTTGCCCGCTGGACGGTCCCGCTTCGGCCCCATCGTGTCGCCGCCTACGTGGCGTCAGAGATCCGGCGCCGTGCCAACACCGGTCTGCTCTACCTGCCTGAGGGGTCGGTAAAGCCTTATCGGCAGGTGCCCGTGCGGGAGACGACGGAGCCCGAACGGCTCGGGGCGATGGCCGCGAAGTGGCAGGCCGAGTACGGGCCTGCCTGGGACGCCTCGGCTGAGATCCGTCGGATGTGCCGCGAGAGGCTGCGGGCGCAGCAGACTCCCGGTCGCCGGCAAGGGCGACGGCCCACGGCGCTTGCCGAGGCCCGGCCGGAGAGGGTGCTGCTGACGTCGGCCGAGATCGAGGAGCTGCATGCCCACTTCGCTCCGATCAGATCTTGTGAGGATCTGTGGGCAGAGGTGGAGGAGCGGGCTGCCGCTCGAGTTCAGAGCGGTAGCTGGGAGTCCGCCCCGGTGATCGTCGACCCGCGGTGAGGTGGGGAGACGGGAAGGTCCGTTGCAGTGCTCGCAGCGGAATGCCGCAGGCAGGTTGTCGGAGCGTGGCCGCCGCAAGCTGTTCGGCAGCGGTGGTGATGTTCAGAGAGTCCGGCGCGGGCGGCCCCTTGGCTGGCAGGCTGAGGCCCAGCTCTTACGCACAGAAGGACGATCGATGCCCCACGAGGAAGCCCAGCTCCTGGACCAGGCACTGGGGGAGTACTCCCGTGACTCGGTGCTGACGATGCTGCGTGCGGCGTTGGACTCGCCGGGATGCGCCCGACTACATGATCATCTGCTGTTCGCTTGGAGTCGCGCCCTGGCCAGCCCCGCTGCGGAAGGGCAGCAGGCGGGCGCCGGAGACCTCCCCGGCGTTCTGCATGCCGCCCTGCGAGCGGACCCTACGCGCGGCATCACCACCGGCCGGATGCCCAACGACCCGGCGGATGCGGTGCGGTTCACCCTCGGGGAGAGGTCCTACCTGATTCACCCTGGTGAACTCGACCATCCACTTATGGTTCTGCGAGCACTCCGTGATACCGCCGATGCCGCGGATGAGCACCTGGTCGCGGTGCGCGGATTCGGCATCCGGGACGTCCTGGAACTCGCGCTGCGACACACCGACCACACCGTCAGGCACCTCTCGCCGACGTGGCCTCCAGCCACCGCCGTGGAACCGGCACCCGAACAGATCACGTGCGAGGTCACATCCGCCGAGGTGACCGCTGCGCGCGAGATCGGGACCGACCATGTGACCGGAGCCAACTTCTCGGGGGAACCGGACCGGACAGCGGCCGCGCTCGCCTACCTGACCCGCGACATCACCGAGCTGCCTCTCACATACGCACCCGGTCTTCCTCTGCTCGGCCCGACTCTGCTTGTGAGGAGCATCGACGGCCGCACAGAACCTGTGCCTGCATCGACTGCCCTGGAGGCCGCGGCCGCGGCAGCAGGTGATCTGTTGCAGGGACACCCGATACCGGACGATGCCCAGTCGAACCTTCGCCTTCGCACCGTCACACGCGTCGCACGACTCCTCGGTCTCCGGGAGGCACCCACCCAGCCCGACGAGGTGTGCCGGATCAGCTCGCCGTCGCACCGACTGGAGATCGCCGTCGTCGCCACCCTCACCGACGATCTGGCCGCCCTCGTGGAGAAGGCACGCGCCGAGCTCTTGAGGACCCCATCCGGGACCGGCCGGCTTGTCGTCTACGCAGGGCCACGATTCCTCGGTCGGGAGGTGGTCACCGACACGGTCTACGTCCACGTGGAGGAGCTCACCGAGATCTTCGCCGCGGCCGACGGCGACCTGGCCATGGTCGTGTTGTGGGTCCTGGAGCTCACCCAGCACCCCGGGGCGGACGCAGTCGCCTACTACGACGTGCTGGACGCCTGGAGCGCTTGGCACGCCCAGGCGACCCTCCTGCCTCCCGGCCCACCGCAAGAGGGTGTGGCCCTGGTGGATCCGTACGGCCGGGACGTGTCGTGGGAGCGCGCTGCGCTGTGGGCATCGACGGACACCCTGCTGGACTCGGCCGGGCTGCCACCGGCGGTCGACTGGGACCGCTGCCGTCTCACGGCGGCGCAGCAGGGTGAGGGGCGATGGGCCGACCTGGCACAGAACCTTCCGGAGCGAAGGGTGCGAGTCAGCGTGAGCAGTCACCCGCCGCTGGTCATCGTCACCACCATCAGTCCCGAGCCAGGTGCGCTGCTTGACGAGGCCGCGTTCACCGGCTTCGCCGACGGAATCCGCGGCACCCTCGCCGGCCATCTCGACCTCACGCGCCACTTCACCTTGCCGGGACGCCAACCCGTCATCCTGCACCTCAGCGAGACCGTCGCCCCTCACGATCCGCCTGCAGGCCGCCCCACGGACGTCCCCGCCGACGCGCTGGCCGTGAAAGTGGGTGTGGACGAACAGGCCGCCCGGATCGACCTGGTGCTCGACCCTGCTCTTCTGGCGCGGTTCACCGAGGACGGTCACCACATCCTCGGCCGGATCCTGCACCAGACCATCAGCCGGATCCGCACCTCCCACGGCGCCGGCAGTGGTCTGGCAGCCGACGCGTTCAGTACCGCCTGGGACGCAGCCGTCCCGGTGATCACCTGGTACGGCAATGACCCGTTCGCTCCACCTGCCGCGCCGGCCCACTGCCTGCCGAGCACACCGCATGTTCGAGCTCGGGCACTGCGCCTGGCCGCTGAAGCCGTGCGGGACGCAGGTGTACCGGCAGGCACGTTCACCGGGGCCGAAGCGTTGCGTCGGGGAGGCCCGGCCGAGCAGCTGTTGCATGCCCTGGAGGGTGCACTCGACGGACATCTCCGTGCCTACCGTCCGGCCTTGGTCCCGACCCTGACCCGACACCTCAACGCTGCTCTCTCCGCACGGAGCCGCGGCCAGCAGGAGGCCATTCCCGGAATCATCCGCGCTGAGGGGAGCACCTGGGAAGAAGAGGCCCGCCGCCGGGAGACCGATGGCGCCGCAGTCACCGCCGCCCTCCAGGCCCTCCTTCAACAGGCCCTCGCCACACCGCCCGCAGGCGATCAGGCTGCCGACCTCATCGCCGTCGCTGATCTCGTCGCCTTCACCGAGCTTCTCCTGCGCACCGCGCTGGTGGCCGTCCCAGCAAGCCGGAAACTGCACTCCGCGAAGCTCACCGTCGACACCACAGGCGTCTTCACCTTCGAGATCCCCACCACCGCTGCCACGAGGAACCCGGCTGAGGCCACCGAGGCTGGACATCTCGGCTTCGACACGCTCGCCTTCCGCCAGGCTCAGGAACAGGCGTGGCTCGCCCGCGCCCGGTCCTCCGACCTGCAACCCATCACCGCTCAGGAGCTGTTCGCGGCCCGGCGCGCCCTTCGCACTCCAACCGAGTTCACCAGTCTCAATCCGCCGGCCGGCAGCACCCTCGCCCGCGCCGACCGGGAGCTGACCGCGCAGTGGGGCTGCGGGCTCGACGCCCTGGCCGCCGTCCTCGCCACCGCCTCTGACTGGCCCGTCGAGGCTGACGGCATTGCCGCGACCAGCAGGGAGGACATCACCCGCGAGGCCGCCGCCTGGTCCCAGCTGCCAGAAGGCCAAATCCTGGCCGCCGTCGACCAGCTCCTCCTCCACAGCGGCAACGCCACCGCGACGCACGCACATGCCTACGCCGAGGTCGAACGCCGGATCCGGCCCACGACCCACCCTCTGATCGCTCATGCCGACGGCATCCTGATCGCGCCCTGGCTCGTCCACACCGCCCAGCAGCTCTACGCCGCTTCCCTCAGCGACAGCCGACTGCCCCGGCCCGACACACCGCCGAAGGTAGCCGACCTCCTGGACCGCTACCGCCAGCAGCAGAACAACCAGCTCGAGACGGACCTGGCCGATGCGGCAGGCCGTGCCGGCCTGCCGCATCGGCCCCGCTTCGACGTCGGACCGGCAGCGCGCGCCGGCATCCCCGGACTGCCGGGTGAGATCGACCTGCTGGTCGCCGATTCGGCCCGGGGACGGCTTTGGGTGGTCGAGGCGAAGAACCCTCACAGGGCGATCAGCAGCCACAGCGTCGCCCAGCATCTCGACCGGTTCGTCCGCTACCGCAAGAAGCTCCTGGCGAAGGCCCAGGTCCTCTCCGCCCATGCGGAGGCGGCAGCGCGGGCATGCGGAGTGGACACTCCACGGGACTGGAAGGTCGTCCCGATCTTCGTCACCCGCAACATCGACCCGGCCGCCTTTACCTCCGACCCGGGTGTCGCGTTCACCAGCATCGGCCACCTCGCCGCGGTACTGGGCAGCGCCACGGAGCCGGATATCGGGTGGAACCCCGGCCCCAGCAGGTGAGAACCGGGGGTCGAGGAACAACGCTGCCGGATATTGGGGGGGGGGGGTTTGTATAGCCACCCGACCCACGGGGTGGGGGGGGGGAGGGCGGGGGGGAAGAGAGGTGGGGGCCG
>NZ_JBEOZE010000058.1:0-23521 GCF_040297465.1 Streptomyces sp. NPDC001787
AGCCGGCGGCGCTCGTCGGCCAGTTTGGCGGCGAGGACGGAGACCGTCCAGGTGCGGCGGGCGGCCAGGCGGGAGGCGGCGATACGGATGGCCAGCGGCAGGAAGCCGCAGGAGGCCACCACGTCCAGCGCCGCCTCGCGCTCGGCACCGACCCGCTCCGTGCCCACGATCCGGGTGAAGAGCTGGAGCGCCTCCTCCGGGGACATCACATCGAGGTCCACCAGATGCGCGCCGGCCAGGTCGACCATGCGGACCCGGCTGGTGACCAGGGCCGCGCAGCCCGCCGTGCCGGGGAGCAGGGGGCGGATCTGGGCCGCGTCATGGGCGTTGTCCAGCACGACCAGGATGCGGCGCCCGTCCAGGGTGGAGCGGTACAGGGCCGCCCGTTCGTCCAGGGTGTCCGGTATCGCCGAGTCCGCGGTGCCGAGCGCGCGCAGGAACGAGCCGAGCACCGTTTCCGGCTCCGCCGCCCGGGAGCCGGCGCCCTGGAGGTCGACGTAGAGCTGGCCGTCCGGGAAGTGCGGGCGGGCCTGGTGGGCGACATGGACGGCGAGGGTCGTCTTGCCGACGCCCCCGATGCCGGCCAGCGCGGACACCGCCATCACCGAGCCCTCGGCGGTGGCGAGCCGGGCCCCCAGCTCCGTCACGAACGAGGTGCGGCCGGTGAAGTCGGGGACCGTGGCCGGGAGCTGGGCGGGACGGAGCGGGGCGGGCGGCGGTGCCGGTTCGTCGGCCGGGCGGGCCAGCTCCTCGTCGGCCTGGAGGATGCGCTGCTGGAGCTGGGCCAGCTCCGGGCGCGGGTCGACGCCCAGTTCCTCGGCGAGCAGCCGACGGGTGTCGGCGTACACCGCGAGGGCCTCGGCCTGGCGTCCGCTGCGGTACAGGGCGACCATCAGCAGTTCGCGCAGCCGCTCGCGCAGCGGGTGCGTGGCGGTGAGCGCGGTCAGTTCGGAGACCGCCTCCGCGTGGCAGCCGACCTCCAGGTCCAGGTCGAGACGGGTCTCGGTGAGCTGGAGGCGCCATTCTTCCAGCCGGGTGCGCTGGTTCTCCGCGTACGGGCCCGGTACGGAGGCGAGCGCCTCGCCGTCCCACAGGCCCAGCACCTTGTTGATCAGGGCGCGGGCCTGGCAGCGGTCGCCGCTCGCCCGGACCTTCTCCGCCTCGCCGGCCAGCTCCTGGGCGAGGTTGAGGTCCAGCGCGTCCTGCCGTGTCCGGATCGCGTAGCCGCCCGACTCGCTGTCCAGGGTGTCCGGGCCGAGCGCCTTGCGCAGCCGCGAGGCGTACGTCCGTACCGCCGCCAGCGCCTGGAGCGGCGGCTCCTCGCCCCAGATCGCGTCGATGAGTTCGGCCGCGGTGGCCGTCCGGCCGTCCCGCAGGAGCAGCGCGGTGAGCAGGGCCCGCTGCTGCGGGGAACCGGGGGGCAGCAGTTCGCCACCGCGCCAGGCGCGTACGGGACCGAGTACGGCGAACCGCAGTGCGCCACCGGCCGCGGGTTCTTCCGGAGCACGCTGCTCCGGCACACGCACGCGTGGCCCGTGGTGACGGTCCATTGATGCCCCCTGTCCTGCTCGCCTGCCGGTCCTGCCGGTGGTGCCCGTGCCGGTTTGCCCGCCTGTGCGTCGATGTAGGGCGGGTATCCGGATTGCTCCGTACCGCTGGTATCGCGCTCAACAGTCTGCCTTGTTTTAGGCCGACTCGTCAGCAGCGGGTGACGCTCTGCACAAGCCCTCGACAACGATTCGGGAACCAGGCGCCCTTCTCCGATACTCCCGGGAGCCGGTCCGATCGCGACAAGATAGCTGACGGTTCGTCAGATCGACGCTACCGTGGTACGCATGGAGACCTTCCCGAAGATCATCTCGGTGGACGACCACACGGTGGAGCCCGCTCATGTCTGGCGGGACCGGCTCCCGTCCAAGTACGCGGACTCCGGTCCGCGCATCGTCCGGGCGCCCCTCAAGGAAATGACCTTCATGGGCGGAAAGTTCGCGCCGGTGATGGGGGCGAAGGGCGACGAGGGGCCGATCGGCGACTGGTGGGTGTACGAGGATCTGCACCGTCCGCTCACCCGGCTGGACACCGCCGTCGGCTACGACAGGGACGAGATCAAGCTCGAAGTCATCACCTATGAGCAGATGCGCCCGGGTTCGTTCTCGGTGCCCGAGCGGCTCGCCGACATGGACGTCAACCACGTCCAGTCCGCGCTCTGTTTCCCCACCTTCCCGCGGTTCTGCGGGCAGACGTTCACCGAAGCGAAGGACCGTGAGCTGGGCCTGCTCGGCGTCCGCGCGTACAACGACTGGATGGTGGAGGAGTGGTGCGGCCCCGAGGCGCACGGCCGGCTCATCCCGCTCACCCTCGTCCCGCTGTGGGACGCGGAGCTGGCGGCGGCCGAGGTCCGGCGCAACGCCGCCCGGGGGGTGCGCGCGGTGGCGTTCTCCGAGATACCTCCCCATCTCGGGCTCCCGTCCATACATACGGACGAATGGGATCCGTTCCTGCGGGCCTGTGACGAGACGGGGACGGTGATCGCCATGCACATCGGCTCGTCCTCGAAGATGCCGTCCACCTCGGCCGACGCCCCGCCCGCCGTCGGCTCCACCATCACCTTCGCCAACTGCTGCTTCTCGATGGTCGACTGGCTGATGAGCGGCAAGTTCGAGCGCTTCCCGAATCTGCGGATCATGTACGCGGAGGGGCAGATCGGCTGGATTCCGTACATCCTGGAACGCGCCGACGTGGTCTGGGAGGAGAACCGGGGCTGGGGCGGGGTGGCCGACAAGGTCCACCGGCCGCCGTCGGAGCTGTTCACGGACCATGTGTACGGCTGCTTCTTCGACGACGCCTTCGGGCTGAAGAACCTCGACGCGATCGGTGTGGGGAACGTCCTGTACGAGACCGACTACCCGCACTCCGACTCCACCTGGCCCCGGTCCCGCGAGGTCGGCGAGGAGCAGATGGGGCACCTGGACTCGGATGTCGTGGACCGCATCGTGCGCCGCAACGCGATCGACCTGCTGGGGCTGACGGACGACGGGCTGTGGCCGGGGCGGTGAGCGAAGAGGGCGCAGGGGGGTGAGTGAAGGGGGCACGGGAGAGCGAGGGCGGGAGGGCAGCGCCGGGGCGTGAGGGCTGTGCCGGGGCGTGAGGCGTACGTCCCTCCTGCTCCCTGTCCTTCCCCCGTGCTCCCGGGCCCCGCCCCCGGCGCGTCCCCGCGGCGCGTCCCGCCCGGCGGTCAGACCGCGGTGACCGGCTCCTGGAGTTCCGTCACCCACTTCTCCCGGTCCTCGGGGCACTCCAGGCTGATCTCCCGGGCGTACCCCGCCGACCGGTATCCGCCGGCGTCGATCCAGCGGGCCAGGGTCTGGGCCGTCGGCAGGACGGCCTCCATCGGGCCCCGGTGCACGATCGTCGCCGCCTCGAACGGGGGCAGCTCCACCACGGTGATCCCCGTGTCACCCGCCGGGCCGACCGGTCCGGTGACCGTCACCCCGGCGTGCACGACGATCGCGCCGCCGCCGGCCGGGGCGTCCTCGTAGTACGCGACGCCCGGCCCGGACGGGGTGAGCCCCACCGTGCCCATCAGCGCGAACAGCCGGTCGTACAGCGGCACGATCACCGCCGTGATGTCCTCCGGCCCGAAACTCGCGGCGGTCCCGGTCAGCTCCGCCACCCGTACCGCCGGAACGGTCTTCAGCACGACATCGTCCGTGGGCATGTGCCCCTCGCTCTCGATCGACCGGAGCCTCGCCTCGACCTGCGCCAGCCGTGCCTCGGCCGCCGACCTGGCCGCCTCCAGTTCCGCCCGCCGCAGCCGCAGCATTCCGCGCAGCTCCTTCGGCCCCACCCGTTCGTCGAGCACGGCGCGCACCTGCTGGAGCGTGAAGCCGAGGTCCTTGAGGGCGATGATGCGGTTGAGGCGGGCGAGCTGAGCGGCACCGTAGAAGCGGTATCCGGTGGCGGGGTCGGTGCGGTCGGGGTGCAGCAGCCCGATGGCGTCGTAGTGACGCAGCATGCGGGGCGACACCCGCCCGTACCTGGCGAAGTCTCCGATGGTGAACATGACGGCTCCCACTGCACGGCTTCACACGGTGTCAAGGTCAAGGCCGGGTCCCGGGAGACCTTCCGCCGGGACCGGGGAGACCTGCGCCGGGACCGGCGGTCCGCTCAGTCGCGGCGCTTGCGGTCCAGCAGCTGTTCCCGCAGGGCCGTCAGCTGGTGGGAGGACTCCACGGCCCGGGTCTCGTCCAGGGTGGCCAGCGCCAGCAGCAGCGCGTCGGCGACCAGCAGCCCCGTCAGCGATTCCGCCGTGATCCCGGTCGGGGTGTGCGGCGCGGTCAGGACCGCCTCGACCCGGTCCGCGTACGCCTCGCCCAGCTCGTCCGTGACCAGGACGACCTTGGCGCCGACCGCGCGGGCGCGGTCCATCATGACCGACAGCTCCACCAGCCGACGGCCCGGCTGGAAGATCACCACGGCGTCGCCCTGCCCGAGCGCCAGGAGCTGGTCGGCCAGCGCGAAGCCGGTCTCGGAGACGAACCGGGCCCGGCGGCCGATCCGGCCGAGCGCCAGCGCCAGATGCCGGGCACCTGCCTCGGAGGCGGCGATCCCGTAGCAGAACACCTCGCGCGCCTCGGCGAGAGCGGCCACCGAGCGCTTCAGCGCCTCCGGTTCGGTGAGCCGTCTGGCCTGGTCGATGCGCTCATGGGCCTCGTCGAAGACATCGGCCCAGATGGAGTCCAGATCCTGGCCCACATAGGCGATCCGCTGCTTGAGGCGCACCTCGGGAGCGACCGCCGCGGTGAAGTCATTGGCCAGCTCCCGCTTCAGCGCGGGCAGTCCGGCGTAACCGAGCCGCTGGAGGGCGCGTACGACGGTGGCGTTGCTGGTGGAGCTGGCGACGCCCAGCTCCTGGGCGCTGGCGAAGAGCAACTGCTCGACGGGTGCGCTGACCAGATACTGCGCCACGGCACGCTCGGAAGCGGACAGTTCCTCCCATTGATCGCGAATCGCGGCCCGAAGACGCGTCACTCCGGTCTCGTTCTCTGGAATTTCCATTACAAGCATTGACTTCCGTGTGACCGGCGTTACTGTCCTGGGCAGTACGTTCCAAAGGGAACGCTTTCTGAAATCGACGTTACAGGATCGTGGTGGTCCCGCGACGCCGTTTCGGAGCGTTCCGTCGCGAGGAGAAGAATGGCACCCCGTCCCACGGAACCCGCCCCCGCCCGGGTCCTCCCGGTCATCGAGATCTCCGGCAGCCCCCTCGACCGGGGCCGCCAGTACGGCGAGGCCGTACGGCCCCAACTGCACGCCGCCCTCGGCTACTACGAGGAGGCCTTCGGCCAGTCCGCCGGTCTGACCTGGGACCGGGTCGCCGCCCGCGCCGCCCGCTGGCTGGAACCCGTCACCGCCTACGCACCCCACCTCGTCGAGGAGATGCGGGGCATCGCGGACGGCGCCGGGGTCGGTCTGCTGGACGTCCTCGCCCTGAACGCCCGGGGCGAGGTCATCTACGACAAGTCGTTCGCCCGGATGGAGGCCGAGGAGCACACGGGCACGGCACGCCCCGACGAGCGGACGGGCACGGCACTTCCCGCCGGGGGGACCGCCGGGGAGCTGACCGAGGAGGAGCCCGCCGAGGGCTGCACCTCCTTCGCCGCCTACGGCGAGGCCAGCGGCGACGGCCATGTCTACGCCGGGCAGAACTGGGACTGGCGGGCCGGAGTCGCCGACACCGTCGTGATGATCCGGATCGTCCAGCCGCCGAAGCCGACCCTGATCATGCAGGTCGAGGCCGGACAGATCGGCCGCCAGGGCGCCAACTCCGCCGGGATCGCCTTCAACGCCAACGGACTCGGCGGCCGTTTCGACGACACGGTCGGGCTGCCCCAGACCGTCGTACGCCGCAGCGTCCTGGACCAGAGCAACATCACCGACGCCCTCGACGTGCTCTGCCGCACCCGGGCCCACATCGCCAGCAACGCCCTGCTCACCTGCCGCGAGGGCTTCGCCATCGACCTGGAGACCACCCCCGCGGGGCACGGCTGGATGTACCCGACCGACGGGCTGCTGGTGCACGGCAACCACTACCAGGCCGGCATCCCCGCCCCCCTGGCCGCCGCCGGATACCGCCCCATGTCCTCCGATTCCCTGGTCCGTGTCCCGCGCGCCGAACAGGGCCTCGGAGCACTGCGCGGCTCCACCGGGCCCGAGGAGTCGCGGGGGATCGTCCGCCGCGCGATGTCGGACCACCTCGGCCACCCCGAGTCGCTGTGCACCCACCCGGACCCCCGGCAGCCGGTCATCAAGCACTGGACGACCCTCGTCTCCTCGCTGGCCGACCTCACCACCGGCGACTACCACGTCACCGCCGGGACCCCCTGCGACCGCGAGTACCAGCACCTCCCCTGGAACCTCTACGACGGCCCGTACGGCCAGAACTGACAGGACGCACGTGATGACCCACACCACTTCACGCAGAACGGCCCTCGCCGCGGGCCTCGTCGCCGCGACGCTCGCCGCGGGCTGCAGCGGCGCCACCGGGAACACCGCGGGCAGCGGCGGCGCCACCGACGCCGCCGCACGGGAACTCACCCCGGTCACCGCCCCGGCCAAGGGCGGACTCGCGGGCGTCGACTGGCTCCTGGAGGACGAACCGGACTCCCTCGACCTGGACACCCAGGGCTCCAGCGCGGGCCGCGTCGTCCTCACCAACGTCTGCGAGCGGCTCTACCAGCTCCAGCCGGACATGTCGACGAAGCCCTTCCTCGCCGAGAAGGCCGAGACGCCCGACGACAAGACCCTCGTCCTGACCCTGCGCGACGGCGTCACCTTCCACGACGGCACCCCGATGACCGCCGACGACGTGCTGTGGAGCCTTGAGCGGCACGCCGACCCGGACATGGAACAGGGCGACGAGTTCGGCAATGTCGCCACGATGAAGAAGACCGGCGACCGCCGGATCACCATCACCTTCAAGGCGCCGGACGCCATGTTCTTCAAGGCGCTCGCCGGGGACGCGGGCATCGTCTGGAACAAGGAGCAGGTCGAGAAGGCGGGCAAGGACTTCGGCACCCCGGGACAGCCCGACGCGTGTACCGGCCCGTACACGCTCGGCGGCTGGAAGTCCGGGGACTCCATCACCATCGAGCGCTACGACGCGTACTGGGGCGAGAAGCCCCTGACCAAGAAGGTCACCTTCCGCTGGGCCACCGACAGCGCCCTCGTCAACGCGCTCACGACCGGCGCCGCCGACGGCGCGTACGCCGAATCGCCCAACACCGCCTCCGCGCTCGACGGCAAGAAGGGCATCGAGCAGCACTACGGACCCTCCACCGCCTCCCTCGTCCTCATCCCGACCGAACGCGGCGGGCTCAAGGACCCCGCGGTCCGCCGGGCCCTCTCGCTCGCCCTGGACCGCAAGGGCATCGCCGCCTCCGGCTACGGCGGCATGGTCCAGCCCTGGGGCACCCCCGTCGGCTCCGGCGCGTGGGGCTACGAGAAGCCCGTCTTCGAGGCCGCCCAGAAGGACATCGCGTACGCCCCCGCCGGCCCCACCGCCGACGATCTCGCCGCCGCCAGGGAACTGGTGAAGGGCGCGGGAGCCGACGCGGCCACCCCCATCGTGATCGGCACGGACGCCAGCCAGGGCCGCACCGTCGTCGCCAACGCCGTGCGCGCGGCGCTCCAGCGGATCGGCCTCAAGGGGCAGATCAAGACGGTGCCGACCGCGCAGTTCGAGCAGTTCTACAGCGACCCGGAGATCCGCGGCGAGATCGATGTGCTGGTCGGCGACTGGTACATCTCCAAGGCCGACCCGATGGGTTTCTACGACAACGCCCTCTCCGACTCCTCCAACAACTGGGTCGGCTTCAAGGACGAGGCGTACGACGCCAAGGTGAAGCAGGCGCTCGGCACCCTCGACGACGCCGCCCGCGCCAAGCTCACCGTCGAGGTCCAGAAGACGTTCACCGACGCCGCGGTCTGGATCTCCGTCGCCCAGGTCCCGTCCGTCCTCGTCCTGAACGACGAACTGACCGGACCGCCCGCCTCCATGGCCTACCTCTACTACCCGTGGGCCGCCGAACTCGGCGCGAAGAAGGGCTGATTCCGCGATGCTCGCCCGGATCTCCCGGCGGCTGGCCGGACTGCTGGCCACCCTCCTCGCCGCCTCGTTCGTCATCTTCGCCGCCGTCTACGCGGCACCCGGCGACCCCGCCGTCTTCCTGGCCGGCGGCCGCGACAAGCTCACCCCGGAGAAGCTGGAACTGGTCCGGGCGCAGTACCACCTCGACGAGCCCCTCGTCGTGCAGTACGGGCGCTGGCTCGGGGACTGCCTCCAGTTCGACCTCGGCCGCTCCTTCAAGTACAGCGACCAGGTGGCCGATCTGCTCACCGCCCGCTTCCCGACGACGCTCGCCCTGGTGGCGTACGCGACCGTGCTCTTCGTCGTCCTCGGCGTCGGCGCGGGCGTCCTCGCCGCCGTCCGCCGCGGCACCTGGATCGACTCCGCCGTCGTCGGCGGCACGACCCTGGCCGCCTCGGTCCCCTCGTTCGTCTCGGCCATCGCGCTGGTCGCCCTGTTCGGCGTGCGGCTGGGCTGGTTCCCGGTGACGGGCAGCGGCGAGGGCTTCGCCGGCACCCTGCACCATCTGACCCTGCCCGCCCTGGCCCTGGCGCTGGGCGCACTCGCGCTGATCAGCCGGGTGACCCGGCAGGCGATGGCCGACGCGGGCGCCGCCGACCATGTGGAGGTCGCCCGCGCCTCCGGCATCCCGGAGCGCGAGATCGTGCTCCGGCACGTCCTGCGCAACGCGCTGGGCCCCATCGTCACCATGTGCGGCCTCGTCATGGCGGGCATGCTGGCCGGCACGGTCGTCGTGGAGACCGCCTTCGGGATCAGCGGCATCGGCTCGCTGCTCGTCGGCGCCATCAACACGCACGACTTCCCGGTCGCCCAGGCCGTACTCCTGCTGATGGTCACCGGCTACATCGTGGTGACCACCCTCGTCGACCTGGTGCACCCGCTGCTCGACCCCCGGGTGAAGGAGGCCGCCGCATGAGCGCGACCCTGTCCACTCCGCTCACCCATGAACAGCCGGGGAACCGGCGTCCGGCGGGCGTCGTCGTCGCGGGAGCGGCCCTCGTCCTGGTGGCGCTCGCCGCCGTGGCCGCCCCGCTGCTCGCCCCGTACGCCCCCGACGCCATCGACCTGTCCGCGTCGCTGAACGGCACCTCCGCCGCCCATCTCCTGGGCACCGACTCCTCCGGTCAGGACCTGCTGTCACGGGTGCTGTACGGAGCCCGCACCAGCCTGATCGCCCCGGTGCTGCTGCTCGCCATCGCCGCCGTCCTCGGGGTCGCCCTGGGCACCCTCGCGGCCTGGCGCGGCGGCTGGGCCGACACCGTGATCTCCCGGCTCACCGACGTCATGTACGCCTTCCCCGGGCTGCTGTTCACCGTGCTGATCATCGCGGTCTTCGGCGCCGGAATGACGACCTCCGTACTCGCGCTCGGACTCGCCTACACCCCGACCGTCGCCAAGTACACCCGCTCCGTGGCGCTCGCCGAACGCCGCAAGCCCTACATCGACGCCTACCGCGTCCAGGGCATGGGCGGCGCCCGGATCTGCGCCCGCCATCTCGTCCCCAACCTCGGCCGGTCGATCACCGGCTATCTGGTGGTGCTGTTCGGCGAGGCCCTGATGTCGCTGGCCACCCTCTCCTACCTGGGCTTCGGCGCCCAGCCGCCCAGCTCCGACTGGGGGCTGATGGTGCAGGAGGGGCAGGCCGCCGTCGTCCAGGGCGCGCTCCTGCCGGCCATGGTGCCCGGCGTCGCCATCGCGCTCGTCGTGGTGTCCTTCAACGTCGTCGGGGTCTGGGCCGCCGACCGACTCGACAGCGGGAGGTAGCCGCATGCTCCTCGACATCGACAACCTCACCCTCGAACTCCCCGGCGCCGCCCGGCCCCTGCTGACCCAGGTCTCCCTGCGGGTGGCGAGCGGGGAAGTGGTCGGCCTGGTCGGCGAGTCCGGCTCCGGCAAGTCCACGACCGCCAAGGCCGCGCTGCGTACGCTCCCCGACGGCACCGCCGCCTCCGGTTCGGTACGCGTCGACGGCACCGACGTCCTCGCGCTGAGCGGGGAGGCGCTGCGCGAACACCGCGCCCGTACGGTCGCGATGGTCCACCAGGATCCGCGCTCGGCCCTCAACCCGGTCCGCCGCATCGGCGACTTCCTGGTCGAGCGGCTCGCCGGGACCGGCCTGGACAAGCGGGCGGCCCGTGCCCGCGCGGTCGAGCTGCTGGACACGGTGGGCCTCTCCGATCCGGAGCGCCGGGTCCGCCAGCGCCCGCACGAACTCTCCGGCGGCATGCTCCAGCGGGTCGTCATCGCCGGCGCGCTGGCCGCCGAACCCCGGCTGCTGCTCGCCGACGAGGCGACCAGCGCCCTGGACGTCACCACCCAGGCGGAGATCCTGGCCCTGCTGCGCACCCTGCGCGCCGAACGGAGCCTGGGCCTGCTGTTCATCACGCACGACCTGCACCTGGCCGCCGCCTACTGCGACCGTGTGTACGTGATGTACGCGGGCCGGGTCGTCGAGGAACAGCCCGCCGGGGCCCTCTTCGACCGGCCCCGGCACCCGTACACCCGGGGGCTGCTGGCCTGCTCGCCCACCCTGGGGGAGGGGGAGCGGGAGATCCGGCCGATCCCGGGGCGTCCGCCGTCGCTGGCGGACGCGTTCGGCGGCTGCGAGTTCGCGGACCGCTGCCCGGAGGCCGAACCGGAGTGCTCGGCCCGGCGGCCCGAGCCGGTCCCGCTGGACGGCGGGGGCACCGCGTCCTGCCGCCGCCTGCCCGCGCTCGTGGGCATGGCCCCGACAGCCCCGGCGGTCCCGCTCGCGGACCCGGCCACGGAGAAGAGGAGTGCGCGATGACGCTGCTGGCCGTGGAAGGGCTGCGGAAGACCTACGCGCTGCCCGGCAAGGGGCGCCTCACCGCCGCCGACTCGATCACCTTCACCGTCCCGGCGGGCGGCTCCCTGGGGATCGTCGGGGAGTCCGGTTCGGGGAAGACGACCGTGGCCCGGATGCTGGTGGGCCTGGTCCGGCCCGACGAGGGCACCGTCACCGTGGACGGGCGGCCCCGTGACCGGCGGACGCCGCGCGGGCGGGCGGCCAGGCTGGCGCGCGCCCGGGAGATCCAGATGGTGTTCCAGGACCCGTACGTCTCGCTGGACCCCCGGCTCACCGCCCGGCAGTGCCTGACCACGGCGCTGCGGCTGCACGGCCGCGAGGAGACCCTCGCCGAGGGGCTGCTGGACCGGGTGGGCCTCGGCGCCCGGGAGGCGGAGGCCCGGCCGCACGGCCTGTCCGGCGGCCAGCGCCAGCGCCTGGCCATCGCCCGCGCCCTGGCCGTCGGCCCCAAGGTGCTGGTCCTCGACGAGGCGGTGGCCGCGCTCGACGTCTCGATCCAGGCGCAGATCCTCCAGCTGCTCGGCGAGATCCGCCGGGACACCGGGGTCGCCCTGGTCTTCGTCAGCCACGATCTGGCGGTCGTCCAGCACATCACCGACGAGGTGGTGGTGATGCGCCGGGGCACGACGGTGGAACAGGGGCCGACGTCCGGGGTGCTGGCCGAGCCGCGGGACCCGTACACCAGGCTGCTGCTGGCCTCGGTGCCCCGGGTGGGCTGGGATCCGGCGGACGCGGTCGGAGCGCGTGCCGCCACGTTGGGCGCGGAACCGGCAGGGGCGGTGGGGGGCGCGGGACCGGCCGCCCCGTAATTCAGGAAAAAGGGCAGGAGCCCCGCTCCTCCGCCGAAGCGGGGGAGCGGGGCTCCTTGGGTACTGCAAAACGGCCGCGATCGGCCTACCCGGGCAACTAGGAGGCCGGGGTGACGTTCTCAGCCTGCGGACCCTTGGGGCCCTGAGTGACGTCGAAGTTCACGACCTGGTTCTCCTCAAGGGAGCGGAACCCGGCCGCGTTGATCGCGGAGTAGTGGACGAAGACATCCGGGCCGCCGCCGTCCTGGGCGATGAAGCCGAAGCCCTTTTCAGCGTTGAACCACTTGACGGTTCCGGTAGCCATAAGCCCTCCTTGGGCCAAAGGGTTGCCCTGCTCCAGAACCTGCAAACAAGTCTGAAAACTACAAAAGCCTGCGGGTTACATGCTCCGCAGGCTCTGTACTGCAAGGGAAACCAAACTGCAACTTGCGGCGAGCCTAGCACGCAGCCTCTGGGGAGCGGTAGAGGGAAAGATCACTTCACTCGAATGTTTGATTGCCGCGCCGATCGCGTGACGCGGAGGCGGTCCGGGAGGGTGTCGCGTCGCCCCGGTGGCGCACTCGGCCGGGCACAGGTCTAGCCTCAGGATGTGGACAATTCAACCGCCTCTCCCGTCGATGGCGACGACCGTCGCAGCCGGCCGCGCGTCGGTCACATCCAGTTCCTGAACTGCCTCCCCCTCTACTGGGGTCTGGCGCGGACGGGGACCCTGCTGGACCTGGAGCTCTCGAAGGACACCCCGGAGAGACTCAGCGAGCAGCTGGTCAGGGGCGACCTGGACATCGGCCCCGTCACGCTGGTGGAGTTCCTCCGCAACGCCGACGACCTCGTGGCCTTCCCCGACATCGCGGTCGGCTGCGACGGGCCCGTCATGTCGTGCGTCATCGTCTCCCAGCTGCCGCTGGAGCAGCTCGACCGGGCCCGGGTGGCGCTCGGTTCGACCTCCCGCACCTCCGTGCGGCTGGCCCAGCTGCTGCTCGCCGAGCGCTACGGAGTGCGGCCGGACTACTACACCTGCCCGCCCGACCTCGGGCTGATGATGCAGGAGGCGGACGCCGCGGTCCTGATCGGTGACGCCGCGCTGCGCGCCAACCTGCACGACGCGCCCCGCCTCGGTCTCCAGGTCCATGACCTGGGCCTGATGTGGAAGGAGTGGACGGGGCTGCCGTTCGTCTTCGCGGTCTGGGCCGCCCGCAAGGACTATCTGGCCGCCCAGCCCGAGCAGGCCGCCAAGGTGCACGAGGCGTTCCTCGCCTCCCGTGACCTCTCCCTGGAGGAGGTCACCAAGGTGGCGGAGCAGGCCGCGCGCTGGGAGTCCTTCGACGCGGAGGTGCTGGAGCAGTACTTCACGACGCTGGACTTCCGTTTCGGTCCCGATCAACTGGCGGGAGTACGGGAGTTCGCGCGCCGGACCGGATCGGACACCGGCTATCCCACGGACGTGAACGTGGAGCTGCTCGGCGGCTGACGGCGGCGGACCGGCGGGGAACATACGGGAGTCGTACGGGGCGGCCGGGAGTGGCCGACGGCCGTCCCGGGAAGAGATACCGGGAATGGATGAATCCCGTACCGTCGTGCCGTTTATCGGTGCGGCGGTGAATGGAGCGAATGGAACGAATGGGCCGGGCATACGTCCGGTGCGGGATGCCGAATAGTGGATGTCGTCCGGGGTGAGTCTCGTTTGCATCCCGGTATCGATCGGATGAACGACACATTCGCGCCTTTTACTGTGGCGAAAACCTCCCTTCGTGCCCTTAGGGGGGAAATCGGTAACACGTTTCCCTGTGACCTCATGACCACCGCCCCCTAGGCTTCGGTCGGAGGTCCGGACGGTCCACAGGGGGAGTCCTTATGCAGCCGCTGGAAGCCGGCGAACCGCACACCATCGGTGCCTACCGGCTGCTCGGCAGGCTCGGGGCGGGCGGCATGGGCCGGGTCTATCTGGGGCGCAGCGCGGGAGGACGTACCGTCGCGGTCAAGGTCGTCCACCCCCACTTCGCCCTCGACGAGCAGTTCCGGGCCAGGTTCCGGCGCGAGGTGGAGGCCGCCCGGCGCATCGGCGCCCAGTGGACGGCCCCGGTCCTGGACGCCGACCCGAACGCGCCCGTGCCCTGGGTCGCGACCGGCTACGTGGCCGGGCCCCCGCTGTCCGAGGCGGTCACCGAGCACGGCCCGCTGCCGGAGCACGCGGTACGCACCCTGGGCGCGAGCCTCGCCGAAGCGCTCGCCGTCGTCCACGGACAGGGCATCGTCCACCGGGACGTGAAGCCGTCCAATGTGCTGCTCGCGCTCGCCGGCCCCCGGCTGATCGACTTCGGCATCGCCAGGGCGCTGGGTGCCACCGTCTCGCTCACCTCCACCGGGGTCTCCGTCGGCTCGCCCGGCTACATGGCACCCGAGCAGATCCGGGGCCACGATGTCTCGGGCGCGGCCGATGTCTTCTCACTGGGCGCGGTCCTCGCGTACGCGGCCACCGGCGTCGCCCCCTTCGTCGGCGACTCGTCCGCCGTGCTCCTCTACAAGGTGGTGCACGAGGAACCCGAGCTGGGCGAGCTGGAGGGCGAGCTGCGTCAGGTGGTCGCCGGGTGTCTGGCCAAGGAGCCCGCCGACCGGCCCGCCCCGGCCGATCTCGCCCGCACGCTCGCGCCCGGCGGGGCCGCCGCGATGGTGGCGGGCGGCTGGCTGCCGGGGCCGTTGGTGCGTGAGGTCAGCCGGGCCGCGGTGGCGCTGCTGGACCTGGAGCCGCAGGACGTACCGGTGCAGACGGGGCCGGTGCCGTTCAGCAACGCGTCGCTGGAGGTCCAGGACGCGGGGGCGGACAGCCGGGGCGGGCAGGAGGCCGAGGGGACAGCCGCCGGGCGGGGGGTGTTCGGGCCGCCGGTTCCTCCGGGACCCCTCGCCCCGCCCGCCTTCCCTTCGGCGCCTCCCCCGGCGTCCCCCGCTTTCTCCTCTTCCTCCTCTCCCTTCTCGCCCCTCTCACCCTTCCCGTCCGTTTCCTCCGTCTCCGCCGCGGAGGCGGAGAGCGGGGCGGGCGGGCTGCCGGGGCAGCGCACGCCGGACCCCCGGTTCTCCGTCACGGTGAACGCCGAGACCCACCCTGCGGACGCGCGCCGGGGCCGCCGGGTCAGCTGCACGGTCGCCCTGGCCGTGGCGAGCGCGCTCGCCGTGGTGATGGTGGGCACCGGCCTGCTCGGCAATGTGCTGCCGGGCGGGGGAACGGACGCCCAGAAGGGCAACGACGCCGCGGCCACCCCGCCCTCCGCGACCGGTAAGCCCTCAGCGACAGGGAAGCCGTCCGCGACCGGGAAGCCGTCCCCCGGTGGCTCCGCCTCCGAGCCGTCCGACCCCGGCGGCCGTCAGGTGAGCGAGCTGCCGAAGGAGTTCATCGGCACCTGGAAGGGCGAGCTGACGGAGCGGACGACCGGGCAGCCGCACGGCGTACTCACCGCGGTGTTCACCGAGGGGAAGCGCGGCAGCGACGTGGTCCGGATGACCACGACGGTCTCCAGCCTCGGCATCAGCGTCAGCTGTCACAGCGTCGGCACCCTCGCCTCCGGCACCGCCGAGGAGCTGACCTTCGACGAGCGCACCGATCCCGACCGTCCCGGCACGGCGGGTCTGTGCACCACGACCACCGCCGAGGTCGTCTTCGCCAGGAGCGGCGGCGACAAGCTGTTCTTCCGGTCCAAGGAGCGCGGCGCCGGTCTGCCGTACGGGACGCTGGCCCGGTCCGGCCGCTGATGGCACCACGGGCTGGCGTAGGCTGGATCGGTCCGTGGATCCATAGAAAAACCGCCGAAAGGTGACAGCCCGGTGACCGAGAAGGCCGACCTTCAGCCCGTCCTCGACCGAGCCGCCGAAGGCGGTCGGATCACCCCTCAGGAAGCCCTCGACCTCTACCGGTCGGCGCCCCTGCACGCGCTGGGCGCGGCTGCCGACGCCGTGCGCCGGCGCCGTTACGCGGGTACGGAGCACATCGCGACGTACATCATCGAGCGCAACATCAACTACACCAACGTGTGCGTCACGGCCTGCAAGTTCTGCGCCTTCTACGCCGCGCCCAAGGACACCGCCAAGGGCTGGTCCCGCGACCTCGACGACATCCTGCGCCGCTGCGCGGAGACCGTGGAGCTGGGCGGCACGCAGATCATGTTCCAGGGCGGCCACCACCCGGACTACGGCGTCGAGTACTACGAGGAGCACTTCTCCGCGATCAAGAAGGCGTTCCCGCAGCTGGTCATCCACTCGCTGGGCGCCTCCGAGATCGAGCACATGGCCCGGATCTCCAAGGTGTCGGCGAAGGAGGCCATCCAGCGGATCCACGCCGCCGGTCTCGACTCCTTCGCGGGCGCGGGCGCCGAGCTGCTGCCCGCCCGGCCGCGCACCGCGATCGCCCCGCTCAAGGAGTCCGGCGAGCGCTGGCTGGAGATCATGGAGATCGCCCACGGCCTCGGGGTCGAGTCCACCTCCACCATGCTCATGGGCACCGGCGAGACCAACGCCGAGCGCATCGAGCACCTGCGCATGATCCGCGACGTCCAGGACCGTACGGGCGGCTTCCGCGCCTTCATCCCGTACACGTACCAGCCCGAGAACAACAAGCTGAAGGGCCGCACGCAGGCCACCCTCTTCGAGTACCTGCGGATGATCGCCATCGCCCGGCTCTTCCTGGACAACGTCGCCCACATCCAGGGCTCCTGGCTGACCACCGGCAAGGAGGTCGGCCAGCTGTCGCTGCACTACGGCGCCGACGACCTCGGCTCGATCATGCTGGAGGAGAACGTCGTCTCCTCGGCCGGTGCCAAGCACCGCTCCAACCGCATGGAGATCATCGACCTGATCCGCAAGGCGGACCGCGTCCCGGCCCAGCGCGCCACGACGTACGAGCACCTCGTCGTGCACGACGACCCGGCGATGGACCCGGTCGACGAGCGCGTCGTCTCGCACATCTCGTCCACCGCGATCGAGGGCGGCACGGCCCACCCGGAGCTGAAGCTCCTCAGCACCAACTAGGCCCCGGGCGCTCCCTTGCTGACGATCCACACCGCGGACCTGCTGCTGCCGGGCCCCGGGCGCGAGCCCGTGCCCGGCGGTGCCGTCCTCGTCGAGGGGCGCCTGATCGTGGCCGCCGGTCCGTACGAGGAGCTGGCCACCGCCCGGCCGGCCGCCAGGGTCCGCCGCTGGCCGGGTCTGCTGACGCCCGGCCTGTTCAACCCGTACGGCTCCGAACTGCTGGAGCGGACCTACCACCCCGACCCGCGCGAGGCCGACGCCCTGGGCACCGAGCCGCTCACCGGCGCCGCGCTCGACGCCCTCGGCATGACGGACACCCGCTGGGGCGCGAGCGCCCGGCGCGGGGTGCAGCGGATGCTGGCGCACGGCACCGTCGCCGTCGCGGGCCCGCTGACCCGGGACACGGTGGCGGACGCCGTGCACCGGGCCGGCCTGGCGCTGCGGGCGCGCTCCGGAGGGGGCGGGACCCCGGGCCGGGCGTCCCTGGACCCGCTGGACCCGCGGGCGGGGCAGCCGCTGGACGAGGCGATGCCGTCGCCGCACCTGGACTCCCCGGGCCGCGGGGCGGACTTCGCGGTCTTCGACGTACCGGACGCGGCGGGCCTCGCGGCGGTGGGCGCCGCGTCCTGCGTGGTCACGGTGCTCGCCGGGCGGATGGTCCACCGGCGGCGCTGACGGCCCGCTCCGGCCGGACTGCTTGAATGGGAGGGTGACCCGAGCCTCCCTGGAAAAGCAGCCGCACGAAGTCGCCTCGATGTTCGACGACGTGGCCAGACGCTATGACCTGACCAACGATGTGATCTCACTCGGACAGGCCAGGCTCTGGCGCAAGGAGGTCGCCAAGGCGGTGGACGCCCGGCCGGCCCAGAAGATCCTGGACCTGGCCGCCGGTACCGCCACCTCCTCGCAGCCCTTCGCGCAGGCGGGCGCCTATGTGGTGCCCTGCGACTTCTCGCTCGGCATGCTCAGGGTCGGCAAGGAACGGCACCCGTGGATGCCGTTCACCGCCGGGGACGGGACGAAGCTCCCGTTCAAGGACGAGACGTTCGACGCCGTCACGATCTCCTTCGGGCTGCGCAACATCCAGGACACCGATGCCGCGCTGCGCGAGCTGTACCGGGTGACCAAGCCCGGCGGCCGGGTCGTCATCTGCGAGTTCTCCCAGCCGACCTGGACGCCGTTCCGCACGGTCTACATCGAGTACCTGATGCGGGCGCTGCCGTCCGCCGCCCGCGCGGTGTCCTCCAACCCCGACGCGTACGTCTACCTCGCCGAGTCGATCCGCGCCTGGCCCGACCAGGCCGGTCTCGCCTCCCGGCTCCAGGACGCCGGCTGGTCGAAGGTGGCCTGGCGCAATCTCACCGGCGGAGTGGTGGCCCTGCACCGGGGCGTACGCGCCTGACGGCGGCTGCCGCCCGGGGCTCGCGCCTGACGCCGCCCGGCGGCCGGGTCACCGCCCGGCGCCGGGCAGCCCCGGCCCCCGCAGCCCCGGCTCACAGCTCCAGCCGGAAGCACCACCCCACCTGTCCCGCCCGAGGGGTCGTGTAGGTCTCGGCCCGGCGCATCCCGAGCCGTTCGGCCACCGCGACCGACCGGGCGTTACGGGAGTCGACCATCGCGACCACCTCCCGCACCCCGGCCGCCCGCACCCGCTCCAGCGCGGTGCGGGCGGCGGCGGTGGCGTACCCCCTGCCCCAGGCCGCACGCCCCAGCCGCCAGCCGATCTCTATCTCGCCCACCGGGCCGTACGTGGTGTGCGGCCACGGCTGCGCGCCGGTGAACCCGAGGACGCTGTCCTCCTGATCGGTCACGGTCCACAGGCAGTAGCCCAGCTCCGCGTCGTGCCGCCGCTGCCGCGCGGTCAGCTCCTCGTACACCGAGAACTCGGCGGTGCGGCCCCCGAAGAACTCCATCACCTCGGGATCGTCGAACACCCGGTGCCAGGTCAGGGCGTCCTCGTCGGTCGGTACTCGCAGACGTACGGCGGGGTGCGGAACAGGCGCGTTCGACATCAGGGAGCCCTTCGGGAGGTTGATCAGCAGGCCCCCATAGACTGCACGGGACATGTGCCGCGCGGCACGCGATTTCGAGTCTTCGGGAGATCCGACCGTGACCGAGCCCCTCTCCGAGCACAGCGCGGACGTGATCGTCGTCGGAGCGGGCCCAGCCGGCTCCACGACCGCCTACCACCTCGCCAGGTCCGGACTGGATGTCCTGCTCCTGGAGAAGACGGCCTTCCCCCGGGAGAAGGTCTGCGGCGACGGCCTCACGCCGCGCGCCACCAAGCAGCTCGTCTCCATGGGCATCGACATCTCCGAAGAGGCCGGCTGGCTGCGCAACAAGGGCCTGCGCATCATCGGCGGCGGCGTCCGGCTCCAGCTGGACTGGCCCGACCTCGCCTCGTACCCGGACTACGGCCTGGTGCGCAAGCGCGACGACTTCGACGAGCAGCTGGCCCGCCAGGCGCAGAAGGCGGGCGCCCGGCTGTACGAGCGCTGCAACGTCGGCGCGCCCGTCATCGACGAGCGCACCGGCCGCATCACCGGAGTCGACGCCAAGCTCGGCGAGGAGAAGACCCCGGTCACCTTCCACGCCCCGCTCGTCGTCGCCGCCGACGGCAACTCCACCCGGCTCTCCCTCGCGATGGGCCTGCACCGCCGCGAGGACCGCCCGATGGGCGTCGCGGTCCGTACGTACTTCACCTCGCCCCGCCACGACGACGACTACCTGGAGTCCTGGCTGGAGCTGTGGGACCGGCGCGGCGCCGAGGACCGGCTGCTGCCCGGCTACGGCTGGATCTTCGGCATGGGCGACGGCACGTCCAACGTCGGCCTCGGCATCCTCAACTCCTCCTCCGCCTTCAAGGAGCTGGACTGGCGCGAGGTACTCAAGGCATGGTGCGCGTCCATGCCGGAGGACTGGGGCTACACCCCGGAGAACATGACGGCCCCGATCCGGGGCGCCGCGCTCCCGATGGCCTTCAACCGCCAGCCGCACTACACCAAGGGCCTGCTGCTCGTCGGTGACGCGGGCGGCATGGTCAACCCGTTCAACGGCGAGGGCATCGCGTACGCCATGGAGTCGGGCCAGATCGCCGCCGACGTCATCGTCCAGGCCCACGCCCGCGCCACCCCGGCGCAGCGCGAACTGGCCCTGCACAACTACCCGAAGGTGCTCAAGGAGACCTACGGCGGCTACTACACGCTGGGCCGCGCCTTCGTGAAGCTGATCGGCAACCCGAAGGTCATGAAGATCGCCACACAGCGCGGTCTCACCCACCCGCTCCTGATGAAGTTCACGCTGAAGATGCTCGCCAACCTCACCGACCCCACGGGCGGCGACGCGATGGACCGCATCATCAACGGCCTGTCCAAGGTCGCCCCGAAGGCCTGAGCGGACGGGGCCGCCCGCCCGGCAGCAACAGGGCCGCCCGCCCGCCACTCGGCCGGGCGGGCGGCCCGTTCCCGTTATCCGCTGGCACCCGGGCCGCCCGGCCGGATAGGGTCGCCCCCATGTCCAGCCCCGAGTCCGACAGACCGAGGCCACCGGTGCGCCGGTGGCCGAGCCGGTACTGACCGACGCCGGGTGACCCACAGGGTCACGGGCATCTCCTCGTACGGCTCCCTCGCCGCCGGTTCACCGCGGGTACGGGCCGTTCCCCCCTCGGTCACGCGCGCCTGAGCGCGGTCCACCGAGTCATGCCCTCGCGATATGCAGGGCATTCTTCCGCGTCGCCATGCCGTCGCCCGCCGGATCCGCTCCGGCGCGCACGACGGGGCGTGGGCCCGTATCCCCGCACACAGATCTGTCCGGTCCACCGACGGTTCCGTCCAAGGGGTTCTCGCTCCCATGCCATTCGCTGTCTACGTCCTCGGGCTCGCGGTCTTCGCCCAGGGCACCTCGGAGTTCATGCTGTCCGGGCTTGTCTCGGGCATCGCCGACGACCTGAACGTCTCCCTGTCCGCCGCCGGTCTGCTGACCTCGTCCTTCGCGGTCGGGATGGTGATCGGCGCGCCCCTCATGGCGCTCTTCAGCCGCACCTGGCCCCGCCGCCGGGCCCTGCTGCTGTTCCTCACGGTGTTCGTCGCCGTACATGTCGTGGGGGCGCTCACCCCGAACTACGGAGTGCTCCTCGCGACCCGTTTCGTCGGCGCCCTCGCCAACGCGGGCTTCTGGGCGGTGGCCCTGACGACGGCCGTCTCCCTGGTCCCGGCACACCTCAAGGGCCGTGCCGCGGCGGTGGTCGTCGGCGGGGTCACGGTCGCCTGCGTGGTCGGGGTTCCGGCCGGTGCGGTGCTGGGGGAGCGGTGGGGGTGGCGGGCGGCGTTCTGGGCGGTCGCCCTCGTCTCCGTACCCGCCGTCCTGGCGATCCTCCGCAGCATCCCGGGCGGACGGCCCGAGGCCGAACCCGTACCCGTCCGCGCCGAGCTGCGCGTCCTGGCCCGTCCCCGGCTGCGGCTCACCCTGCTCACGATGGCCCTGGTCCAGGGGGCGACCTTCTGCACGTTCTCGTACCTGGAACCGCTCCTGACCCGGGAGACGGAGCTGAGCGCGGGATGGGTCCCGGCGGCGCTCGCGCTCTTCGGCGTGGGCTCGTTCCTCGGCGTCACCGTGGCGGGCCGGTTCGCCGACCTCCACCCCACGGCCCTGATCGCCTCCGGCATGCTCGCCCTCACCCTCGGCTGGAGCGCCCTGGCCCTGACGGCGGGCAGCCCGGTGGCGGTCCTCTCCCTGATCCTGGTGCAGGGGATGCTCGCCTTCGGTACGGGAACAGCCCTGATCACCCGGGTCCTCGACCAGGCCCCGGACGCCCCGACCCTCGCGGGCGCCTTCTCCACCACCGCCTTCAACCTGGGCGCCACGGTGGGCCCCTGGGCGGGCGGCCTGGCCCTGGACGCCGGATTCGGCTACCGGGCGCCGGTCTGGGTGAGCGGCGCGCTGATGCTGCTCGCCCTGGTCACGGCCGGGGCACGGCGGGCGTTCGTCCGGGTGGACAGTGTGAGGGCCGGGTAGCGCGGCCGGCGCCGGGCACCCCGGTCCCGGCGCCGGCTGTGCCCCTGCGTGCCTGTGCGGATCAGTCCCCGGCGGACAACTCCCGTACGGCGTAGTAGGCGTGCAGCGCGGCCTCGCTGCCCGAACCCAGGGCGGTCATGATCCGCTGGAAGCGGGCGGAGCGCAGGTCACCGGCGATGAACACCCGGGAATGCTGACCGGCCGGCGGGCAGTAGCCGTCCGCACCGCGCATGAGGTCACCGTGCGGGGCGGTGGGCGCGCTTCCGAGGCTCAGGTAGGCGGCGTCCGCCGTGACCGTACGCCGCTCCCCGCCCCCGCCCACCGCCTCCGCCGTCACCGAGGCGCCTTCGGAGGGCGTCAGGGTCAGGTGTGCGACGGGCAGGAGCGTGACCCGGGGATCGTCGCGGATCTCTTCCGTCTTGTACGTGTCGGTGTCCGGGTGCGCCACGAGCAGGCGGGTGCCGGTGGCCGGGTGGGCGCGCAGGAAGGTGCCGATCGGGCGGTCGCCGCCGAGGACGAGGAGGGTACGGCCCTCGGCGTCGTCCGCGCCCGCCCGCCAGAGCGGAGGCAGCGTCAGGCCGCCGGGAGCGGTGATCCAGGACACGTCGCCGGGCTGGAGGGGGCCGACGCCGGTGGCCACGACGGCGTACGGGGCGGTGAGGCGGGCACCCGTGTCCAGGGTGACGGCGATGTGGTCCTCGTGGGCGCGGAGTTCGACGACATGACGGCCGAGTTCCGGACGGCACAGCTCCGTGCTCCTCAGCTCCGCCGTGATGGCCTCGGCGAGCGCGGGGCCACTGGTGTAGCCGCCGAGGACGTTGTTCAGAGCGGTGACGCGGTAGAGGCTGCGGCACAGGGTGTCCGGCTCGACCAGGACCGAGCGCATGCCGACACTGGCCGCCGTACGCACGGCGGCACAGCCCGCCGGGCCGCCTCCGACGACGATCAGGTCGGTGTCGTGTGTGGCGTCGGCGTCGGCGTCGGCGCCGGGGGCGGCGGGCGAACGGGGGTGGGACGGTGTGTCGGGCATGGGGTCATTCCAGCACCGGAAGCTCCGTGTACGCGGCGAGTTGAGGACGGTATGCCGTCGGCTGTGGTCAAGGTGCGTCGGGTCACGGGTCTGTCCCAGCGGCCGGTGTCCGCGAGGACGATGCGGAACGGTGGTGGGAACCGTTGTCGCGGCTGGCCCGCGTCGTGCTCCGGGCGGGTGCGGGCGGGCGGTGGTGCGTACGGTGCCGGGCTGTGCGTGTAACAGCCGTGTCCTAGGGGCTGGTTGGGCGGAACGGCAGGCGGGTTCCGGTGGGTCCTGGTGATCAGAAACGCTCGCTCGTACCGACCCGTACCGAGCGGCCGACCCTGCCAGCCGATACTGAGGGAAGTCACGATGCGCGTCTACAAGCTCACCTTCGCAGCCCTGGCCGTTGCCGCGAGCCTCTCGCTCACGGCCTGCCAGAGCGGAGATTCCGGTACGGGACAGAGCGCCCCGTCGTCCGCGTCCAACGGGTCGTCGGCGGGCGGTTCGGATCAGGACGGCGCGAAGGACACCGCCGGCAGGAGCTCCAGCGGGAAGGGCGCGGCTGTCGGGACCGGCTCCAACGTGTCCAGCAAGGTCGGCAAGTGCCGTACGGACGAGTTGGAGGTCACGGCGTCGGACCAGAGCATCAGTGACGAGTCCGAGGGCACCGTCGTGGTGGAGTTCAAGAACGGCGG
>NZ_JBEOZE010000059.1:0-21303 GCF_040297465.1 Streptomyces sp. NPDC001787
CGCCCGGTTACATTCCGAACCCGGAAGCTAAGCCTTTCAGCGCCGATGGTACTGCAGGGGGGACCCTGTGGGAGAGTAGGACGCCGCCGAACAATCTTTCAAGGACCCTTGGTCCCAGCGTTCACGCTGGGACCAAGGGTCCTTTTGTTTTTGCCGAAGCGCGTCGGATCGTCGGCTGCGCGAGAATGTCTGTGGTACCCGAAGACAGGAGTCACACCCATGTCCACCAACTCTCCCGACGATCGTCCGGAGCGCGAGCCGCGTCGCCGGGACGGTGGTGACAGGGGCGGTTTCCGCGGTGGTCGTGACGACCGGTCCGGTTCCGGTGCCCCTCGACGAGACAACGACCGCGGTGGTTTCCGCCGAGACGACAGCCGGCCCTCGGGCGGCGGTGGCGCCGGTGGCGGCTTCCGTCGTGACGACCGTGACCGTGGACCGCGCCGTGACGACAGCCGTGGCGGCAGTGCCGGTGGTGGGTTCCGTCGCGATGACAACCGTGGCGGTGGCTCCGGTGGTGGGTTCCGTCGTGACGACAGCCGTGGCGGTGGCTCCGGTGGTGGGTTCCGTCGTGATGATGACCGTGGTGGGTACCGTGGCGGTCAGCAGCGTGATGATCGTGGTGGGCGTCCGGGTGGTGGTTTTGAGCGTCGTGATGACCGGCCGCGTGGGCCGCGTCGGGACGACGACCGCCCCTCCGGCGGTGGCTTCCGCCGCGACGACAACCGTGGCGGCAGCGCCGGCGGCGGCTTCCGCCGTGACGACCGTGGTGGGCGTCCGGGTGGTGGTTTTGAGCGTCGTGACGATCGGCCGCGTGGGCCGCGTCGCGACGACGACCGCCCCTCCGGCGGTGGCTTCCGCCGCGACGACAACCGTGGCGGCAGCGCCGGCGGTGGGTTCCGCCGTGACGACAGCCGTGGCGGTGGCTCCGGTGGTGGGTTCCGTCGCGATGACAACCGTGGCGGTGGCTCCGGTGGTGGGTTCCGTCGTGATGATGACCGTGGTGGGTACCGTGGCGGTCAGCAGCGTGATGATCGTGGTGGGCGTCCGGGTGGTGGTTTTGAGCGTCGTGATGACCGGCCGCGTGGGCCGCGTCGGGACGACGACCGCCCCTCCGGCGGTGGGTTCCGCCGCGACGACAACCGTGGCGGCAGCGCCGGCGGTGGCTTCCGTCGCGACGACCGTGATCGTGGGCCCCGTCGTGATGACGACCGCGGTGGCTACCGCGGCGGTCAGCAGCGTGATGACCGTGGTGGGCGTCCCGGTGGTGGTTTTGAGCGTCGTGACGATCGGCCGCGTGGGCCGCGTCGGGACGACGACCGCCCCTCCGGTGGTGGGTTCCGCCGTGATGACAACCGTGGCGGTGGCTCCGGTGGTGGCTTCCGCCGCGACGACAACCGTGGCGGCAGCGCCGGTGGCGGCTTCCGCCGTGACGACAACCGTGGCGGTGGCTCCGGTGGTGGGTTCCGTCGTGACGACAGTCGTGGCGGTGGCTCCGGTGGTGGGTTCCGTCGCGACGACCGTGATCGTGGGCCCCGTCGTGATGACGACCGCGGTGGCTACCGCGGCGGTCAGCGTGACGACCGCGGTGGCTTCGGGCGCCGTGACGACCGGGACCGTGACCGCGACCCGATCAAGCGTCTCCCGATCCCCGACGACGTCACCGGCGACGAGATCGACAAGGACGTGCGGCAGGAGCTGATGAGCCTGCCGAAGACCCTTGCCGAGGATGTCGCGCGCAACCTCGTCATGGTGGCCCGGCTGATCGACGAGGACCCCGAGCAGGCATACGCGTACGCACGCATCGCCCTGCGGCTGGCTTCGCGGGTCGCGGCGGTGCGTGAGGCGGCCGGCTTCGCGGCGTACGCGACGCAGAAGTACGCCGAGGCGCTGGCGGAGTTCCGGGCGGCACGGCGGATGACCGGGTCCGTGGACCTGTGGCCCGTCATGGCCGACTGCGAGCGTGGGCTGGGGCGGCCCGAGCGGGCCATGGCCATGGCCGGTGAGCCCGAGGTGCAGAAGCTGGACAAGGCCGGGCAGGTCGAGATGCGTCTCGTCGCGGCCGGGGCACGCCGGGACATGGGACAGATCGACGCCGCCATCGTCACGCTGCAGAGCCCCGAGCTCGCTTCCAGTTCCGTTCAGCCCTGGACGCCGCGTCTGCGCTACGCGTACGCGGACGCCCTGCTCGAAGCGGGGCGCGAGGACGAGGCGCGTGAGTGGTTCGCGAAGGCGCTGGAGGCCGACAAGGACGGTTCGACCGACGCGTCGGACCGGCTCGCCGAGCTCGACGGGGTGGAGTTCGTGGACGCCCTCGGCGACGACGAGGCTTCGGGCACGGCAGTGGACGCCGAGGTGGACCAGGACGAGGACGACGCCGTTGACGTCGCCGAGGCTTCGGCCGACGAAGATGAGGACGACGAGGACGACGACGAGGCGGACGGTTCCGCCAAGGCGTAAACGATGAAGAAAGGGCGGCACTCCTTCCGGAGTGCCGCCCTTTTCCGTTTCCGGAGTCCTCAGCCGATGTCGAGGCTGCGCAGTACCAGGCCGGTGGCCGGCTTGGGACCGAAGGACGTCGACTTGCGTGGCATGGTCACGCCTTGCCTGGCCAGGTCCCGGACGACCTCTTCACGTACCGGGTGCATCAGCACGGCCGTGGCCCCGAGCCGTTCGGCCTGCTCGACGGCTGCCGCGGTGTCGTGAATGTACGAGATGTGTTCGGGGGCGTCGGGGATTCGCCAGACACGGTCCAGCAGTGTGGAGTGCAGGACCGTCGCGTCCAGGGTGCGCCAGGCCGCGGGGCGGTCGGCCGGGACCGTACGGGCCAGGAGGGCCGGGTCCGGGCGGTCCACCAGGTGGAACCCGCCGTCGCCCGCGAGGAGGAACGCGTTCCCCTCGGCCGCCGCCTCCGCCAGGGCGTCGAGGGCGCGGGGGAGCGGCCCGTCGGTCTCCCGTACGCGGAAGAGGCCGGAGAGGGCCGCCACCGCCTCCGCCACCGGCAGGCCGCGCAGCAGCCGGTGGATGGCGCGGACCTGGAGCGGGTAGCGGGCCGTGTCGACGAGGAGGACCAGGCCGAAGTCCCACGGGCCGGGCGCGGTCTGCTCGCGCTGGAGCCGGAGGTATGTCGCCCAGCGGTGGTGGCCGTCGGCGATCAGCGCCTGGTGGTGGGAGAGACCGGTCTCCGCCTCGGCTCGTTCGGCGGGGTCGGTGACGGCCCAGAGACGATGGCTGAAACCGTCCTCCGTCGTGGTGGCGAGCAGGGGTGGGCGGTCCGTCACGCGCTCGATGACATCGGCCACACCCGCCGGACGGCCGTCGCCGCGGTAGGTGAGCAGCAGCGGTTCCAGATGGGCCTGGGTCGTCCGCATGAGGTCCGCCCGGTCCTCGACGATGTGGTCCATGACGTCCTCGTGCGGGAGGACGATGCCGTCGGCCGCGGGCGAGAGCGCCAGGGCGCCGATCAGCCCGCGTTGCAGGATCTCGCTGTTGCGCTGCTCGTAGACGTAGAGCGCCGGTGCGGGGTCCGGGGCGAGGACGCCCTCCGCCAGCCAGCGGCCGAGTGTCTCGGCGGCCTGCCGGTGGCGGGCCTCGGCGGTGTCCGCCTGCGGCAGGATCAGCCGGACGATGTTGTGCGGGTCCGCCGACTCCAGGTGGTGCAGTCCGTCGGGCCTGACGACGACGTCGTACGGGGGCGAGGTCACCGCGGCGAGGCTGCCCACCTGCTCGGGGACGTAACGCAGTCCGCGGAACGGGATCAGCCGCAGCCCTGGCACGGCGGGACCTGATGTGTTCATTTCTGCATCGTATGTGCGCTCGGCGCATGCGCGATGATCGGGGGAGAAGCCTGTATCGAGGAGCGAGGACATATGAGTGACCAGCAGTACGCGTCCCGGCCGCGCGGGAGTCGCACGGCGCTGAGCGAGGCGTACGACACGGCCTTGCTCGACCTGGACGGGGTGGTGTACGCGGGCGGGCAGGCGATCGTGCACGCCGTCGAGTCGCTGGGCACCGCGCGGGACGGCGGGATGCGTCTCGCGTATGTGACCAACAACGCGCTGCGGACACCGGACGCGGTGGCGGAGCACCTGACCGAGCTGGGTGTACCGGCCGAACCCGCGGATGTGATCACCTCGGCGCAGGCGGTGGCCCGGCTGATGTCGGATCAGCTGCCGTCCGGTGCACGGGTGCTGGTGATCGGCGGGGAGGGGCTGCGGGTCGCCCTGCGCGAGCGCGGTCTGGTGCCGGTGGATTCGGCGGACGACGAACCGGCCGCGGTGGCACAGGGATACGGCGGGCCGGACATGGCCTGGGGGCGCTTCGCCGAGGCGAGCTACGCGATCGCCCGGGGACTCCCGTGGTTCGCGTCCAACACCGATCTGACCATTCCGAGTGCCCGCGGTATCGCGCCCGGAAACGGTGCCGCGGTGGAGGTCGTTCGGATCGCCACCGGCGCCGAGCCCCGGGTCGCCGGGAAGCCCTTGCCCCCCATGCACCGCGAGACCGTGCTGCGGACCGGGGCCGAGCGGCCGCTCGTGGTCGGCGACCGGCTGGACACGGACATCGAGGGGGCGTTCAACGGAGGCGTGGACTCGCTGCTCGTGCTGACCGGCGTGACCGACGCGGCGCGGCTGCTGGCCGCCGGGCCGCACCACCGGCCGACCTATGTGGACCGGGATCTGAGGGGGTTGCTGACGGGGCAGCCCGAGGTGACGGTGGCCGGTGAGGTGTTCGGGTGCGGGGACTGGACGGCCTTCGTACGTGAGGAGGCCCTGGTGCTGGAGGGCGGCGACGGGGACGGTGACGTGCTCGACGGGCTGCGGGCGCTGTGCGGGGCCGCGTGGACGTTCGCCGGCGAGGGTTCGTGCGGGCTGGACGCGGGGAAGGCGATCGCCGTGCTCGGGCTGTAGGGGTTCGGCCGGCGGCTCCGGGAACGGCCCCCAGGTGGAGGGTAGGCTAACCTAACTTGCCGGTGGTCGGTGGTCTGCGGTTCTCCAGGGTTCCTGTCCGCCCTTCCGCCCGCCCCTCCGTACGGCTCGCGCGGCTCACGCCCGGTGGGCGCATCGCGCGGAGCCCACTCATCGCATCCGGGAGTACGACCATGCAGCGCCTCACCGCGGATTCGGTGACCCTTGGCTACGACCAGCGGATCATCGCCGAGAACCTCTCGGTGGAGATTCCCGACAACTCCTTCACGGTGATCGTCGGTCCCAACGCCTGTGGCAAGTCGACGCTGTTGCGAGCGCTCGCCCGGATGCTGAAGCCGAGCGCCGGTCAGGTGCTGCTGGACGGGCGGACCATCCACCGGATGCCCGCGAAGCAGGTTGCCAGGACACTGGGGCTGCTGCCCCAGACCTCCATCGCCCCGGACGGCATCACCGTCGCGGACCTCGTCGCCCGCGGCCGGTATCCGCACCAGGGGCTGCTGCGTCAGTGGTCGCCGGAGGACGAACGCGTCGTCGTCGAGTCGATGGAGTCGACGGGCGTGGCCGAACTCTCCGATCGCTATGTCGACGAATTGTCCGGCGGTCAGCGTCAGCGGGTGTGGATCGCCATGGCGCTGGCGCAGCAGACCCCGCTGCTGCTCCTCGACGAGCCGACGACGTATCTCGACATCCAGCACCAGATCGATGTGCTCGACCTCTGTGCCGAACTGCACGAGACGCGGGGACGCACGCTCGTGGCGGTGCTGCACGACCTGAATCACGCCGCCCGGTACGCCACCCATCTCATCGCGATGCGGGACGGCGAGATCCTCGCCGAGGGGGCGCCGTCGGACGTCGTGACGGCGGAGCTGGTGGAGCGGGTGTTCGGGATGCGGTGCCAGGTGATCGACGATCCGGAGACGGGCACACCGCTGGTGGTGCCCGCCGCGCGCAAGAGGCGCCGGGCGGGAACGGGCACCGCCGCGGGTGCCGGTGACGGTGCTGCCGGCGACGCCGGAGCGCCGAAGGCTTCGGCGCGGGCGGTCTGAGCGAGGGGCGGGGAAGCGCTCCCGCCCCTCACAGCAGTGCTCTGAGCTTCATCAGGTCCCGGAAGCCCGCCTCCAGGCGGACCCGGCCCGATCCCCACGCCCTGGCGAAGTTCAGGTCGCCGTTCACCATCGCCACCAGGTCGTCGCCGGTCATGGCGAGACGGATCTCGGCCTTCTCCCGGGGCGGGCCCTCGACCATGTCGAGCACCCGGATCCGGCCATCCGCCAATCGGCCGGTGAACGTGATGCCGAGGTCCTTGATGTGGCAGCTCAGCGAACGGTCGAGGGCAGCGGCGCTGCGTACGTCGCCGTCGGCTCCTGCGAGATTCTCGGAAAGTCTGTCGAGTGCGCTGCGGCACTCCGCCATGGTCGCCATCATGATCGACGGTACACCGGCCCGTCGCGGTAGCGTTTCGGCATGAGCGACTGGATGCCGGGACCGGAGACGGCGCCCGCGAGTACGCCCGGGGAGCCTCCGGCGGCCCCGGCGCCCGCCGCGCCCGCCGCCGAGCCCCCCTGCGGGCCGGCCGGCCCCGCGCCCATCGGCGTCGGGCGCACCCCCACCGGCAGCGCGGACGTCGACGCCCAGCTGGAGCGGCTGGCCGATGCCGACCACCTCCCGGCGGACGGGCACATCGATGTGTACGAGGATGTACACCGTGGGCTGCGTGATGCGCTGACCTCGCTGGACACCCGTCCGGCACCCGCACCCGGGCCCGCGCCCATGCCCTCGTACGACAACAGGAGCTGAACCGAACGTGGCAGGAGTGGTACGCCGCCGTCTCGACGCCGAGCTGGTACGCCGAGAGCTCGCCCGCTCTCGTGAGCACGCGAGCCAGCTGATCGCCGAAGGGCGGGTGACCGTCGGCGGCAACACCGCGACCAAACCCGCCACCCAGGTCGAGACCAGTGCCGCGGTCGTCGTCACCAAGGACGACAACGACCCCGAGTACGTCTCGCGCGGCGGGCACAAGCTCGCGGGCGCCCTCGCCGCCTTCGTACCCCTCGGACTGACCGTCGAGGGGCGGCGGGCGCTGGACGCCGGGGCGTCCACCGGGGGCTTCACCGATGTCCTGCTGCGGGCCGGCGCCGGACACGTCCTCGCCGTCGACGTCGGCTACGGGCAGCTCGCCTGGTCGCTCCGCTCCGATGAACGCGTCACGGTCAAGGACCGCACCAATGTGCGGGAACTGACCCTGGAGGCGATCGACGGCGAGCCGGTGGACCTGGTCGTGGGCGACCTGTCGTTCATTCCGCTGGGGCTCGTGCTGCCCGCCCTCGCGCGCTGCGCCGCCCCCGACGCGGATCTGGTCCTCATGGTCAAGCCGCAGTTCGAGGTGGGCAAGGAGCGGCTCGGCACCGGCGGGGTCGTGCGCAGCCCGGAGCTGCGGGCCGAGGCGGTACGGGAAGTCGCGCGCCGGGCCTGGGGCCTGGGGCTGGGCGTCCGGGGCGTGACGGCCAGCCCGTTGCCCGGACCCGCGGGAAACGTCGAGTACTTTCTGTGGCTGCGGGCCGGTGCACCTGAGCTGGATCCCGCGGATGTCGACCGTGCAGTGGCGGAGGGGCCTCGTTGACGACGAATGCGGCACGAACAGTCTTTCTTTTGGCACATACCGGCCGTCCGGCCGCGATCCGGAGCGCGGAGCTCGTCGTCCAGGGGCTGTTGCGCAGCGGCCTCGGCGTACGGGTCCTGGCGACCGAGGCGGCCGATCTGCCGCTGCCGCCGTCCGTGGAGACGGTCACGGACACCACTCCGGGGGCCGTGGACGGCTGCGAACTGCTGATCGTCCTCGGCGGGGACGGGACCCTGCTGCGGGGCGCGGAGTTCTCCCGGGCGTCCGGTGTGCCGATGCTGGGGGTCAACCTCGGCCGGGTCGGCTTCCTCGCCGAGGCCGAGCGGGACGACCTGGACAAGGTGGTCGACCGGGTCGTCACCCGCGCGTACCAGGTCGAGGAGCGGATGACGCTCGATGTGATGGTCCACAGCAACGGTGACATCGTCCACACCGACTGGGCGCTCAACGAGGCGGCCGTGCAGAAGGTCTCGCCCGACCGGATGCTGGAGGTCGTACTGGAGATCGACGGCCGGCCGGTCACCGGGTTCGGCTGCGACGGGATCGTCTGTGCCACCCCGACGGGTTCGACGGCGTACGCCTTCTCGGCGGGCGGGCCCGTCGTATGGCCCGAGGTCGAGGCGCTGCTGATGGTTCCGATCAGCGCGCACGCCCTGTTCGCCAAGCCGCTGGTGACCTCGCCCACTTCCGTGCTGGCCGTCGAGGTCCAGCCGCACACCCCGCACGGGGTGCTCTGGTGCGACGGGCGCAGGACCGTCGAGCTCCCGGCGGGCGCACGCGTCGAGGTGCGGCGCGGCGCGGTGCCCGTGCGGCTGGCCCGGCTGCATCAGGCCTCGTTCACGGACCGCCTGGTGGCGAAGTTCGCGCTGCCCGTGTCGGGCTGGCGGGGCGCTCCGAACTGATCTTCCGGTGCCCCGTCCGGTGCCCCGTCGCGGGGGGCCTTCCGGTGCCCGGGAGAGTGAATTGATGACCGGGGGCCGTCGCACACCGGGCCGCGGACCTCGTAAGGTCATGTCCGTGTTGGAGGAGATGCGGATACGGTCGCTCGGAGTCATCGACGACGCGGTGGTGGAGCTGTCACCCGGCTTCACCGCGGTGACGGGCGAGACCGGGGCCGGCAAGACCATGGTCGTCACCAGTCTCGGGCTGCTGCTCGGCGGGCGCGCCGACCCTGCCCTGGTGCGGATCGGCGCCAAGGCCGCGGTCGTCGAGGGACGGATCACCGTCTCCGACGGCGACGCGGCGGCGCTGCGCGCCGAGGAGGCCGGTGCGGAACTCGACGACGGGGCGTTGCTGATCAGCCGTACCGTTTCGGCGGAGGGCCGCTCCCGGGCCCATCTCGGGGGCAGATCCGTGCCCGTGGGGGTGCTGGCCGAGCTCGCCGACGAGCTGGTCGCCGTGCATGGGCAGACCGACCAGCAGGGGCTGCTCAAGCCCGCGCGGCAGCGGCAGGCACTGGACCGGTACGCGGGCGGCGGCGTCGATGTGCCGTACGTCAAGTACGAGGGGGCCTACCGGCGGCTGCGGGCCGTCGTCTCGGAGCTCGACGAGCTGACCACCCGTGCCCGGGAGCGGGCCCAGGAAGCGGATCTGCTGCGCTTCGGCCTCAACGAGGTCGCCGCGGTCGACCCGCTGGCCGGGGAGGACGCCGAACTGGCCGCCGAGGCCGAACGTCTCGGTCACGCGGAGGCCCTCGCCTCCGCGGCGGCCCTCGCGCACACCGCGCTCGTGGGCGACCCCGAGGACCCGGAGGGCGTCGACGCCACGACCGTGGTCGCCGCCGCCGGGCGGTCCCTGGACGCGGTACGGGCCCATGACCCGGTGCTGGCCGCGCTGGCGGAGCGGACCGGGGAGATCTCCATCCTGCTCGCCGATGTGGCCGGGGAACTGTCCGGGTACGCGGACCAGCTCGACGCCGATCCGCTGCGGCTCGCCGCGGTCGAGGAGCGGCGGGCCGCCCTCACGGGGCTGACCCGTAAGTACGGCGAGGACATCACCGCCGTACTGGCCTGGGCCGAGGAGGGCGCGGGGCGGCTCACCGAACTGGAGGGTGACGACGACCGGATCGGCGAGCTGACGGCCGAGCGGGACGCGTTGCGCGCCGAACTGTCAGGGCTCGGGCAGGCGTTGACCGATGCCCGTACGGAGGCGGCGACGCGGTTCGCCGACGCGGTGACCGCGGAGCTGGCCTCGCTCGCGATGCCGCACGCCCGGGTCTCCTTCGCCATCCGGCAGACCGAGGCGCCGGACGAGGACTCCGGCATCGACATCGGCG
This sequence comes from Streptomyces sp. NPDC001787, assembly GCF_040297465.1. Classification (NCBI taxonomy): domain Bacteria; kingdom Bacillati; phylum Actinomycetota; class Actinomycetes; order Kitasatosporales; family Streptomycetaceae; genus Streptomyces; species Streptomyces sp. NPDC001787. The sequence continues at coordinate 9,821 of NZ_JBEOZE010000059.1, forward strand.
GACGGAGCGTCCTGTACGGCCCGTCCGGCGCCGACGAGGTCGAACTGCTGCTGGCCCCGCACCCCGGGGCGCCGCCCCGGCCGATCGCCAAGGGCGCCTCGGGCGGTGAGCTGTCCCGGGTGATGCTCGCCGTCGAGGTGGTCTTCGCGGGCTCCGCCCCCGTACCGACCTATCTCTTCGACGAGGTCGACGCGGGAGTCGGCGGCAGGGCGGCCGTCGAGGTGGGCCGCCGGCTGGCGAAGCTGGCCAGGTCGGCGCAGGTGGTGGTGGTGACGCACCTGCCGCAGGTGGCGGCCTTCGCCGACCGTCAGCTGCTGGTGGAGAAGACGGTGGACGGCTCGGTGACCAGGAGCGGTGTCACGGTCCTGGAGGGCGAGGACCGGGTACGGGAGCTGTCCCGGATGCTGGCCGGCCAGGAGGACTCCGAAACGGCCCGTGCCCACGCGGAGGAGCTGCTGGCCACGGCGCGCGCCGACGGATAGCGGACGGATCGGGGAGCGGGCGGTGGTCCGGGGCTGCCGGGTGACGGGGGAAGGGACCGTCACCCGGCAGCCCCGGGCGTTCGCGGTGTCCCCGCGGCCCGGGGCTCCTGCCGGAGCTGGCAATTTCACGCCATAGATCTCACCCGTGTGGGTGATGGCGTGTGTCCGGTTGTCGATGGAGGTGTCGCAGCAACGTTCCTGCGGTCCCGGAACGTGCGTACGGACTGGCATCCTTGGCGCAGTACCCACCACCGACTCGGGAACCCCGGGAGCCATTCGACGTGTCACAGCTGCGTACGGTCCAAGTCCTGGGCGGCGGCAGTGCGGGCAGCGGCGCGCACGTCAGCTCGCTGGCCGCGGGGCTGAGCGCCAGAGGGGTGCAGGTCACCGTCTGCGCCCCCGCAGCGGTGGACCGTGCCTATGACTTCCCGGCGACGGGCGCCCGCTTCACCCCCGTGCCCCGGCGCGGCGATCCGGCCGCCGTCGCCGCGCTGCGCGCCGCCTGCGCGGGCGCGGACGTCGTTCACGCCCATGGGCTGCACGCGGCCGTGCGTAGCGCTCTCGCCCTCAGCGGCCGGACCGTTCCGCTGGTCGTGACCTGGCACACCCGTACCCACGCCGAGGGCGCCCGGCGCCGGATGCTGCATCTGCTGGAGCGAAGGGCCGCGCGGGCGGCGGACGTTGTGCTCGCCACCTCGTCGGACCTGCTGGACCGGGCCCGCAGCCGGGGCGCCCGGGACGCCCGGCTCGCACCGGTCTCCGTGCCGCTCGCCCGGTTCCCCGGCGCGGCGATGGACGGCAAGGCCAGGGCCGAACTGGGGGCGGTGGGACGGCCGTTGCTGATGGCTGCCGGAAGTCTCGTACCGCATCACGGATTCCACACCCTGCTGGACGCCGCCCGGGTGTGGCGGGAACTCGACCCCGAGCCCCTGCTGATCATCGCGGGGGAGGGGCGGGACCGGGCGGCCCTGCAACGGCGCATCCAGGACGAGGAACTGCCCGTCGCCCTCGTCGGGTCCCGGCAGGACGTCGGCGAACTGCTCGCCGTCGCCGATGTGGCGCTCCTGCCCAGCCGCTGGGAGGCCCGGTCGCCGCTGGCGCAGGAGGCGCTGCGGCTGGGCGTGCCGCTGGTGGCCACGGCGGTCGGCGGGGTCCCCGAACTCGTCGGGAACGCCGCCGAACTGGTCCCGTACGGGAACGCCGAGGCGCTGGCCCGTGCCGTCGTGCGGCTGCTCGGCGACCCCGCGCGGTGCGAGCAACTGGCCCGGGAGGGGCGGGTGCAGGCGGCGGGCTGGCCCACCGAGGACGACACGATCGCCCATGTGCTGAGTGTGTACGACGAGTTGGCGCAACCCACGGCGGCGGCCGGGCCGCGGTGAGCCGGACCCGGGCCGTGCCCGTCGTTCCCGTGGTTGCCGGGGTTCCCGGGGGAGCGTCGCCCCGGGGCCGTCGGGCGGCTGGACCGGCTCAGCCGGCGTGGCGGCGGGCCCGCAGCGCCAGGCTCAGGGCCAGTACCGTCTGCGGGTCGTCCAGATCGGTGCCGAGCAGTTCACCGATGCGGGCCAGCCGGTTGTAGAGCGTCTGCCGGTTCAGATGCAGCTCGCGCGCCGTCTCCGCCTTGCGGCCCGCATGGGCGAGGTACGCCTCCAGGGTGGGCAGCAGCGGGGGGCGCGAGGTGCGGTCGTGATCGCGCAGCGGGCCGATCGCCCGGTCCACGAACGCCGCCAGGTCCGGATGGTCCCGCAGCCGCCAGAGCAGCAGATCGATGTCCAGACGCCGGGCGTCGTACCACGGGCGGTCGCTCAGCCCCTGTGCCGCCGCCGCCGTCTCCGCGGCGTGCCGCAGCCCGGCCCCGGCCACCGCCCAGCCGCCCGGCACGCCCACCACGACGACCGGCGGATGGGCCCCCGCCCCGGCCCGCTCCAGCCCGGCCCGCTCCACGCCCGCCCGCAGCGCCGTCGCCACCCGGTCGGCGACCGCGGTGCGCTCCGACTCCGAGCGCAGGCCCAGCAGCAGGGGCACCCGGCCCTCCACGGGACGCACCCCGAGCAGCACCGGCACGCCCACGGAGGACAGCTCCTCCAGCACCGCGCGGGCCAGCAGCGCCCAGTTGCCCGAGGGGGACAGCTCCGGGGCCAGCCGCATCACGACCGGCAGCAGCGGGGTGTCGCCGGGCTTGAAGCCGAGCACACGGGCCTGCGCGGGCGCGTCCTCCGGGGCGATCCGGCCCTCCGCGAGGTCGGTGAGGAAGTCGCCCCGGCCGCGGGCCGCCAGCTCCTCCTCCTGCCGGGCCTGCATCAGGACGACGGCGAGGATGCCCGCCGCCCGCTCCGCCGCCATGCGGTGCACCGTCACGAGCGGGGCGGACACGGCGAGCAGCACCAGCCTCGCCCGCACCGAACCGGCCCCCGGGCCACCGCCCGGCACATCCACCAGGACCGCGCCGGCCGGCGGTGTCTCGCGGGCCGCCCGGCCGCCGCGCATGCCGTCCCAGACCTGGAGCGGGTCGGCGCCGACCGGGCCGGTACCGGTCCCGGCCGCGTACAGGAGCTGGCCGTCGGGCGTTTCGAGGAAGACCGGGTTGGCGGTGAAGTCCGCCAGGATCCCGAGGACCTGCGGTATGCCACCGCCGCCGAGCAGCGCCTGCGTGCAGCGCCGGTGCACCTCCTCGGCCTGCTGGAGCAGCGCGTAGTGCCCGTTGACGATCTCGGTGTGCACCTCCTCGGTCACCGCGACGAACGGCACCTCGCGGTGCAGCTGGACCAGGGGCAGCCCGGCCGTGCGCGCCGCGTCCACGATGGAGGCGGGCAGCCTGCTGAAGCGCGGGCCCAGCTCGACCACGAGGGCGGCGATGCCGCGGTCGGCGAGCCTGCGGACGAACGCGCGCTGCTCGGCCGGCCGGGTACCGAGCCCCAGACCGGTGGTGAGGAGCAGCTCGCCGCCCTTGAGCAGCGAGGCGATGTTCGGCACCTCGCCCGCGTGCACCCAGCGCACCGTACGGTTCAGCCGCTCGGCACCGGCCACCACCTCCGGAAGCCCGCCGCGCAGGCCGGGCAGTTCCAGCGCGCGTCGGACGGTGATTCCGCCTTGGCTCTCCACAGAATCAGGCCTCGTGCTTCCACTCGCGTACGACAGGGCGACAGCCCTGGTCAGGAAGCTACCGGGCGGCCGGTGCCCGCGTCATGCGCGGGCGGTGGCGGGCTCGATGTTGTGATTGAGACGGAACACGTTGTCCGGGTCGTACCGCGCCTTCACCGCCGCGAGCCTCGCGTAGTTGTCCGTGCCCATACCGGCGACGACGCGGGCCTGGCCCTCATGGCCGATGAAGTTGAGGTACACGGCACCGCTCGCCCAGGGCCGGAAGTCGTCGCGGACCCGGTGGACCCATTCACGGCCCCGCTCGTCGTCGTCCGGGCTCTCCCAGACGCCGAAGGGGTGGACGGCCCAGGGAGCGGCACGCCAGGGCAGCGGGTGGTCGGCGGGGCCCCGGGCGACGGCTCCGCCCATGGGGAACAGGACGTGCTGGGAGCCGGACGGGACGGGCATCGCCGCGGCGGCGGCGCAGAAGGTGTCCACGGCGGCATCGGGGAACGCGTCCAGGTATTCGGCGGACCAGTAGTTCCGCATCCCCGGCGGGTCGTCGAGCATGCACTGGAGGTCCGCGTAGGGAATCTCGGTGACGATCTCGGCCTCGTGGGGGAGGGCGAGCAGCCCGGAGGCCGCCGCACGGGCCTCGGCCTCCGGGCCCGCCCAGGTCAGCAGCGTCGCGAAGGTCAGCTGTCCGACGAGATGCGCGGGGACGAAGTCCTCGGGCGGCCCGGTCAGGTACAGGCACGCCCCGCCCGCCTCGTCGGGGGCCGACTCCATCAGGTCCCGGTAGGCGGTGAGGGCGGCGGGACCGGCGTCCGGGCGGAACAGCAGGAACACGATGCTCATCGCGGGCAGCGGGTGCAGCCCCAGGGTCAGTGAGGTGGCCACGCCGAAGTTCCCGCCGCCGCCGTGCAGAGCCCAGAAGAGGTCGGGGTTCTCCTCGGCACTGGCCCGTACGCTCTCGCCGTCGGCCGTGACCAGTTCGGCGGCCAGCAGGTTGTCGCAGGCCAGCCCGAACTTCCGCTCCAGCCAGCCCGAGCCGCCGCTCAGGGTGAATCCGCCCACGCCGGTGGTGGACACCCGGCCGCCGGTGGTCGCCAGTGCGTACGGCTGGGTCGCCCGGTCCAGATCGCTCATGGTGGCGCCGCCGCCGACCTGTGCCGAAGCCGCTCGCGGGGCAACGGTCACGTCGCGCATCCGGCGCAGATCGACCACCAGACCGCCGTCGCTCACGGACATTCCGGCGACGCTGTGGCCGCCGCCGCGCACGGCGATCTCCAGGCCGTTGTCGCGGGCGAAGCGGAGCGCCCGTGCCACGTCCGCGGGGGACACGCACTGGGCGACGACCGCGGGCCGGCGGTCGATCATGCTGTTGAAGACGGTGCGGGCCTCGTCGTACCCGGCATCACCGGGCGCGAAGGCGTCGCCGGTCAGATCCTTGCGGAGCCCGGAGAGCCCGGAGAGCCCGGATGGCCCGGATGGCCCGGAGAGACCGCCGGGGCCGTCACCACTGCTGCGGGGCGTCATGATGCCCCCCTTCGAAGGGTACTGCAGGTCCCTTCAAGCCTAAGGGCGGGGAGGCGGGACAGCCCCTTCCCAGGGCTGTCCCGCACGGGTGGGGGATCCGGGGATCCCGCACCCGTGTAGGTTCCTATCATTTGCGTCCATCCGTGACTCGCTGAGCAGCGGGTTCGTGGCCCAGTCCCACCGCTGTGTCCTGCGTTTCGTCCCGCGGTGGTGTCCTTTTCCGTGGCTGTCGTGGGTTGCTGAGCAGGTCGCGGATCGGGATCCGGCGAGTTGGCGCGGTCAGCGAGTAGTAGATGCGGCATCGGCCGCCGTGAGCACGTTCCTCGCGGGGTTGATCGCGAGCGGTGAGCCAGCCGGCTTCTGCGAAGCACTTGAGCTGGCGTTGGATGGTGGCGCGGGACATACCGGTGCGGGATTGGATCTGCGCCGCGTAGGTCTCTTGGTCAGCGTGTTCAAAAAGGTGTTCCAGCAACGGGACTATGGGCGGAGGGACATGGAGGTGAGCGGGTGCTGGTCGGCGGGAATCTAGGGACGTCAAACGCGCATCCATGCCATCGGCCACTGCTTCTGCAAATTCGATTTCAGTGTGGCTAGGCATTGGTTCGAGCTTCGGCCCAAGGGCTTCACGCATGAGATTCTGAACCTGTGAATCATTCACATCTCGCAGCAGCGAAGCGCCGCGGCTGGTTGGATGTTGGGCTGCATGGCGAACCGAGCGGTTGAACAGGTCAGCGCCGAGGTCGGCTTCCAGGCGGTTGAACTGCCCTGTGAGCGCGCTGGGCCTAATCTTGAGGTATGAGGCGGCGGTCGTGAGTGTGGGAAAGGCCATGAGGATTTGGAACCGCCGCAGGCGGAGCCATCCGTGAAGATTCCCTTCCGTCAATTTCCGGATGTCTGCTGGAACGGAATCATCGAGTTTCCTATTCATGATGGGCCAGCTGTGAACGCCGAAGAGGCGACGTGGGACTCCAAGCTGATCGAGCCTTCGGCGGACCACGTTGCCGTCTGTTCCTAGTTCCTGACCGATGTCGTCGGCGGTGCGAATGTGGTTGACGTACTGATCGCGGAGCCACTCGTCGTCGAAGATGTGTGGCCGGTTCCCGCGATAGACCGGGATGCCGAGTTCCCTTGCTCGCTCAATCACGTATTTGCGAGGCAATGAGTAGTCCTCAGCGATCTGGCGAAGCGGCTTGCCATCTTGCTGGTATTCCTGCCGGAGAATTTCGCGGGTGAGGACCTTGCTTCCGTGCTCACGTAGGCGCCAGGCGGCGAACTCGGTAAGGGGGATTGGCGTCGTAATGAACAGGCGCTCCCATGATTCACCGAGAAGGTTTTCCAGAGCCGGAAGGTCCGAGTTCGACATCGCTTGCGTCAGCCGATCGAGGCACTCTTCTGCATGTGCGAAGACGGATCCGATATTCGTGGTCCTGGTGATCGAGACGCGGTCGAGTTCGAGTTGGGCTTGGGCGAGGGGGTGCCCCCGTTCCAGGGCCAGTGCAGGAAGGGCACCCAGGTCGGCCCCGCAGACGCTCCGCGGACCGATGGGGCGCAAGCAGCGTCCAGGGGTGGTGACGTGGACGGGCCTGGGCAAGAACTCGCGCGGTTCCTTGAGGCAACTCGGGCAGAAACTCTGCAGGAGCGCCTCGTGCTTGGCGCAGGCCAGGGACCAGGGAAGCCACCACCGCGTGAGCCAGCGTCCGTCCGATTCGCGCAGACACTGCGGGCAGAACCGCCAGCGAGGTGCGTAACGGCCGACAAGACCGGGCGGAATGACGGTCTGATCCAGGTGCCCCGGGGACAACCCTGTCTGGACCTCCAGATGACGGAGCATCTCGGACGACGGGGCGACGAGCATGCGGTGGGTGCGCTCATAGACGGGGAGGTCGAGAGCCTCAAGGAGGGCAGACAACGACGTCCACGAGCGTCGAGCAAGGGCCTCCAGCCAGCTGTCGATGCTTTCTCCAGGCAGCGGGAGAACACGGATCGCCAGGGTGCGGAGCTCGTTCATGCGGCCCTCCTTCCTGGCTGGCTGACCAGCCGGCCGGACTCGAACGCTTGCTGCAACTCCCGCCGTGCTTGCTCGGACGCGGAGTCGTTCTTCACCTGGTCCAGCAGCTTCACGTCCAGGCGCTCGACGCCAGTGCGCACGGCTCTCTGACAGCCGCGGTTGATCAGCGTCATGAGCGAGCCGATGTGCCCGGTGCTGCGGGCGAATAGGTAGTCGGACAACCCGTCCGCGATCATGCCGGGGTGCTTGTCCGCAAGGGCGACGCGCTCTTCGATGGCGAGAAGGGTGTTGCGCCAGTCGGTGCGACCCTTCTCGGAGTCGATCGTGAACGGGGCCATACCGAGTCGTGTCGTCCGGCGTCCGGTCTGCGCGAGAATCGCATCCTCGTAGTCTTCACCCTCGCTGAACAGTCCGCGCTTCTCCAGGCCGACGCCGATCAGTAGCAAGGTGACGGGGAACTCGTTGGCGATATATTTGAAATGATTGCTGACTTCGATCCCATTCTTGTTCCTCCACTTGAGGAAGTGTAGATCGTCCACGATCAAGAGTTCCGTCTCCGCGGACAGGACGGAATCAAGCGCCCGGTAACCGAAATCGGCAGCGGTCCCGCGGAAGCGTCCTGGGTGGCCGTAGTACTCAAGAATGGATCGGTTGAAGTCCCGCATTCCTGTATTGCTGGTCAGTCCGACACGGCAGACGGGCCATCGCTCGTGCCCCTCGTCGGTGTAATTTCCTTCTTCCTGGATGATGCGACGGTGGAGTTTCCGGGCGAAAGCGAGCACGGCTGTGGTCTTGCCCAGCCCGGGAAAGGCGTCGAGGGCAATACCACCCTTGACCTTGTCGCTGTCCTGGTCGTTGCTGTCGAAGATGTCCGAGAGATCTTCGTGCAGCTCGTTCATCTGCGGTGTCACCAGCGGACCGAGGTTCGCGTGCCACTTTCGGCGCCCGCGGTTGTATTCGGCAAGGGCCGCCTCTCCCAGCGACTTCAACTGCAGACGGGACAGAGGTTCCGGACGCGGCCGGGGCGGTGCGTCTGCCAGGCGTCCGAAGCCTTCCTTGCGGGACAGCGTGAGGTGGTCAAGTCGTGAACGCAGATCGGCTTCCTCGCCCTGGACCCGGGGACGCTTACTCGTCGTCATCGATGTCCTTCAGGGCGGTGGCGTAGAAGTCGAGTTCCTCTTCCAGTTCCTCCAAGCCGTCGGCGTCGTCATCGCCCGCCTCCGGCTCCCGGTCCTGGACGGCCTCGATCGGCGGAGGGGCCGGCTGCTCGGGTAGAGACAGCACGCGGGCGACCGACGGCAGCGACCGCACATCGTCGGCCGGCGTTCCGGGAAGGTCCAGGGCCGTCTGTTCACGGGAGAGCCGCAGTGCCATCCGCCGTTCGACCAGGGACGTTCCCAGGCCGAGGTTCCACCGCTTCAGCAGCAGGGCGATGGCGAGCCGGTCGTCGGGAAAGGTGTGTTCCTTCGCTGCCAGGCGCCGAGCGAACTGCAGAGCCTCCTCGCTCAGTGGCATGTTCAGGCCGGGGGCGTGCTCCCACTGCAGGGTGTGCCAGACGCGTTCGCGGTCACGGAAGTGGACCCGGGTGACGTCGTCGGGGTCGGCGAAGAACGGCAGCCGCCGCTTGTCCAGATCGATGTCGGAGCCGGCCATGTCCCGCAGCCCGTCGAGGCAGCCGCCGTTGTAGCGGCGGCCGTTGATCTCGACGCCGTAGTGCTGGGCGGTCCGCAGCGTGACGTCGAGGAACTCGTAGGCCAGGTGAGGGTCGCGAGGCACCTCGATGTAACCCGCCCGCGCGAGGCCGTGCTCGAACATCGCCGCCGGCGACAACTCCACCTTCGGCAGATGCGGGTCGAGCAGTCCCTCGTGTGGCCTGCGGTGATACGTCACCGCGGTCCACTCGCGGATGATGGCCTCCAACTCGTGGTGAAAGAAGAAGGCGTCCTTCTCCGGGTTCAGCCCGCGCGAGTGGATGTCCGGTCCCTTGTAGCCGGGCAGCCGCTGCAGCAGGTCTTCCCGCAGGGTGCGGAAGAACCGCTCCACCGGCCCCTTGTCCCGGCCCGTCCGCAGCCTCGCCGGCTGCACCGAGATCCCCATCCGGCGGCAGACGCTGGTCAGATGCGCCGACACGTAGATCTTTCCGTGGTCGACGATCAGCGTCTCCGGCGCCACCTTCGGCCCCCACACCCCGGTGACGGGCCCGTGGACGGCCTCGGCCTCCACCAGAACCCCGCGCGGAATCCCATGCTCGGGCCAGGCGGCCTCCCTCGGCCAGCTCTCCGGAACCAGCTGGGGACGGTATGCCTGATAGAGAACGGCCGCGGCATCGATCGCCTTCGTCGACACCGGTGTCACCCGCAGACCGATGATGCAGCGGGTGTACCAGTCCATCGCAACCGTCAACTCCGCCTGCATCCACCGCAGCGTCACCGGATCGAGGGCGAACACATCCAGCCGGGTGGTGTCCATCAGCACGTACTCGCCCGGCCGCGTGGGCCGAAGCTTGCCGTAGACCTTCCTCGGGCGGTCGGCGATGTCCCGGTTGCGCTGGGTACTCAACCGGAATGTCGGATAGCGCCGTTCCAGCTCCTGCATCCACCGATAGGCCGTCGTCCGCGGCGGCACCGGCACCTTCACCAGCTTGAACGTGGATTTGACGCGGGCCTCGACCTCTTCCAGCACCACCTTCACCGAAGGCCGCGACTCCTGCTCGTACTCCTTCAGCACCTCCACCGCGGCCTCAACCCAGCGCGGATCGGCGTTGCCCAGCCCGCCGTCCGACTGCGCGGTCTTCGGCACCAGCCCCGCCTCGCCGAATTCGCGGAAGGCGCGGGCCCACCGGCGCACCGTCCGCTCGGTCACCCCCATCTCCACTGCCTTGGCCTCATACCGGGCCTTCAGCGGCAACCCGGGAGCGTACTGAGAGCGCGGTTCATCAGGCTGCGGAAGGTCCTCGCTGCCAGAGCGGTAGCCCGTCAGCATCTCCCGAACGTGCGCGGCCCGCTTCAGGACATCCTTCTGCTCGTCCTTGGTCAGCCGGCTCAATACCACCGCGGCGACGTCCTCGTCATCGGTGGAAGACGGACCTGACCGGTCGTGGATCAGCTCGGCGCGATCGGAGGTCAGCAGTTCGCGCAGGGACATCCGGGTCAGTCGGTCGCGTCCGTCCTTGAGAACGACCTCCAGTCCCGTGGCCAGGCTGGCGAAATCCACGACCTCGACCGTCTCGCCGTCCAGCCGGAAATGCGTGCCGACCCTCAGCTTCGTCCCAGCCCCGCTCATGCGACCCTCCGCAGCACGTGGCCCACGCTCAGCGGCCGGTCCAGCGCGGTCGTCGCATGTCCGGACCACACCAGGTGCAGCACCGCCGACTTCACCAGCGGCCGGGGACACTCCGGCAGCAGCCGGAAGGCATCACCCAGCGGCATCCCGTCCAGATCTGCGGCCCGCAGCGCAGCCACCAGATCGGGGTCGAACAGCCAGGCACGGCGGTAGCCGGCCAGGAACCGGATGTTCTCCAGCACATGCGGATCCGGCTCGCTCCACACCTCGTACTGCCACCCGCGCGACGTGACCGCCTCGCGCGTCCAGGCGAAGGTGAAGGCGACCTCGAACTTCTGAAGCCGGTGGCGCGGCTTGACATCCACGATCACCGGACCGTCGTCTGTCAGCAGCAGATAGTCCGGGATGTGCTTGCGGACCTTGCCGTCGACTTCGGCCTTGAGCAGGAACGGCTGGGCGACGATGCGCCGCACCTCCGGAGCGAAGTCGGCGAACAACAGCCGCCCCAGTTCCAGCCGCGACTCGTAGATCACGTGGTCGCCCATGGTGGCCGACCAGTACGTGCCCGAATAGTGCTGCTGTCCCTTGAACCAGCGGAACGTCCGCCACGGCCTAGCCTCCCGCAGCAGCCTGAGCGGCACCGACGACCACTCCAGGTCATCCACCACGGTCTCGTCACCACGCCGGACACTCAGCCGTACCGGTGCGGCCACCGCTGTAGTCATCGGACCACCAACCCCGCGTTTCCCGAGGCGGCCCCGCCGGCCGCCGAACGCTGGGGAACTGCCCCGGCCACGTACGCAGATGACGACCGGGGCGGTCCTGTACACAAAGAGGGGAACTACTCGCTCACGGGGCATGAATCCCATCCCCCTGTCCTATTGGCCACGCGGTGGACACCACCGCTGGGAAAAGGACAGGGGATCTGGGATCCCACAACCCGTCAGCCGACGTACGCCCCGCTGGCCGTCAGCCGCAGTGCCGTGTCGATCAGCGGCACATGGCTGAAGGCCTGCGGGAAGTTGCCCACCTGGCGCTGGAGCCGGGAGTCCCACTCCTCGGCCAGCAGGCCCAGGTCGTTGCGCAGGGACAGC
>NZ_JBEOZE010000060.1:0-19499 GCF_040297465.1 Streptomyces sp. NPDC001787
CGTGCTCCCGGATCACCTCGCGCATCGTGTCCCAGCGCGCGTCGCCCGAGTCCGGGTACCAGCCGGTGACGTACGCCCCCTCGAACGGGCTCCCACAGCGCTGCGCGCTGTGCAAGCGAAGCGGCTCGCTCCGCTCACCGCGCCGTGCGCAGCACGGCGCCCCTTTCGCTTCGCTCAATGGGCAAAGCGAAGCGGAAGCTCGGCCCTTCCGCTTCGCTTCAGGACCAACTTCAGGGCTTTGCACTGAAGTTGAGAGTGGGTTCGCTCCGCTCTCCCACCAGACTCTTTTGGCTGCGCCTTCAGGGCAGAAGCCCGCTTCGCGGGAAGTCATCCTGAGGGGCGAGATACCGGAACGAAGCTGCATCACCTTTAAATGATGCATGTAGTTTTAGCGAAACTGACTCACACGCTCCTGGAACGGCCCTCTGGAGGCCTTCCAGGGGAACCCAAGGCTGAGAGTCCAACTGGACTCCAAGAGGCCCTGAGGCGGGCATACAGGCTTTTCCAGGGAGTGTTGAGGGTGCGTCACTCCCTCCCCGGTCCGGCCCGAGGGGACAGTACCGACTGGCACTTGGACGGTCAGTGCCGCGGCCAACGGTGGACCTCAGCCACCTAATACTTACGAATGGGAAGAACCCGCAGGTCAGAAGCGTGGGTTGAGGAAGATGTGTCTACTCAGGAGGTACATATCTCCAGCGATGTGTACCTCCTGAGTAGACACATCGCGGGTTGAATGTCAGCGAGACTGACAGTTTTGTGTGCGAAACGTCAGCGTGGCTGACGTTTCGGTGGCGTTGCGTTGGACGGTCGGTCAGGTCCACGAAAGGGTGAGATCTGTCCCCCCTGGGGGGACACAACACGCTGGAACGTCAGCGAGACCGACATATATGTCGGTCTCGCTGACATACTGTTGCCTCCAGGATCAGCGAAGTGGAGAGCAGCGTGTCACCCGAGCCGCAACGCCGCCGTCCCGGTCCGAAGCCGGTGCCGCGCCCGACGTCGCCACCGCTCGACGAGGAGATCCAGGCGTGGGGCAAGCCCGCCCGGCGGGCCGATCTGGACTCGGTCGCTCGCCGCTACCCGGGCCGGCAGCTGTCTCTCGGCAGCGAGCGCAAGCCGATGGAGTTCTACGACACGGCGGAACGTCCGAAGGCGTTCTCCATGGACTCGCTGGAGTTCTTCTTCCTGATCGCACAGTACTTCCGTGAGGCACTGCCGCTGCGGTTGATCCTGCTGATGATCGCGTGTCAGAAAGCGGGCGGGCTGATCCGGCTGACCCAGGATGAGATGTCGACGGTGCTGGACGTGCACCGCGGGAAGCTCAACGAGGCGCTGCAGGAGATCATGAGCCATGGGATCGTGTTCAAAGTGCGCCGGGGTGTCTACCAGTTCAACCCGCCCTACTCGTACCGTGTAGCAGAATTCATCCCGGGCACCGAGACCGTCGAAGCCGACTACGTACAGGTCGATCAGGACAAGACCCTTGCGAAGATCCGCAAGGACGAGAGCCTGCCCGACCTGGTGCGGTTCCCGTCGCTGGAGCACATGCGCCAGGAGATCGAGGAACTGCGCAAAGAGCGCGCAGAGGAACGCGCTGCACGCCGACGGGCCCGCGCGCAGCGCCAGGAGAAGGGAACAGCCCAGTGAGCACCTTGAAGTGGTCGGCGACCAACGCGGACAGCCTTCTCGCCGACCTGGACCTGCCGCCCGCCGCCTACCGCGCACTGCTGAAACTGCGGGGACGCAGCGAGGCCGGTGGGCTCATTGCCATGGACCAGGCCACCCTGGGCACTCTCCTGAACCTGAGCCGCCCCAGCGTGAACGCCGCGCTGCGGAACCTGGAGCTGGCCAGGCTCGTCAAGAAGGTCCGCAACGGCGTCTACCAGATCAACCCGATGCTGGCGGGCTACAACTGCCCCGAGGACGCGGAGGACGCCGTCAAGGCGATGCCCAGGGCCGACCGCCTCGACAACAAGAACTATGTGGCGAGCTACCACAACGCCGTCGCCGCCTACCAGGACCAGCTGGCCGAGCAGCGCAAGAAACGAGCCGCCACAGCCGCCGCCAAGAAGGCCACCGCCGCCAAGCGGCGCAACTCGCTGCACGCCGTCGGCTGACACGCCCACCGCTACGGCGGCTGAAGGCGCAGCGTCCTCAGCCACCGTAGCGGTGGGCCCATGGCAGGGCCTCCTCCAGTGCGGCGGAGACGCCGAGCAGGAGGTCCTCACGGCCCCAGCCGGCCGTGAGCGAGACTCCCAGGGGGAGTCCCTGGGAGCTCCAGCCCAGCGGCAGGCTGATGGCCGGGTACCCGGTGGCGTTCCCGATGACGGTGTTGCCCGTGAAGGCGGTCATCGCGGCCAGTTCTGCCGCCGGATCGTCGTCGTCGCGGAGCTGGCCGATGAGTGTCGGAGGGGTCGTCACGGTCGGGGTGATCACGATGTCGGCGTCCGCGTAGTCGAGCGTCCAGGCCCTGGCGCGGGCCTGGACGACGCCGATGGCGGCTGCCAGTTCGCCCGAGCTGTACTGCTGTGAGCGGGTCCGCAGATGACGGACGATCGGGCGCAGGGCCGTCTCGTCGAACGCCATGACCCTGGACCCGACCAGCGCGGTGAACATCACCTGGAACCCCTCGGTGAACTCCGGGTCGGGCGCCTGGTCCCGGGCGAACACCTGATGACCCTGCTCGGCCAGTGTCCGGGCGGTGAGTTCCGCCGCCGCGGCTACCTCGGCATCCACCGGGGACCCCGACACCGACCCCTGTGCGAGCGCCACCCGGAGCCTGGGCACGGGTGCGTCGCAGGCGTTCTCGTAGCTGTCGACGCGGAGCGGATGCACGGTCCCGGCTCCCGTACGGGTGGTCAGCGCGTCGAGGAACGCGGCCGTGTCGCGTACGGTGCGGGCGAGCGGCCCCCGTACCGAGAGCCCCATTCCGTCGGAAGCGGCCGGCCCGGCCGTGACGAGCCCGCGACTGGGCTTGAGCCCGACCACACCACAGGCGCTCGCGGGAGAGCGCACGGATCCGGCGGTGTCACTGCCCTGCGCGAGGGGCACCAGCAGAGCACCGACCGCAGCCGCCGCACCGCCGCTGCTGCCCGCCGCGCTGCGGCTGAGGTCGAACGGGCTGCGCGCAGGCTCCGACACCTCTGGCTCGGTGTAGCAGGCCGCGCCGAACTCCGGAACGGTGGTCTTGCCCAGGCTGATCAGCCCGGCGTCGGTCATGACGTCGACGATCTCGTCGTTGTGTCCGGGAACCCAGTCGCGGAAGAGCGGGGAACCCAGCGTGGTGCGTACGCCCTCCGTCGCCTCCAGATCCTTCACCGCGGTGGGCACACCGAACAGGCGTGGCAGCCCGGCGCGGTCCGAGGAGCGCAGCGTGCGTGCGGCCCCGGCCGCCGCTTCGCGGGCCCGGTCGGCCGACACCGTGGTGAAAGCCCCCACCCGGTCGCCACCTTCGATGCGGGCCAGCAGGTGGTCCACGACTTCGGTGGGACTCGTCTCCCCGCACGCGTACGCGGCGGCCAGTTGAAGGGCCGAGAGGTCGTGCAACTCCGTCATGGGCGCTCCCATTGATGTTTCGTTACGCGTATCGATATGGTGCGGGCATGGCAGGCGAGAAAGCAAGTGCTCCGAGGAACGGCCGCCCCCGGGCCGTGACGCTCGACGCGGTCCTGGACGCGGCGACCGAGATGGCCGACGCCCGGGGCCTCGACGCGGTGACCTTCCGGGCGCTCGCCGACCGGCTCGGGGTGTCTCCGATGGCCATCCACCGCACGACCGGCGGGATCGAGGCACTCCAGCACGCGCTGGTGTCCAGGATCGTCGGCGAGGTGACCCGGTCGGTGGTCTGGCCGGACGACTGGCGCGGTGTCGTCCGGTTGTTCGCGGACTCCCTCCACGACCTGCTCATGCGGCATCCCGTCGTGCTGGAGGCGCACCGCCGCGCCCCCCTCGTCGGGCCGGGCGCGGACGACACCGCCCACCGGGTCGTCGCGGCCCTGCGCTCCGCAGGACTGGACGACGCGTCCGCCGCCTACGCGTACGGCACCCTGCACGACTTCGTCACCGGCCATGTGGCGATCCGCCTCGGCCGCCGTGCCCCGGAACCGGATCCGTCCCCGCCCGGCGGCGGGGTCAGGTCCGTCTTCGCGGACCACCACGACTACGACCGCCGGTTCGCCTTCGGTCTCGACCTCGTCATCGGCGGAATCGCCGCCGCTGCCGCCACTCCCGTATCGCCCGAGGAGCAGAGATGACCCCCTCCTTGCAGGACCTGCCCGAGACGGTCCGTCTGACGGCCCCCGGCGGGCGCCGTATCGCCTATTGCTCGTACGGGGACCCCTCCGCCCCGCCCGTGATCGTGCTGCACGGCACCCCGGGCAGCCGCTTCGAGGGGGTCGCGCTGCGGCAGGCGGCCACGGACGCGGGCCTTCATCTGGTCTGCCCGGACCGTCCCGGATACGGCGAGACCGATCCCGTACCCGGCCGGGGCTTCCACCGCTGGAACGACGACTTCGTGGCCCTGCTCGACCACCTCGGTCACCAGCGGGCGCCGCTCGTGGCGATCTCGGGCGGCGGCGGATACGCGCTCTCCGCCGCCCAGGCTCACCCCGAGCGGGTGACGAAGCTGATCCTCGCGTGCGCCGCCGTCCCCGGAGCGCCCCGGGAGGCGTACGCGCGCCGGATCCCGATCGTGAAGTGGCTGAACGGGCTGGTGCGCTGGGCCCCGGTGATCGCCCGGCCGATGCTGGCCGGGACGGGGATCTTCAAGGGCATGAGAAACAGCGAGCCGCGCCTCGATGCCTGGCCGCTCGCCGATCAACTGATCATGAGGGAGAAGGAGTTCCAGGAGCTGTCGGAGCTGGACACCACCGAGGCCCGGCGTCAGGGCATGGACGCGGCCATGGTCGATCTCGCCGGATACTCCCGCCCGCTGCCGAATTCACTGGGATCGATCCGGGTGCCGACCGTGTTCATCCACGGGGAGGCGGACGGCAACGTACCCATCGAGGTGGCGCGTTGGGCGCACGCGCAGATCGATGGCGCGGAACTGCGCACGATCCCCGACGGCGGGCACCTCTTCCTTCTCATGGACGCGGAACCGCTCCTGCGGGAACTCACCTGACCGGGGCGCGCGGCCGAGGTCGCGCTCGGAGGCCTGAGGCGTCCCGGCCGTACGGCCACGGTCTCCTCCTCGCTCCGCTGGAGGAGCATCCTGTGCCACGAACAGACACATGGATCTCCCGATGAGGCGAAACTCCGCGAACACTACGGCACACGTCGGACATCCGGCCGTGTGCCGGGTGACTCGGGTCGCTGTCCGTCGAATCGGGCCGCTGTCCGCCGGGCCGGCCCGTCCCGGTCGCTGCCGCGGTGGAATGTCGCGCGGTACTCCTTCGGGCGCCGGCCCGTGTGTCTGGCGAAGATGCCGCTGAACGTCCCGGGGTCGCGGTAGCCGACATCGGCGGCGATGGCCGCGACGGTCTTCCCGGTCGTCTCCAGCAGGTGCCCGGCCCGTCGCACCCGGGCCGTCTGCAGGTACGACAGTGGCGTCTCGCCGGCCTCGTCGCCGAAACGGCGGAGCATGGTCCTCGTGCTGACGTGGAACTCCCGGGCGAGGGCGGGCAGGTCGTAGCGGGCACTGAGGTTCTGGTCGAGCCACCGCTTGACCCCGAGCGAGAACTCCCTCCCCGCGGTCGGGATGAGCCCCGTGTCGACGTAGGGAGCCTGTGTGGAGCGTGCGTCGTCGACAAGCGCGATACGCGCCGTGCTGCGGGCGACACGGGGGCCGTCATGCTCACGGATGAGCTGGAGCGCGAAGTCGTACATGGCGCTGAAGGCCGCTGTGGTCGTCACCCCCCGGTCGGTCACGACCAGGTTCTCCGGGCGCAGACGCACATCGGGGTACCGGCGGGCGAACCGATCCGCGAACAGCCATGACGTGGTCGCCTCGCGCCCGCCGAGGAGCCCGGCCTCGGCGACCGGGAAGGCGCCCACGCAGATCGATACGACAGCGGTCCCCGAGGCCGCCTGCGATCGGATCGACGCCACTTCCGGTCCCAGGCCCGCGAGTGCCGCGTCGAGGTCGGGCGTGGGCGACAGCTCGAAGCCCGGCACGATCAGGACATCGACCGGGCGCACCGGCGAGACATCGATGGCCGAGCCGCCCGACGCGAGCACCCGCCGCCGGGGAGAGACCACCGTCACCTCGTACGCCGACGGGAACGCCCCCTGCGCCGCGGCGACATGAGTGGCCATCGTCAGGAGGTCGGGAACTCCGAACACCTCCGACGCGAAGCAGCCGGGGTAGGCGAGCACTCCGATTCGCAGCGGACTCATACAGGCCCTCCGGCGTCGTGGGACGGGTGGCGATATTACCGGGGAACATGGCGATTCCGCCGCTTCTCAGGAGGGCGGCCATTGATCATCATCTCGGTCATGAACATCTTGCGAGGAGAGCGCGACCCCCTGGACGACTTCACGCGGAGAACCGTCGGCGTCGAGGGCGTCGACAAGACCGTGTACGTTGCCGGGTCGGGACCGGCAGTCGTCCTGATGCCCGAGATGCCGGGCATCAGTCCCGACGTCGCCCGGTTCGCGCGCTGGGTGCGCGATGCCGGATTCTCCGTGTACCTGCCCTCCCTGTTCGGCGTCGACGGTGCTTATCCGCTCGCCGACGCCCAGGAGACCGTCGTCCGACGCGCGTGTGTCAGCGCCGAGTTCCGGGCCTTCGCCGGTGGAGGCACCAGCCCCGTCGTCACCTGGCTGCGCGGTCTCGCCCGCCTGGCGCACGCCGAGTGCGGCGGGCCCGGTGTCGGCGCCGTCGGGCTGTGCTTCACCGGCAACTTCGCCTTGACCATGGCTCTCGAACCCGCCGTCATCGCACCGGTGGTCAACCATCCGTCGCTTCCGCTCGACGACGCCGGCGGGCTGGAGATCAGCGACGAGGACGCCCTTGCCGTGGCCGAGCGCGTGGCGCGGGACGGGCTGAAGGTTCTCGCCTACCGCTTCGACAGCGACAAGTGGTGCACCGGCCAACGGTTCGCGGCGTACGAAGCGCTGCTCGGGGACGCGTTCGACGGGCGCGTACTCGAAGGCGGGGCGGCGAACACGAACCCGCCGCCCTTCTTCCGTGATGTCGTCGGCTGTGCCCACAGTGTCGTCACGGCGCACCTCGTCGACCAGGAGGGCCACCCCACCGTGCAGGCCCGGAACGAGATCATCGCCTTCCTGGCCGAGCGGCTCGGAGCGCGTCCGGAATGAGCCCGGGGCGCTGTCGTCGCGTGCGGCGGAGGGCCGTCCGGGGTTACGCCACCGCCCACGGCGGTACGCTCCGGGCATGGCGGAACAGAAACCTCCGGCGGGCTACCGGCCACCGGAGATCACCTACATCGGATGCGCCCAGTGCGGCACCCAGATCGCGGGGCTCGACGGTCGGTACGCCTGCCCCGGGTGCGGCTGGGTGAACGACTGGTCCGAGGGCCACGCGCCGCTCTCCGACAGCTGAACGCCCCGCTCCATCTCCGGGAGCCGCCCCACCGCCGGGAGCCGGCGGACGCCGTCGTCGCGGGGGCGGGTACGGACATGGTCACCTGGCTGCTGGTGGGGCTGCCGTTCGGGCTGGTCCTCGGTGGGGTGGGGGCGGCCATCAGACGGCCTGGAGTGGTCGGTCTCCTCGCGGCGTTGACGGTTCCGGTGGGTGCTGTCGTGCAGATGGTCGTGCTGCCGCCCCGACCGCACCTCACCGCGACCCCGGCCGTCGTCCTCGCCGAGGTGATCGTCTGGACGGACGCCGTGGCAGGCGCCGGCTGGGCCGTCCACCGCTTCTGGGCCGGAAGGCGAGTGGTGCTGTCCGAGCGGCGCGCTCAGCCCGGCTGACCACTGGTGCGCCCCGTGCGACATCGCGAGCGCCTCGGGGACAAAGTGCGCCCGGGTCCATCGCCGAGTGCTCCCGGGTCCATCGCTGCGACCGCCTCCCCGGCCCTGATCTCCAGGGACATGCCGTACGGAAGCCGTCAGTTGACCGCTGCGGGGCCGGTGGCCTTCCGCTGCATCCGCCGCATCCGCCGCAGCGCGAGCAGACCTCCGACGCCGGGGATGACGGCGCGCCATCTGGTGCCCGGGAGCGGGGTACCGGGGGTGTTCCACACCACGAGGACGGTGACGAGATAGGCCGTGCCGTGCACGGGGCCGCCCAGCGACGAGACGTACCCGGCGTGCACGGTGAACAGGTTGAGCAGCAGCAGTGCGAGGGAAACGGCCTCGACCGCGGACGCGATGCGCAGGGTTCGCACGGCTTCAGGCTCCTGTCGTGGAGCCGGGACGGACGATCATCAGCACGACGACGGCCGCCCAGAGCAGGTTGAAGACGCCTGTGGTCATGGCGAGGCGTGCCGCCGCCGACCGCATCGCCGCCACGCCGTTCCCGGCCGGGGCCGCGCCGGTGCCCGTCCCCGGTGCGGCGGGGGCCGTGTGCTGGGCGAGCAGCCGTCGCTGTCCCGGCAGGACCACCATCAGCAGCAGGGCCGCCGCGACGGCCGTCAGCACGATCGACGCGAGCAGCCAGGCATCGGTCAGGACGCCGAGCTGGGCGCCGGTGGCGACGCCGAACACCGGTACGGCTATGCCGACGGCCGTGTACCCGCGGCAGATCTTGTGCAGGAACGCCGCGGTCCCGCTGTCCTGCTCCCCCGGGCCCTCGCCGTCCGCGGGTGGCTTGGCGTAGCGGGGGAACATCGAGGCCGCGACCGTGATCGGCCCGATCGCCAGGATCGCCGCCAGGACGTGCAGGGACAGCAGCAGTTTGGTCATGGGAGCCCTCTCCGGGCCGATGGCCGCGAAGCCGCTCATCAGCGGCACGGAGCCGCTCATCGCAGGTCGGCCATCAACAGGTTGGTTGCCAATGGATTGGTTGCCAACCGATAAGTAGCACATCCATGGAGCGTTTGGGTAGGCTGCCTGACTATGAAGACGGACGCGGTACGCGGGCATCTGGACGGGCTCCTGCTGTCCGTGCTGGAATCCGGCCCCCTGCACGGCTACGCGATCATCACCGCGGTCTCGGAACGCAGCAACGGCGTGCTGGAGCTGCGCAAGGGCACCATCTACCCCGCCCTGAACCGGCTGGAGCGGCTCGGACTGCTGCGCAGCGTCTGGGAGTCGGTGGGGGAACGGCGCAGGCGCTGCTACGAGCTCACCGACGCAGGCCGCCGCGGCCTGGCCGCCGAGCGCACCACATGGCGGGAGTTCACCGCCGCGATCGGCTCGGTGCTGGAACCCGCGCCGGCCCCCGGGCACGCGACATGAGGGCGGCCGGACCCCGCACCGACGACCCCATCGAGTCCCACCTCGCCGACCTGACGGCAGCCCTGCACGGCCCTGCCGGGGCCAAGGGCCGGATGGTGGCCGAACTGCGCGAGGGCCTTCTCGACGCGGCACGGGCGATGTCGGCCGAGCCCGGGGGCGAACGCGACGCCGCCCGTCACGCCGTCCGCGAGTTCGGCACCGTGGCCGAGCTCGCGCCGAGCTTCCAGCACGAACTGACCATGGCCCAGGCCCGCCGCACCGCGCGCACCGTCCTCCTGATCGTCCCCGGGCCGGTCCTGTGCTGGTACCTGGTGGCGCTCTCCGCCGGTACGGCCGTCCACCGGCTGCCCGGCCCGGTACAGCTGTGGATCGCCCACCTGGGAGGCACCGCGGCCCTCACCGCGCTGCTGGCCGGGGTGCTCCTCGCCGCCACCGGCTCGCTCGCCCGCCTGCTGCCCACCCCGCGGCGGCTGCCGCTCGTCGTCGCGTGGACCGGCACCACCGCGGCCGCCGCCCTCGCGCTGAGCGCACTCACGCTCACCGTGGCCTCGGTCCTGGCGGCGAACTGGCCGCTGAGCGCGGCAGCCTGCGTCGTCACCATCGCCCTCCACACACGTCTCGCCGCCTCGGCACGTGCCTGCCGCGAGTGCGCGCGTCTGCCCGTCACCGGTCCCTGAGCAGCCGGCCGGAGCGCGAAGCTGTCTCGTGATCTTCCGTGTTGACAGGTCTCTGTCGCCCACATGTAATGGAGCCGGTGTCGCGTGACGCCGGTCAAAGAGCAGTGGGCCGGCCGGTGATCGGGCGAGCACCCTGCATCGAGGGGTCCGTCATGAGTTTCCACTCCGCGCCCTGTATCTGACGTAGCGCAAGCCGCACGTCGTCCTCGCGTTCCGCCGTCACATCCGGCGCTGCGCTCTTCGTCCTTCGGACCGTGCGGCCGCTGCGCCCTGCGCACCTCATCACCGGCCATGACCGCAGTCACTGCGCACTCGCCGGACTCACCCGCGTCTTCCGGAGACACACAGCCGTATGCCCACGTCTTTCAATGAATCGGTCATCAAGGAATTCCGCGCCAACGGAGGGAAGGCAGGCGGCCCGTTCGAGGGCGGGAACCTGCTCCTGCTGACGACCACCGGCGCGAGGTCGGGAGCCGAGCGGACCACTCCCCTCGGCTATGTCCGCCACGGCGACACCCTCCTGCTCGTCGCCTCCAACCTCGGCGCACCGGCCCACCCCGCCTGGTACCACAACCTGCTCGCCCGTCCCGTGGTCCGGGTGGAGCTCGGCACCCGTACGTTCGAGGCTCTCGCGGTCCCCGCCGAAGGGGCCCGGCGTGACGAGCTGTTCGCCCATGCCGTACGGGCGGAGCCCGGGTACGGCGACTACCAGGAGAGGACCTCCCGGGTGCTGCCCGTGGTGGTGCTGGAGCGCGCCGAACCCGACGGCTGGGAGCAACCCGCCGACGTACGAACCCTCGCCGACAAGCTGATGGAGGTACACACCTGGCTGCGCGCCCAGGTACGTCAGGTGAGCGCGGAGGCCGAGGCCCACTTCGCCCTGCGCGCGGCTCACCGGGGGCCCGGTGAGCCGCCGGGCCCTGGACTCGGGCTCCAGATCCGGCAGCGTTGCCTGGCGTTCTGCCAGGCGCTGGAGTTCCACCACACCAGCGAGGACGCGCATCTGTTCCCGGGGATCGCGCGCTACCACCCCGATCTGGGGGACGTCTTCGACCGGCTCCGTGAGGAACACCGCACGGTCGCCCGCATCCAGAGCGAACTGGTGGAGCTGCTGGCCGGGATCACCATCGCCGAACCCCGGCGCTTCCGCGTCGAGTTGGAGAAGATGTCGGCACAGCTGAACGCGCACCTCGACTACGAGGAGGCGACGATCCTTCCGCTCCTGACCGGGGTTCCCTGGCCTCCGGTGCCTCCGGTGCCTCCGCAGGCTCCACCGGAGCGGACGGGTCCGGACAAGGGGATGATGGGTACATGAGAGAGCGAGCGCACGTGCGAGTCAAGGATTTCGATCACCTCGTACTCAACGTGCAGGACGTCGAGCGGGCCCTGGAGTTCTACTGCGGGCCGCTCGGCCTGGAGCCGGTCCGGGTGGATGAATGGCGGGCCGGTAAGGTCCCGTTCCCCTCGGTACGGGTCAGCCCGACCACCATCATCGATCTGCTCGCCCGCCCGCGCAGCGAGTCGAACGTGGACCATATCTGCCTCGTCGTCGATCCGTTGGACTGGCAGCAGGTCATCGACTCGGGCACCTTCACCGTGCTGGAAGGCCCTGTCGACCGCTACGGTGCCCGGGGCGACGCGCAGTCGGTCTACGTACGGGATCCCGATGGCAACACCGTGGAGCTGCGCTGGTATCCGCAGGACACGGAGAGCTGACCGAGGGCCCTCGCGTCGTCCTTGCCGGGGCGGCTCTCAGAAGTCCAGCTCCACGTAGTCGATGTCCGTGAACTCGACCTGAAGGCCCTCGGCACGGCGGCCACGGTCCTTGAAGTACTGCTCCTGAAGGCCCTCGGCGGCGATGTCACGCAGCTGCTGCTCTTCGGCGCCCGCGGTCCGGGCGTCGAAGAGGCGGGCCGCGTACGCCGGGGGCAGATGCTGGGTGATGAGCCGGATGCGGCCGTCGTCGGTGGTACCGGGGGCGGCCGAGAACCCGAACCGGGCCCGGGTCTCGATCACGATGCCGGTCTCCGTGGCGGCCTGCTTCATCGCGCGGTCGCGTACCCGGGGCTGCCAGCGCTTGCGGACCTCGGCCTCCAGTCGGGCGGCGAGCTCCGGGCGCGGTTGCTTGATCTGGCCCGTGAGATAGCGCTCCACGGTGCGCTGCGAGACGCCGAGCAGCTGGGCGGTGGCCTTGGTCGAGCCCTTGAGCTGCTTCACCAGGAAACGCACCTGGGCCCCGGCCGACTTCGGGATCGGGCGGGTCGCCGTGTTGGCGGCGGCCTTGTCGAGGCTGTCTTCGAAGATGCCCATCGAGGTGCTCTACTCTCCGTCGTTCGCGGCGTCGTCGCCCTTGATGTGCCGGGCCGGGTTGAGACCCGCGTCGAGCATCTGCACAGCCCACAGGAGATCCTGGGTGCCCTCGTGCTTGACCATGCCGGGGGACACACCGAGACGGAAGCTGCCGGGGGCCGGCTTCCCTTCGGGCGTGTGCGGCAGGACGTCCAGCGGCGAGGGGCCGTCGGAGAGGTAGACCGCGCAGTCCGACAGCAGTGCCACGGGGATCAACGCGTCCTCGCCGAAGGTGAGATGCCCGTCGGGGACGGGCGAGGACTGGGTGGCGAGTGCCGTCCTGAGGATCTTGCGGTGCATGTTGATCCGGGCCGCGGAGATGACGGCGGCCCGGATGTCGGGACGCCAGGTGGGGCGTTCCAGCGCGGGCCACCGCTCCCCGTACTTGTACGACGCGCCCTGCGGGCGTTCCCGGAGCTTCCCGATGCCGCCCTTGACCGTCGACTTGATCGCGGACAGGACGGTGCCCATGCCCGGGTCGGTCTTCTTGTGGGTGATCATCGCCGTGAGGAACTCCCCCTCCCCCATGCCGGAGACGATGCCGAGGTCGGCCATCGTCTCCTTGTACGCCTCGCTGAGGTGCTTGTACCAGGGATCGAGGTACGGGCCCGAATCGGGCCGGACCCAGGCTTCCAGCGGGGTGAGGGTGACGGGCAGCCGGTAGGTGGCGATGAGCTCGTACGCGTACGCCACCGTGGGCGTCGCGTACCAGGCCGGGCCTTCGGGGCGTACGCCGTGCGGAGTGAAGGGGGACGGCAGACGGGGGTCCAGCTCGATGGCGGACAGATCGATCAGCCAGGCGCCCGGCACCGTCTTGTCGAAGGCGGGCCAGGTGACATGGACCGGGGCGCCGAGGCCGACGGGGAGCCGGTTGGCGGCGGCGAGGAAGGCCGTGTTGACGTCGATGCCGACAGCGTACGGGCGCTCGCACTCGGCGTCGGTGAGCAGTTGGGGATCACGGACCCACTCGTACGCCTCTTCGTCGAGCACCTCGGCCGGGGTCCGCTGGTGTCCTCGGGGGAACAGGGCGGCGACGACGGGGTGTTCGTCGGGGGCCTCCGGGGGGGCCGGGTCCACCGGTTCGGTCAGGGAGCCCGGGACGGGGCCGGACAGCCAGCCGCCGGAGGCCTCGTCCTTCACCGCGCGGGTCGGCGGGCGGAGCGCGGTCATCAGTTCCAGGCCGGACACGGCGGTGGAGCCGCGCGGGGTGATGACCCTGCGGGCGAACGTGCCGAGCACCACCGCGAGTTCCTCCGGCGGCAGGTGGTCGGCGCCGCCCCAGGAGCGGGCGTCGAGCGCGCCCCACGGCAGGACCGCGAACTGTACGCACCGGCGCCGGCCGGAGTCCGCCGGGCGGTAGATCCGGGCCCAGGGGCCGAAGCCGCGCCGGGTGAGCTGCCAGTGCGCCTTGGCCAGCTGCTTGAGCACTTTGTGGCCCTCGGGCAGCCGCAGGCCCCTGCGGTCCTCCAGCGTCGGGGGGAGTCCGAGGCGTTCGGCCGCTGTGGCGGTGAGGACGATGAGCGGGTCGCCGTCCTTTCCGTTGCGGTTCAGCCGGGGGGAGCCCAGGCGCGACTCGGCGAGGGTCCACTCGACCAGTGAGGCCATGGTCGTGGCCGGGCAGTCCAGGACGAGGCCGCCGACGCAGTACAGCGACCCGTCGCCGTCGAGCACACCCAGCGGGCCGTTGGCGAAGCGGGGGTCAGGGGGTGCGGCGGTGGCGGTCTTCACGGGGGGCCTCGTGAAGACCTTTGTGGAGGCCCTCGCGGGGGTCTTCGTCTCGGGTGCCTTCGTGGCGGGCGTCGGGCGTCGGGGAGGTTGCTCGGCGGTCCGGGGAAGAGGTGTCCTTCCCGCCGCCGGAGGCACGGGGGCCGGTTCGGGGGCGGGGGCGGGGGCGGTAGCAGGGGCCTGGACAGGGGGTGCCGGGGGCGCCGGTTCGGGCTTCGGCGGTTCGGCGGGGTAGAGCTCGGCGAGCTGGTTCAGCAGACGTGCGTAGGCCTCGCGCTGGGGCGGGCGTGGCTCGGTCTTGCCGTTCTCCCACGAGACCACCGTGGCACGGCGGACCTTCAGCGCCGAGGCCACCTGCTCCTGGCTCAGCCCGTGGGCCTTGCGCAGCCGCTCCCGCTCCGCCGTCGGCGGCAGCGGGGACTGCCCGGCGATCAGAGCGTCGACGGCGTCGAACAATTCGGACATGAACACCTCCCGTCGCATCGTATCGATGGGTGCGGACTTACCGCGTACTCAGGGCGTACACCTCGCGTACAGGCGCGGCCCGGGGCGTCCCGTGCGGCAGAACCGCCGGGGCGTCCCGGGCCGTGATTGGTCAGCCCTTGAGCTCGGCGCGGTTCTTCTCGGCCAGGAGCAGGGTCAGCCGGGTGCGCTCCTGGTAGGGCATGTGCTCGCAGATCAGGGTGGCGAGAGCTACCGGGTCGTGCCAGGGCACTTC
Organism: Streptomyces sp. NPDC001787; assembly: GCF_040297465.1. Taxonomy (NCBI): domain Bacteria; kingdom Bacillati; phylum Actinomycetota; class Actinomycetes; order Kitasatosporales; family Streptomycetaceae; genus Streptomyces; species Streptomyces sp. NPDC001787. Next base: position 14,773 of record NZ_JBEOZE010000060.1, read on the forward strand.
TCCGTCGACCGTGTTCTCCCGGGCTCGGGGAGCTCCGGTGGCGCCGGGCTGGGAGGGCAGCGCGGCACCGGTCGGGTCGCTGTCCGCGATTATCACGGCGTGATAATCGCCCGTGGGGGCCGACTCCCCCGGCGACTGGTCGTCGCGGATTATCACGGCGTGATAATCCGCGGACCGCTCGGACTCCCCCGCCGGATCAGGGTCAGCGATTATCACGCCGTGATAATCGCCTCCGGGCTCGTGCTGCCCCACCGGCTCGGCATCACGGATTATCACGGCGTGATAATCCGGAGCCTGAGCCACTGGCTGAGCCGGCTGGGGCTCGGGCTTCGGCCTGCGGCGGCTCCGGTCCGCGTCCAGGGCCCGCGCGTCCGCCGCCGCTCGCTGCTCCTGGGGGTTCAGCTTGCCGAGGTTGCGTACGTGTTCCACCTGGCGCTCCCCCGCCAGCAGCTCGGCCTGGAGGTCCGGTGACAGCTTGAGCAGGGAGAGCTTGGAGGAGATCGAGGCCTGGGAGAGGCCGAGCCGCTTGGAGGCCTTGGTCTGGCTTCCGTAGAACGTCACCAGCGCGTCGAGCGCATGGGCCTGTTCCAGGTCGGTCATGTTGTCGCGCTGCACATTGGAGACGAAGGCGGCTTCGAGCAGTGCCTCATCGGTCGCGACCCGGGCGTTGTCGACCTGGACCTTGATGGTCCGCAGACCGGCCCGGCGGGCGCCTTCGAGACGGCGGTGGCCGTCGATGACGATATGGGTGGTGCCGTCGTCCAGATCCGCTGTCCGGTCGGGACGCTCGTGGAGGTAGGCCTCGACGGTGGCGACGGTGATGGCGTTGACGACGCCGAGCTCATGGATGCTCTCCGCCATCCCGTCCAGGTCCCGCAGATGGTCGCGCGGGTTGTCGGGGTTCTGGCTGATGGCACCGACGGGCAGTTCCGTGGGGTCGGGAACACCTGTCGTGGGGGCGCCGGTGGCGGCGCCGATGGCCGCGCGCCGGGCGCTGACGGCTCGGGCCTGGCCGAACGAGGCGCCGGCTCCGAGCTTGTCGGCCTTGCTCATGAGATCTCCCGTGCGAGGGCACGCATGCCGACGGCCTGGTCGGACTTGGGGGCGTACGCGAGCAGGGGCCGCTTCAGCCGTACCGCTTCCTTCTGTTCCTTCAGGTCACCGATGACGCCGACGACGCGTGGTTCCTTTATGTCCATCCAGGCCTGGAGCGAGGAGGTGGCGATGTACCCGCGACGGGCGTCGTAGTGGTTGACGACGATCCCGAGGTAGTCGAGTTCCAGGGCCAGGTCCCCTCGGAGGTCCTCGATCTGAGTGGTGAGCAGATCGTAGGCGTCGGCCGAGCTGTCCTCCGCCTGGACCACGATGAGCGCGCCGGAGGAGCCGGGGGGCTCATTGCCACGGCGGCGGCCGTAGTGCACGGCGGCGTCCATGCTCAGTCCCAGGCTGGGCGGGCAGTCGACGATGATCACGTCGTAGTCCGCCTCCACGGGGGCGAGCGCCCGCTCCAGCGCCGCCTCCCGGGCCCGTACCCCGGAGAGGCGTACATCGAGGAGGAAGGCGTCATTGCAGCTCGGCAGCAAGTGGAGCCGCTGCCCGAAGCGTTCCTCCTCGATGGGGACGATCAGATCCCGGAGCTCTCCGGTGGTGTCGCCCGCCATGTGCTTGGTGAGGCTGTCACCGTCCATCGGCAGGGGGGTGTACCCGAGCTGCTTGGTGAGGTGGCACTGCGGGTCGAAGTCGACCAGCAGGACCCGCAGGCCCATACCGGGAAGGTCTTCCAGCGCCAGCGGGTCGGCGGAGCCGTCCTCGTCGAGGAGTGCGGCGAAGTGCTTGGAGACCCGTACGGGATACAGGGCGCCGGAGTCCTCGGCCAGGGCCTCACCGGTCCCGGCGGTGATCGCGGTCTTGCCCACGCCGCCCTTCTGGTTGCAGACGATGATGCGGCGGGGGATCTCGGGACGTTCCACGGTGGGGGCCGGGTTGGCCTGGAGCCAGACCTGGACGGCCTGGGCGAGCCCCTGGATGAGGGAGACCTTGCGGTCGGCCGCCGTCGTCTTGAAGGTGTCCCACTGGCCGACGGGCAGCCAGGTGGAGAAGGAGTCGGCGCCCGAGGTGTCGACCTGGGCCGACACCGAGGCGAGACCGCACCAGATGTCGACCGACTGCTCGACGGCCGTCTGGATCTCGATACGGAGCTGAGCGGCGCGGACCTTGAGGTCCTGCCGGAGCTGTCCGGGCAGTTTGGAGACGACCTTCTCGCGGTCGCCGGGGGTAGCGGGGGAAGCCATGGAGTGAACTTTACTAACGAAGAGACGGCGTTGGGGCAGCGACACGTTAGTTTTCACTACTTGGGAGGTCGATTATCACGGCGTGATAATCAACGGCCCGGTGGCGGTGGGGTGCTGGGCGATTATCACGGCGTGATAGTTCGTGATCTTGGTCCAGCCCCGGGACGGCTCGGGGTGACCCGGCGTCAAGGCAGATTCCAGCCGGGGCGCGCCGGGGCGGGTGCGATTTTCGGTCGCTGCCACAAGGGGGCGGGGGAGTCGCTCCGGCGGTTCAGTCGCTGTGGTCGCTGCCGCCTGGGCGGCCTTCCCTGCTCAGCTACTGAAGGGCAGCGACCGGACGGAACTTCAGTAGCTGTCCTTCGGAAACGCAAAACACCAGGTCAGAGGGGTAACAGTCAGTGGACAGCGACTCAAGCGACCGAAGGTCTGGGTATATGAAGACATTCACGTGTGCGCGTGTGCGTCATATATAGGTGAGTTGAGTCGCTTCAGTCGCTGTTTTGGCTCTGGAATATGCTCTGACCTGCGGTTTTACGAGTCGGGGTCAGACAGCGACTCAACGCTTCCAGTCGCTGAAGCGCCCGGCGTCGGGGGATCGGGGCCCAAGGTCGACACGATGCAAGATTCGGTGAGCTACGTTCCGTGCGCCGGGCATGTCTTCGCTAATCTATGTTCGTCGTTGAGTCGCTTCGGTCGCTATGAGGGGGATGTGGATGGCTCCTGAGCTGCGCCTTGTGGGCCTCGACTCCTCGCGGTCGGCCCCCGTGCACCCGGTCGTTCCGCAGGCTGTGGCCACCGCCCGGTGGTGTGCCGAACAGGGCTGGCCGGTGCACCCGCTCGCTGCCGGGCGCAAGACGCCCGCGGGGAACTGCGATGCCTGCCGCCGGCCGGGTCACACCCACCGGGGCTGTGGCTGCGCTGCCGAGGGCCGCTGGTGCCACGGCTTCCACGCCGCCACCCGTGACGCCGACAGGATCGATCAGTGGTGGGGGAGGAACCCCGAGTTCGGGGTGGGGGTCTCGTGCGGTCCCGCGGGACTCGTGGTGATCGACATCGATGCCCACCCGCAGAGCCTGCCCGCTCGGGAGCGGCTGCTGCCGGGCATCCCGATCCCCGAACAGGTCGACCTCACCGGTCTGACCCACGGCTTCCACACGCTCGCCGTTCTGGCCGCGCTGCGGGGCGCCCCCGACCCGGCGGCCGACGGGACGACGCTGCGGGTACGGACCCCCTCGGGCGGCCTCCACGTCTGGTACCGGGCCCCCGACGCCCGGCAGTGGCAGTGCTCCACCGGCTCGGGCAACGGGCGTGCCCTGGCCTGGCAGGTGGACGTCCGCGCGCACGGCGGCTACATCATCGCGCCCGGCACCACCACCGCCGCGGGCACCTACACGGCGCTCGGAACGACCCGGCACCCCGCGGTCCTGCCCGCCTGGCTGGCCCAGGAGCTCGAACGGACGGGACACCTGCCCCCGGAGCGGCTCCCCGGCCCCCGTCCCGTCCCGTCCAGGGCCCTCCAGGCGGTCATCGCCGCCGGTGGCGGCCGGGAACGTACCGCCGGTGCGCTCAGCGCCGTACTGGCCGAGGTGACCGCTTGTGCGGCCGTCGCGGAGGGGGCAGGGTTCTCGGAAAAGCTCAACCGCGCCTCGTACACCGCAGGCGGACTCGTCACCGCCGGACATCTCACTCATGAACAGGCCGAACAGATCCTTCAGTCAGCTGCCGCTGTCGCCCGCCCGGGGCAGGACCGGCGAGCCGCCCAGATCATCCGTAGCGGAATGAACGCCGGTTCGCGCCGGCCGCTGTACCTGGGGAGGCACGGATGACTCCGACCGGCGACGGCTCGTTGTTCGATTTCGACGCCCAGGCAGTGGCAGCCGACATCATCGCCCGGACCACGAACCGCGCGGGCACCTCCACGGCGGAGCCCACGGCACCCGCACCGGTCCCGGCGCAGGGCGGGACGTCCCTGCTCCAGGAACATGTGTCGCCCGCCGGTCTGATGCCCGACACCCTGACGGACCGGGGCAACGCCAAACTCTTCGTGAAGCTCTACGCGCACGACTACCGGCATGTCACCGGCCTGGGCTGGTACCGCTGGGACAACACCCGCTGGCAGAGCGACGAGGACGACACCGTGCTGTGGGCCGCGGGGGAGATGGCGGAGAACATCGCCACCACCGACCCCCGGGGTGTGCACTCCGACGCCGCCCTGCGCAAGCACCGCCGCCGTGCCCTGAGCACTTCGGGGATGAACGCGCTTCTGGTGCAGGCGAGGTCGGCGCCGGGGATGGTGTTGAGTGCGGGGGTGCTGGACGCGGATCCGTATGTGCTGTGCACCCCGGCGGGGATCGTGGATCTGCGGTCGGGGGTGCTGCGGGTCCCGGACCCGGACCGGGACTTCCACTCACGCTCGACATCGATCGGGCCGCGGCG
>NZ_JBEOZE010000061.1:0-11840 GCF_040297465.1 Streptomyces sp. NPDC001787
GATTCCCGGTCGAAGCGGGTCAAACTTTTTTCGCTTTCCAGTTCTTCGCTTTCGCGTTTCCCTTTCCGGCGAGTCCGACTCTATCAGATCCTTTCAGGCCTGATTCCCAGTCAGCGGGGCTTGTCTTCCCGGCCGTTGGGCCGTTCCGACGAGTGAGACTTTAGCGGAATCCTGGGCTCCGACGCTAATCGGGGTGCGTTCCTTCGAACGCGGATTCCTCATTTCGCGAATGCGCACGAAAAGCAGCGCGACACGGAGTCGCTCGCTTGTCGTGGTTACTGCGGAATGGCTGTCCGGGGACCGACCGGGGTCGGCGCTCACGTCGGACAACTCGGAGCACACTACGGATCCGGGGTAGGTGTGTCAACCCCGGGCCTGGGGGGCGACTCCTGGAAGGCCAGGCGGTAGGCGCGGGGGCTGGTGGAGAGGTGGGCGGCGAAGTGCTGGCGCATGGTGATCTCGCTGCCGAAGCCCGTGCGGCGGGCCACCTCGGGGAGGGGGTGGTCAGTGCGTTCCAGGAGCTTCTGAGCTGCGGCGATGCGCTGGGTGATCAGCCAGCGCAGCGGGGTCGTGCCCGTGGTGGCCTGGAAATGGCGGGCGAAGGAGCGCGGGGACATGCCGGCGCGGGCGGCGAGGGTGGCGACCGAGTGCGGTTCGGCCAGACGGGTCAGGGCGTACGCGCGTACCGAGGCGAGGGCGTCGGCGTCGCGGTCCTCGTGCGGGGTGGGGTGCTCGATGAACTGTGCCTGGGTTCCGGTGCGGAACGGGGCGGTGACCATCGACCGGGCGATCGCCGCCGCCGCTTCGGCGCCGTGGGTCGTGCGGACGAGGTGGAGACAGAGGTCGATTCCGGCCGCGGTGCCCGCGGACGTCCAGAGGTTGTCGTCGTGGAGGAACAGGGCGTCCGGGACGACGGTGACATGGGGGTGGTGGATACGCAGGAGACCGGTGAGGTTCCAGTGGGTGACTGCCCGGCGGCCGTCGAGCAGCCCCGCCTGCGCGAGGGTGAACGCTCCCCCGCAGAGGGCGGCGATCGGTGTGCCGCTGCCATGGGCCCGTCGCAGTGCTGCGAGGACCGGCGCCGGGGCCGGGGTCAGATGGTCGTCCAGACCGGGGATCACGATCAGGTCCGCCCGGGAAAGCCAGGCCAGGGTGCGGTCGGGGGTCAGGCTGAGACCGCCGCGCAGGGGGATCGGGGCCGGGTCGGCGGCGGAGCGGCGCAGGTCGAAGGCGGGGACCCCGCGGTCGGTGCGGTCCACTCCCCATACCTCCGTGATGACGGAGACGTCGAAGGCCCGGATGCCGGGGAACGCCACGAGTGCGATGCGCATCGTGGCAGTAAACCATCGGTCGATGGCTTTCGTACGCCTGGGCGATGAGGGCCGGGCGGTGGAGGATCGATGGCATGGAGATCACGGAGAACGCGGCGCTGGTTGTGGTGGACGTCCAGGAGGGGTTCGAGGAGGAGGCGTACTGGGGTGCCCGGAACAACCCGGACGCGGACCGGAACATCGCGGAGCTGATCGACGCGTGGCAGGCGAGCGGGCGGCCCGTCGTCTTCGTACGGCACGACTCGGACAAGCCCGGTTCGCCGCTGCGGCCCGGGTACCCGGGCAACGACTTCAAGCCGTATGTGGAGGAGCGGCGCGGGAAGGGGCGCGGGGGTGAGCTGTTCGTGGCGAAGTCGGTGAACTCCGCCTTCTACGGGACGCCCGATCTGGACGCCTGGCTGCGGGAGGCCGGGGTGCGGCAGATCGTGGTGGCCGGGATCCAGACCAATATGTGCGCGGAGACCACGGCGCGGATGGCCGGGAACCTGGGGTACGGGGTGTTCTTCGCGCTCGACGCCACGTACACCTTCGACGGGGTCGGGCCCTGGGGGTGGACGCTCGGCGCGGAGGAGCTGGCGCGGGCCACCGCCGTGTCGTTGCACGGCGGTGGGTTCGCACAGGTCGTGGAGAGCCAGGAGCTGGTGGCCGCGGTGGCGGTCTGACGGGCGGGCCCGCGCCGACGGGCCGGTGTCCCTTCGGCTGTCAGCCGTTGCCGGAGGCCAGCTCGCGGCTGCGGTCGCGGGCCGCCTCCAGTGCGGCGATGAGCGCGGCGCGCACTCCGTGGTTCTCCAGTTCACGGATGGCGCTGATGGTGGTGCCGGCCGGGCTGGTGACGGCCTCGCGGAGCTTGACCGGGTGTTCGCCGCTGTCGCGGAGCATGACCGCGGCGCCGATGGCGGCCTGGACGATGAGGTCGTGGGCCTGGGCGCGGGGCAGGCCGAGGAGGATGCCCGCGTCGGTCATCGCCTCGACGAGGAAGTAGAAGTACGCCGGTCCGGAGCCGGAGAGCGCGGTGGCCGCGTCCTGCTGGGACTCCGGGACCCGGAGGGTCTTGCCGACGCCGCCGAAGATCTCCTCGGCGGTGGTGAGGTGCGCGGTGGTGGCGTGGCTGCCGGCCGAGATGACGGACATGCCCTCGTCGACCAGGACGGGGGTGTTGGGCATGACGCGGACCACGGGGGTGTCCGCGGTCAGGCGGTCCTCGATGAACGCGGTCGTGATGCCCGCGGCGGCGCTGATCACCAGCCGGTCGGCGGTGATGTGGGGGGTCAGTTCGTCCAGGAGCCTGCCCATGTCCTGGGGCTTGACCGCGAGGATGAGGATGTCGGCGCTCTTGGCGGCTTCGGCGTTGGTGACGGACTCGACTCCGTATCGCGTGCGGAGCTCCTCCGCGCGCTCGGAGCGACGGGTGGTCACCAGCAGGTCGGCGGGGCGCCAGCCCGCCCGGATCATGCCGCTGAGCAGGGCCTCGCCGATCTTGCCGGTGCCGAGGACTGCGACTGTCTGGGTCATGCGTTCACCCTCCGGGCGGTGCTCTGTGCTGGTCGGTCGTCCTCGTCATCCTTGCACCGGTGGTTCAGGCCGTGCGGCGGCGGAGGGTGGCCGCGCCCAGACAGAGCACGAGGAGCGCGCAGCCCGCGACGACGGCGATGTCGCGGACGAAGTCCGCGGTGATGTCCGTGTGGCGCAGGACCTGGTTCATGCCGTCGACGGCGTACGACATGGGCAGTACGCCGGAGATCGCTTCGAGCACGGGGTGCATCCGGTCGCGCGGGGTGAACAGGCCGCAGAGCAGGAGCTGCGGGAAGATCACCGCCGGCATGAACTGGACCGCCTGGAATTCGGAGGCCGCGAACGCCGAGACGAACAGGCCGAGCGCCGTCCCCAGGAGCGCGTCGAGCAGCGCGACCAGGAGCAGCAGCCACGGTGAGCCGATGACGTCCAGGCCCAGCACCCCGACGGAGAGCGCGGTGGCCAGCACGGACTGGGCGACGGCCACGGCGCCGAACGCGAGGGCGTAGCCCGCGATCAGGTCGCCCTTGCCGAGCGGCATGGCGAGGAGGCGTTCGAGGGTGCCCGAGGTGCGTTCGCGCAGGGTGGCGATCGAGGTCACCAGGAACATCGTGATGAGCGGGAAGATGCCGAGCAGCGAGGCGCCGATGGAGTCGAAGGTCCGCGGGCTGCCGTCGAAGACGTACCGGAGCAGCGTGATCATCAGGACCGGGACGAGCAGCAGCAGGGCGACGGTGCGCGGGTCGTGACGGAGCTGGCGCAGGACCCGGGCGGCGGTGGCGGTCGTACGGGCCGGGGTCAGGAAGCGGGAGGGGGCCGCGGGGTGGAGGGGTTCCGCGGGGCGGGTGGGTGTCGCGGGGCCGCCGGGGAGCGCGGAGCGGTCGGGGGTCATGGGGTGGCCTCCCCGCCGGGGGCGGTCGCGGCGGCTGCGGCTGCCTGGTCGACCAGGTGGAGGAAGGCTTCCCCGACGGTCTCCGAGCCGGTGCGGCGGCGCAGGTCCTCGGGTGTGCCCGCGGCGAGGATCCCGCCCTCGCGCATCAGCAGCAGACGGTGGCAGCGTTCGGCCTCGTCCATGACGTGGGAGGAGACCAGGAGCGTGGTGCCCCGGTCGGCGGCGAGGGTGTGGAAGAGGTTCCACAGGTCGCGGCGGAGTACGGGGTCGAGTCCGACTGTCGGTTCGTCGAGTACCAGGAGTTCGGGCGTGCCCAGCAGGGCGGCGGCGAGGGAGACGCGGCTCAGCTGGCCGCCGGAGAGGGTGCCGGCCAGGGCGTCGGTACGGGCGGTGAGGTCGACGTCCCGGATGGCCCGGGTGACGGCTTCCCGCCGGGTTTCGCGCCGGGCGCGGCCGGGCTGGAGGACGGCCGCGAAGTAGTCGAGGTTCTGCCGGACGGTGAGGTCGGTGTACACGGACGGCGCCTGGGTGACGTACCCGATACGGGGGCGCAGCGCGGGGTGGCCCGCGGGGAGCCCGAGGACGTCGAGCGTGCCGGTGGCCTTGGCCTGGGTGCCGACCACGGCGCGCATCAGTGTGGATTTGCCGCAGCCGGAGGGGCCGAGAAGGCCGGTGATCCTGCCGGGTTCGACCGTGAAGCCGAGGTCGCGCAGAACGGTGCGGTCGCCTCGTACGACGGTGAGGGAGCGGGCTTCCACGGCGGGGGGAGCGTGAGCCGGCGCGCGAGCCGGTGCCGGTTGCGTGGTCGGCGGGGGTTGCGTGGTCGGTGCCGGTTCCGCAGTCGGTGCCGGGTCCGGCTCCTCGCCCCGCTCGCAATTCGCCATGTGTTGAATTTTGGGTCCGGCGGATCTCCCCCGTCAAGGCATCGCACGGGGAGTCGCGGAGGAGTCAGCGGTTCCTGGGCCGCTTGCCCTTGGCCGTCCTGCGGGCCGCCGGGTTCCCGGTGCGCGACGAGCGGCGCTTCGCGTACTGGGCGGCTGCGGTCTCGTACTCCGTGCGCCGGAGCTTCTCGCCGGGCGCCTCCAGCAGCGAGCGGAAGAAATAAGCCAGCAGCGAGCCGATGAAACCGATCGACTTCAGGCCGCGGAGATTGTCCTCGCGGCCCGGGTCCGCCGGGCGGGAGCCGAAGCCCTCCCAGGTCTTGCGGAAGGCGATGGCGCTGCAGATGCCGAACATCAGGATGACCAGCATCCCGACGAAGCTGCCGACCTCCGCGATCTCCAGGCCCTGGTAGGCGAAGCGCAGTACGAAGCAGGCGGCGACCGCCGCGGCGAGCGAACCGGCCGCGACACCGACGCGCCGCAGCCCGTAACCCCCGTCGTGGTCGACCCAGGTCGTACCGAAGAAACGGATGGGCTCGGGCTGCGGGCCGGATGCTTCAGTGTTCTCGCTCACGGGGTCGATTATCCCCGGGCGGCCGGTTTCAGTCGCAGCGCGGCGCGACGTAGCCGTCGCTGCCGGTGTGGACGTAGGCGTCCGCGACGAACTGTCCGTTGGCGATGTTGTCCCAGAGGTTCGACGTGCCGTACGGGCCGGTGACCCGCTCCCCCGGCTTCTGGCAGTAGATCGGGACCTTCATCCCGTACGGAAGGGTCCGGACGATCCGGTAGTTGGTCCCCGGTCCCACCCGGACGTTGACGCGGTAGCCCGGTGCGATCGGGTACTTGGCCAGATCGTCGGAGGCCGCCTCTACGGAGGCCGCTCCGTCCGTGTCGACCGCCTCTTCCACCACCGTGTCCACGGCCGTATCCGCGGTGGCCGTGCTCTGCTCTTCAACGCCCATGAGGGCCTCCCCCGTCGAGAAACGATGACTACGACGCGCAGGCTAACAAGCCCCACGCCGCTCGTACGCACCATCGACTAGGCTCCGTGCGTCGCGCTTGCGGACGAACACACGGGGGTGGGCGATGCCGCCGCTGCGAGAGACCGGAGCCAATCCGGAAGCGGAGCATCCGGAGTACGCCGGAACGTACCGGCTGGAGGCATGTCTCGGATCGGGCGGCATGGGTGTCGTGCATCTGGCGCGCTCCGCCTCGGGGCTCCAGCTGGCGGTCAAGGTGGTGCACGGGCCGTATGCGGCGGACCCCGAGTTCCGGGCGCGTTTCCGGCAGGAGGTGGCGGCGGCGCGCCGGGTGAGCGGGGCGTTCACCGCGCCGGTCGTCGACGCCGATCCGACAGCCGGACGCCCGTGGATGGCCACCCTCTACGTACCCGGCCCCACCCTCGCCGAGCAGGTGAAGCGGAACGGGCCCCTGGCCCCCGCAGAGCTGCGCAGGCTGACCGCCGGGCTCGCCGAGGCCCTGCGCGACATCCACCGGGCCGGGGTCATCCACCGCGATCTCAAGCCGAGCAACGTCCTGCTCTCGGATTCCGGGCCCAAGGTCATCGACTTCGGGATCTCCCGGCCGTACGACAGCGATCTGCGCACCGAGACCGGCAAGCTGATCGGTTCGCCCCCTTATATGGCGCCCGAACAGTTCCAGCGGCCTCGCGAGGTCGGCCCCGCCGCCGATGTGTTCGCGCTGGGGGCCGTGCTGGTCCACGCGGCGACGGGCAGCGGTCCCTTCGACTCGGACAGCCCGTACATCGTGGCGTACCAGGTGGTGCACGACGAGGCGGATCTCGCCGGGGTGCCCGGTGATCTCGCGCCGCTGGTCGGCCGGTGCCTGGCCAAGGACCCGGCCGAACGGCCCACGCCGGACGAGATCATGGCGGCGCTGCACCCTCCGTCGTACGAGGCCGCCGCGTTCATACCCGCGCAGCGCCGGCCGGTGACCGTGGCGGCGGACGACGGGCCCACGACGCATGTACGGGCCGTGCCACCGGCCGTCGTACGGCGCCGGCCGCGCGGCCGGCTCGTGGCGGCGGCCGTCGCGCTGCTCGTGCTGGTGACCGGGGCGGGTGTGGCCGCGTCGGAGCTGTGGGGCGGCGCCACCGGACCGAGGACGCCGGAGGCCGGGAGGAAGGCCGCGTTCGCACCGTGGCACACCCCGCTGCGGACCGCCGGAAGCGCCACCCCCGTCTGCTCCGCGGACGGGAGCGGCCCGGCCGCTGGTTCCGAAGCCTCGGCGGGCTCGGGCATCTACTGCGCGGCGGCCGGGGCCGGCACCGCGCGCCTGGACCCGGTGGACGGCCGCGTGCTCTGGTCGGACCCGGCCGCCGCAGCGGGGGGCGCGACGCGGAGAACCGCCTGGCCGCCCGTGGTCTCGGGCGGTCTCGTGCACAGCGCGGACGCGGGCGGGACCCTGCGTACGTACGACCCGGCCGAGGGCACGCCGGTCCGGGACACGGACGTCTCCGCGTACCCGGACGCCCCGTTCGCGGCGGGTGACACGCTGCTGCTGGTCGCGGACGACGGCACGGTGAAGGCGCTGGACGGCGCGACCGGGAAGGCCCGCTGGGAGCACCCGGTCCGCGGGCACACGCGCCCCGACTTCGCCGCCTACGACACGGCGTCCGGGCTGGCCTACGCCTTCGAGCACTCGCCCTCCGGCTCGACCACCCTCGTCACCGCCCTCGACGGCGCGAAGGGGAGGACGGCGTGGCAGCGGCGGCTGGACGGGATGCTCACTCCGGCCGGCAGCGCTGACGGTTCGCTCGTCCTGACGGCGATGAACGGGGACTCGGAGACCGTGGCGCTCGTCCGCTACGACCCCGACGCACGCGCCCTGGCCCGGATCGAGCTGCCCTTCCGGCTGAACGATCCGCAGGTGGTACTGGGCGGCGGTACCGCGTATCTCCTCGCCCGGGGAGGAACGCTGCTCGCCATCGACACGGAATCGCGGACGGAACCCGAACGGTGGCGGCTGGAGACGGGCGTCGGCCGGGCCTCGGCGCCCGTCCTCGGGCCGGGCGAACAGCTGTACTTCTCCGCGGCGGACGGGCGGCTGCTGGCCGTCGACACCGGGCGGGGAGCGCTGGCGGGGCAGACCCCCGCCCGGCTGCGGGAAGGCAGGCTCACCTACGCGTCGGCCCTGCCCGCACCCGTGGTGGCGGGGCGGATCGTGGTGGGTACGGCCCCTGACGGGTCGGTGTTCGCCGTCGACGGTCGGGACCCGCGGAGCTGGTGACGGGGCGGGACCCGCGGAGCCGGTGGCGGAGGGCAGAACCCGCAGAGCCGGTGACGGAGGCGGACCCGCACGCGTATGTGACCGGGACGCCCGCCCCGTATGTGTCCGGGACGCCCGCCGGTGTGCGTGGCCCGGTCCCCGGACACGTACAGAGGCCCGCTGCCACGCGCAGGTGCGTGGCAGCGGGCCTCTGTGGGGTGCTGCCGGGCCGGTCCTCGGGTCAGCCGAGCTTGGAGACGTCGCGCACGGCGCCCCGGTCCGCGCTCGTCGCCATCGCCGCGTACGCCCGCAGCGCCGCCGAGACCTTGCGCTCGCGGTTCTTCGGGGCGTAGACGCCGTTCAGCGCCTCGCGGCGGACGGTCAGCTCGGCGTCGTCGACGAGGAGCTCGATGGACCGGTTCGGGATGTCGATACGGATGCGGTCGCCGTCCTCGACGAGCGCGATCGCGCCGCCCGATGCCGCCTCCGGCGACGCGTGGCCGATCGACAGGCCCGACGTACCGCCGGAGAAGCGGCCGTCGGTGACCAGCGCACAGCTCTTGCCGAGGCCGCGCCCCTTGAGGAACGAGGTCGGGTAGAGCATCTCCTGCATGCCGGGGCCGCCGCGCGGGCCCTCGTAGCGGATGACGACGACGTCGCCCTCCTTGATCTCCTTGCGGAGGATCTTGTCGACGGCCTCTTCCTGCGACTCGCAGACGACCGCCGGGCCCTCGAAGGTCCAGATCGACTCATCGACGCCGGCCGTCTTCACGACACAGCCGTCCACGGCGAGGTTGCCCTTGAGGACCGCGAGGCCGCCGTCCTTGGAGTACGCGTGCTCCAGGTCGCGGATGCAGCCGCCCGCGGCGTCCAGGTCGAGGGTGTCCCAGCGCTCGGACTGGGAGAAGGCGGTCGCGGACCGGACGCAGCCGGGGGCGGCGTGCCACAGCTCGACGGCTTCCGGCGACGGGGAGCCGCCGCGCACGTCCCAGTTCTTCAGCCACTCCGCGAGGGTGTCGGAGTGCACCGAGTGCACCTCCTCGTTGAGCAGGCCCGCGCGGTGGAGCTCGCCGAGGAGAGCGGGGATGCCGCCCGCCCGGTGGACGTCCTCCATGTAGTACGTACCGCCGGGGGCCACGTTCGGAGCGACCTTCGACAGGCAGGGGACGCGGCGCGAGACCTCGTTGATGTCGTCGAGGTCATAGGCCAGCTCCGCCTCCTGGGCGGCGGCGAGCAGGTGCAGGATCGTGTTGGTCGAGCCGCCCATCGCGATGTCCAGCGCCATCGCGTTGTCGAACGCGGCGCGGGTGCCGATCGCGCGGGGCAGGACCGTCTCGTCGTCCTGCTCGTAATAACGCTTGGTGATCTCCACGACCGTGCGGCCTGCCTCCTCGTACAGCGCCTTGCGGGCGGTGTGCGTGGCGAGGACGGAGCCGTTGCCGGGGAGGGAGAGGCCGAGGACCTCGGTCAGACAGTTCATCGAGTTGGCGGTGAACATGCCGGAGCAGCTGCCGCAGGTGGGGCAGGCGTTCTCCTCGATACGGAGGATGTCCTCGTCGGAGATGCTCTCGTCGACGGCGTCGCTGATCGCGTTGACCAGGTCGAGCTTGCGGACCGTGCCGTCGACGAGCGTCGCCTTGCCGGCCTCCATCGGGCCGCCGGAGACGAAGACCGTCGGGATGTTGAGGCGCATGGCGGCCATCAGCATGCCGGGCGTGATCTTGTCGCAGTTGGAGATGCAGATCAGCGCGTCGGCGCAGTGCGCCTCGACCATGTACTCGACGGAGTCGGCGATCAGGTCGCGCGACGGGAGGCTGTAGAGCATCCCGTTGTGGCCCATCGCGATGCCGTCGTCCACGGCGATGGTGTTGAACTCGCGGGGCACGGCGCCCGCGGCCTTGATCGCCTCGGAGACGATCCGGCCGACCGGGGCGAGGTGGGTATGGCCGGGGACGAACTCGGTGAACGAGTTGGCCACCGCGATGATCGGCTTGCCGATGTCCTCGCTCGCTACGCCCGACGCCCGCATAAGGGCGCGGGCGCCCGCCATGTTGCGGCCGTGGGTGACAGTGCGGGACCTCAGCTGCGGCATCGCGCTCGCTCCTTCGACAGAAAAGACTGTCTCCGAGCGTACGCCTCGGCTCCAAGATCTGGACACGATGTCCGGATCCTGGGATGTGATTCTCACGGCGGACGGGTCCCTGGAGGGGGTCAGGCCTCCGTGAAATATCTCTGCAGGGTCGGCGCCACCATCCCGATGATCTTCTCCGGGTCCGCCGAGGCCAGCGGCTCCGCCTTGATCACGTAACGCAGGATCGCGATGCCGACCATGTGCGAGGCGGCCAGCTCCGCCCGGAAGGTCGGATCGGGTACGTCCAGTTCCGCCGCGATCCGCTCCAGCAGCCGTCGCAGGACGAAGCCGCGCAGGATGCCCGCCGCCGCCTCATGGGTGAGCGCCGAGCGGATGACCGCCAGGAGCGGGGCCCGGGTGGCCGGGTTCTCCCATACGGAGATGAAGTAGCGGGCCAGCCGTTCGCCCAGACCGTCCACCGGGCCGCCGAGCAGCGAGGGGATGACCAGCGCGGGCTCGAAGGAGACCTCGATGGCGGCGGCGAAGACCTCGTCCTTGGTGCCGAAGTAGTGGTGGACCAGCGCGGCGTCGACATCCGCCGCCCTGGCGATGCCCCGGATCGACGTCTTGTCGTAGCCGCGCTCGGCGAACTCCGTACGGGCCGCTTCGAGGATGCGGGTACGGGCGTCGGGGCCGGTCGCCCCGGCCGTGCGGGAGGGGCGGCCTCGGCGGCGGGGGGCGGTTTCCGGCTTCTCGGGCTTCTCGGGTTCCGTGGGCTTCTCGGGCTTCGTCGGCTTCTTCTGTGCCTTCGGCTTCTCGGGTGTGTCCGGTGTCGCTGGTGTACCTGGTGTACCTGGTGTCGTGGGTGTACCTGGCGTTTCGGGCGTCGCTGGTGTCCTGGCCGTCACGTGCGGGGGGCCTGCGCGGACGACGCCAGGTGGAGGCGGGTGAACGCGAGCGCCTCCGCGAGGTCGGCCTCGCGTTCGGCGGAGGACATGGCGCGGCGGGTGTTCACCTCGATGACGACATGGCCGTCGAACGCGGTACGGGCCAGCCGCTCCAGCAGCTCCGCGCAGGGCTGGTCGCCCCGGCCCGGGACCAGGTGCTCGTCCTTGTTGGAGCCCTTGCCGTCGGCG
This sequence comes from Streptomyces sp. NPDC001787, assembly GCF_040297465.1. NCBI lineage: Bacteria > Bacillati > Actinomycetota > Actinomycetes > Kitasatosporales > Streptomycetaceae > Streptomyces > Streptomyces sp. NPDC001787. Next base: position 11,052 of record NZ_JBEOZE010000061.1, read on the forward strand.
AGGTGGACATGGGCCAGCCGGTCGCCCATCCGGTCCACCATCGCCAGCCCGTCGGTGCGGGCGGTCGCGGTGTGCGAGAGGTCCACCGTGAAGTGGCGGTAGTCGTCGTTCGTGACGTCCCAGTCGGGGGCGTACGCGAGCATCTCCCGGTCCCGGTAGCGCCACGGGTACATGTTCTCGACGGCGAACCGCACATCGGTCTCGTCCGCCATGCGCCAGATGCCGGTCACGAAGTCGCGGGCGTAGTTGCGCTGCCAACGGAACGGCGGGTGGACGACGACGGTCGACGCGCCCAGCTTCTCGGCGGCTGCCCTGGCCCGCTGGAGCTTCACCCAGGGATCGGTGGACCAGACCCGCTGGGTGATGAGGAGACAGGGCGCGTGCACGGCGAGGATCGGGACCTGGTGATAGTCCGAGAGCCTGCGCAGCGCCTCGATGTCCTGGCTGACCGGGTCGGTCCAGACCATGACCTCGACCCCGTCGTACCCCAGGCGCGCGGCGATCTCGAAGGCCGTCGCGGTCGACTCCGGATAGACCGAGGCCGTCGACAGGGCGACCTTCGCATCGGGGATGCGCACCACTGGTTCTGCCACTTGGACAGCGTACGGGCAGTGGTACGCCCCGCCGAGGGTCACCGGCGGAAAGTGACCAGGGCCATGAGGTGGACGGGGCCCCGGCCGGGCGCCGGTAAGGCTGTCGTTCGACGCTACGGAGGCCGCCGCTCCGTCCTCAACGAGGTGGCGGAAAATTGCGGAACTTCACCCCAGGGCGTCGATCGCGTCCTCGATG
>NZ_JBEOZE010000062.1:0-11523 GCF_040297465.1 Streptomyces sp. NPDC001787
CGGCGGTCCACCAGTGCCGCGGCCGCCCCGACGCCCGCCGCGCCCGCCGCGCCGTACGCCAGCAGCGCCCAGCCGATCGCGGACCCGCCGAGCCCGGCGCGCTCCAACAGCGGTGCGACGTAGGTGTAGAGCGCGAACTGCCCCAGCATCACGACCAGCGTCGTGCCGGAGACCACCAGGACACCGGGCGTCCGCAGCACCGCGGCCACCTGCTTCCCGCCCCGTGCCCGGTCGCCGGGCCACGCGGGCAGAGACCGCGCCACCAGCGCGGCGAGCAGCAGCGCGAGCGCGGCCAGGCCGCCGAAGGCCGTCCGCCAGCCGACCGCCGAGCCGACGGCTGCCCCGAGCGGCAGGCCGGCCGTCAGCGCGACGGCCTGGCCCGCGAACACGATCGCCACCGCCCGGCCGACCCGCTCGGGGGCGACCAGCCGGGCCGCGTAGGCCGCGGCCGTCGACCAGAACACCCCGGCGAGCAGACCGCCGGCCGCCCGCGCCACGGCGGTGAGCACGAAGCTCCCGGAGACCGCCGTCAGCACGTTGACCACGGCGAACCCTGCCATGAGGGCGACCATCAGCGAGCGTCGGGGAAAGCCTCGGGTGAGCGCCGTCAGCGGTATCGCCCCGAGGGCCATCGCGTAGGCGAACGCCGTGACCAGGAGCCCGGCCGCGTCCTCGGACACGCCCAGATCGCGGGCCGTCGAGGGGAGAACCCCGGCCGGCAGCATCTCGGTGGTCAGGGCCAGGAACACCGCCGCCGACAGGCTGAGCAGCCCGGCGACGGGCCAGCCCGGAGCGGGGCTCACAGGAGTGGAGGAGACGGAGGAGGAAGAGGGTTGTGCTGTCTTCGACATGACTGGGACACTAAAACTCTGACATCGATGTGAAAGTCAATCCCAGCCGTGTGAGGTGGCACACATGAGGATCGGCGAGCTGTCCCGGCGCACCGGGGTGAGCCCGAGGCTGCTGCGCTACTACGAGGAACAGGGCCTGCTCGACCCCGTCCGGGAGGAGGGCAACGGCTATCGCAGTTACCCGGACAACGCGGTCCGGTGCGTCCAGCAGATCCGCGGGCTGCTCGACTCCGGTCTGTCGACGCGCGCCCTGCGCTCGGTGGTCCCCTGCCTGCACGGCTCGGTGACTCTCCCGGCCGCCCCAGGGCCGGAACTGACCGCCCTGCTCCGGCGCGAACTGGACCAGCTCAACGAACGCATCGACTGCCTCACCCGCAACCGCGACGCGATCCACGACTACCTCGGACCCCGCTCCTGAGTCCTGCCGCGTCGTCCGAGGAGGCGTTCCGGGAGCTGCGGGGCACGGAGGTCGCTCCAGGCCCCTGACCAGGTGCGTGAGTTGGCGCAGGCCGGACGCGAACGCCGGCTCGGAGGTGTTGCCGTATCCCAGGACGAGTCCGTTGTGGGCGGCTTCGGGGAGCAGGGAGTGCTGGGACAGGGGCCGGGGCCATCCGGTGGCGGCGGGCGGCGCGGTCCAGGGGCTGGTCGGGAGCATCCGGCGGCAGTCGCACGGGCAGGTGCATCCCGCTGTCCCGACCGGTCACGGTGTGGGCCACGTCGAAGTGTTCGGCCAGCGCCGTCCTGAGCGCGTCCCCGTCGACGACGGTAGAGGCGGCGCGTCATGTTGCCGCGGTCGGTGCGGATTCGAGATACGCCGCAGCAGCCATCGTCACCGGACTGGGATCCGAGAGGATGTTCACCCCCGAAACCAGGCATGCCCTGGTCCATCGCGCCGCCCACCCCACTGTGGAGAAGAAACTGCAGACCGGGTTCGACCAGGACTACAGCCCCCAGCTCAACGCCGAATCGGGCTTGCCCGGATGGACAGGCGCCCACAGATACCACGTTCGTTTCCCTGACCATGCCCGCCGGCACCGTCGTACGCGAGTACAGCCGGGACAGGTCATGGTCGATGTCTGGGCATCAGGACTCTTCAGTCTCACCGGAGACGGCCGCCCCGCCCCCGCCACCAACTGGCTCACCCTGACCGTCCGCTTGAGATGGACAACCACAGGATGGCGGATGAACGGTCTCTCCCAGACCGAGGGCCCCACCCCGGGCAAAGAGATCCTGGGGCAGACTCCGCCGCTCTAGCCGAGGCAGGACTGCGGCTAGCGGCCGGTCCGGCCGAAATGCACGGTGGTGCAGATGCCCGTTGACGGCCGTCGAGAAGTTGCTTCCTCGACGACGGGCGGCTGCTGTCGCTCGACGGAAACACGCTGGAGCTGTGGGACGTCGAGGCGCGCAGCAAGCTGGCGTCGGCCGACAGCGGCGGCAGCGGCGACATGGCGGTCAGCCCCGATGGCCGCCATGTCGTCGTGGCAGCGTTCGGGTATTTCGCTCATACGGTGCACGAACTGCCGTCACTACGGCTGGTCCGCACCTTCGAGTCGGTCCCGCTCCGCGTGGTGACAGGGCCGCAGCCGGAGTGGACCGCCATGGCCCGTCTGCCGCGGCGGATCACACCAGCGCGGTGGCGTTCGCCCCGTCCGGACGCCACCTGGTGACCGGCGACCGGGGAAACAACGTGCACCTGTGGGACCTTTCAGTGCTCCTGGACGCGCTCGACGGCGGTGATTGCCCGATCGACCCGTCCACCGGCCGGTACACCAGGACCGGCATACCGGCCACACCACTCGGCCGCCACGCCGGCTGGGTCTCGGCGGCCGGGTTCGCCGACGACCGCACCGTGGTGACCGGTGGCTGGGACGGTGCCGTGCTGGTGTGGGACACCGCCAGGCCCGGGCACCCGCGACGGCTGGGCAGTCATGCCGGGGACGTCACAGCCATCGACGTCAGCCCCGACGGGCGCACCGTGCTGTCCGCCGCCTCCGACGGGGTGGTCACTCTGTGGGACCTCGAAGCGGACACCGACGACGCGCCGCCCTACACGTTCCCCTACGGCGGTCACTGGCCGAAGATCGCCATGCGCAGCGGCCCCGGGGCGGGCAGGGTCACCGTCACCGTAGGCAAGCGCACCGCGACATGGTCGAGCGACGGCACACGGCTCGTCGAGCCCCACGGCCCCCGGCGCCCCTCAAAGGCGTCGGCCCGCTCGGCGTTCCCCCGTCTCGGGCTCTACGCCGAGTGGCAGTTCGGATGGGAGATCCCTGCGGACCGCTGCTTCCGCCTGCGGGACGACACGACCGACGCGGTCGTCGACGAGATCCATCTCGACGCCGCGCCGGTCAGCTCAACCGCCGTGGACGCGTCCACCCTCGCCGTCCTCGACGATGCCGGACACCTCAGCCTGTGGCACCTCGCCTGACCGGAAATCTCAACAGTCAGGTGGGCATGGCGAAGTAGCCCCCGGTGGCGTGCGCTGAGAGTCTCAAGTGCTGTCAGGCGGTGGCCGGGGTGAGGTGACGTCGTGGCCGAGGGCCTTGAGCTGGCGGGCGAGGTCTCGGCTCGCGGCCCTGGTCGGGGTTGCGGGCGTGGAAGGCGCAGGGCTTGAGGGTGCCGGCCGAGCCGAGAGCGGTTCCTCCGGCGGTGCTCCAGGTGCCTTTGGTGCCGGTGATCGTGGTGAAGTCGAGGGTGTCGGGCAGGCGGACGGCAGCGGTGACGGACGTCGCGTTGTCGGTTGTGCCGACGTTCTTCAGCTCCCATTCGAGGGCCACGTCCTGCCCGGGGGCGGGCTTGTCGGGCGTTCTCGTCGTCGACGATACGTAGAGCTGGTCAGTATCGGAGAGACGGTCAGGACGTTCCTGACCATGTTCTGTGACGCGGTCACCTTGGTAGTGGTGGTGGCCGCGCTCGTATTCTTCATCGTGCTGGGAAGCATCACTCTCGGCACCCGGATGGTGTCGAGGCGCACCTCACTGGTCTTCAGACGGTTGGAGTGCAGCCCCGGCCCTTCGGCGTGCTTGCGCCGGACCAGCAGTGCGGCCGGCCGCGCAGCTGGCGACGGCGGGGCGCAGCGGGGCAGGGACGGCTGAGCAGCCCGCCGAGCAAGGGTCTGTTCTGCCGGGGACGCGGTTCTTGGTGTCGAGTACTATAGTGGGTAAATGATCGATCATTGCTCAAATGGTGAGCGGAGGAGAGCCGAGTTGCCACTTCCCACAAGCCCCGCAGCTCCCCCGTCCTCCAAAACGACCAGGCCGGGCTTCTCACTGGAGCGGGTCCCTCTGCATGAACACGTGCGTACATTCGTCCTCGAAGGCCTGGTGGCCGGCCGCTGGGAGCCCGGGGACCGCATCGTCGAGCGCCGGATCGCGATCGAGCTGGGCATCAGCCAGGCGCCGGTGCGCGAGGCGCTGCGCGAGCTGGAGATCATGGAGCTCGTGACGTCTACACCCAACAAGGGCGTCCGGGTACGGGAGCTGACCTTGGATCAGCTCCGGGATGTGTACCTTGTCCGCGCCTCTCTGGAGCGCCGCGCCGTCATGCTGGCCGCCCCCCGGTTGGCCGGTAACGTCGCCGCACTGGAGCAACACCTGCTCGCGATGAGCCGCGCGGCCGCCGAAGGGGACATTGACAGCCAAGCACTGCACGGCGTGGCCTTTCACCGCACCATCGTCCACGCGTGCGGAAATCCCGTGCTTATCCGGCACTGGGACTGGCTGGGTGTGGAGGCCTGGACCCGTCTCTCGCTGCGGTGGTTGCGCACGGAACTGCACGACAACGCGGAGGACCACGAGGAGATCACCGAAGGCCTGCTCCGAGGCGACCCGCACTTGGGACGCCTCATGGAACTACACGTCATGGACTACGCACACGAGTCAAAAATCGCCTGACGCCCGGGAATCACCTGACGCCAGGACCCGTTCCCTGACGCGGCTGCATCGCACGCATTTGATCGATCATTGAGCAATACTGGATTTCCGACGCCGCCGCCCAGCACTGCGGCCTGACGGAGAAGGGATGAGCTGCCGTGTCCGTAACGGGGCCTTGTCCCATGATCTTGAACGCCGAGCCGGACAGCGACGCCCGTCGGACCGCCGGTGGTCCGCGAACGCTGAATGAGGAGGAACGTGTGTCACTGCCGGCCCGCACTCGAGGACCGCGCGATCTCAACCGACTCACGCCCGGACAGCTGGCCGCACTGGTCCAGGAGATCCGGTCCTTCCTGGTGACCGAGGTCTCCAAGACGGGCGGCCACCTCGGGCCCAACCTCGGTGTGGTGGAACTCGCCATCGCGCTGCACCGGGGCTTCGACTCGCCGCGCGACCGCATCCTTTTCGACACCGGCCACCAGTACTACGTCCACAAGCCGCTCACCGACCGTCAGGACTTCTCCCGGCTACGAATGAAGGGTGGCCTGTCCGGCTACCCGTCGCGCGCCGAGTCCGAGCACGACGTGATCGAGAACTCGCACGCCCCCACCGTCCTCCCGTACGCCGACGGCCTGGCCGAGGCCAACCAGCTGCTGGGCAAGAACAGCCCGGTCGTCGCGGTGATCGGCGACGGCGCATTCACCGGCGGCATGGCCTGGGAGGCGCTCAACAACATCGCCGACGCCAAGGACCGCCCGGTCGTCATCGTCGTCAACGACAACGGCGCTCCGACTCGCCCACCATCGGCGGCTTGGCCAACCGCCTCGCCACCCTGCGCACCACGAAGGGCTACGAGCGTTTCCTGTTCTGGGGCAAGGACACGCTCCAACGCACCCCGATGGTCGGCCAGCAGCTCCTCGAGACCCTGCACGGCGTCAAGAAGGGCCTCAAGGGCTTCATCGCCCCCCTTGCGGTGGCTGCGCACCGAGCTGCACGACAACGCGGAGGACCACGAAGAGATCGCCGAAGGTCTACGCCGGGGCGATCCGTACCTGGGACGCCTGATGGAACTGCACATCATGGACTATGCGCATGAATCGAGGAACGCTTGATGCCTACGACCGACGCTCAGAACCCCGCAGACGACGTACCGCCGCACCATGTGGCGCGGCTCGCCGACCCACGCACCACCACGTCCCCCGGCACTCTGACGATCTTCTCGGACATCTGGTGCTCCTTCGCTCACGTCGCCATGCATCGCCTGCACAGCACACGGGAACGACTCGGCCTGACCGAGCGGATCCGGATCAACCACCGCGCCTTCCCTCTGGAGCTGTTCAACGGCGGGCCAAGTCCACGCCGTGGCACCGACTCCGAGGTCGGAGGGATCGCGCATATCGAACCGACCGCAGGGTGGCAGATGTGGCGCTCACCCGACTGGAAGTTCCCGTCCAGCTCACTGTTCGCCCTGGAGGCAGTGCAGTTGGCCAAGGAGCAGGGGCCTGCGGCGGCTGAGGCGCTCGACCTGGCCATACGCCGGGCGTTCTGGGCCCACAGCAGGCCCATCGGTGCCCACTCGGAGATCCTCGCTCTTGCTCGCGAAACGCCCGAAGTGCGTGAAGAGCTGATCGCGGCAGGCCTGGACGACGGTCGTGCCCGTCGCCTCGTGACGCTCGACTTCGAATGCGCCCGCCGCCACCAAGTTCGGTGCAGCCCGCACGTCTTCGCGTCCGACGGTCGCGAGTGGGCCAATCCCGGCGTCGAGGCGACCTGGCACGGAGACTACGGAACCGGCTTCCCGACGATCACTCGAGACGATCCGAACGCGTGGGAGACAATCCTGCGCACCGCCGACGAACTGGCCTAACAACGGTGATGCATACAGCCATTTGATCGATCATTGAACATTTCTGATCAGTGCGGTTAATCGCGCGACCTGACAGCACGTAGTTTCCGCAGAAAGAAATCGATCTTCCACAGTAAGGAAGATTGGGCGCAAGGGTTCGACGACCACGGCCGGCCGGTTCCACCAAACAACCGGCTTCCAAAGGCCGGTCCGGTTCCGTTCGGCCCGCGTCACAGAAGGGTGATCCCATGTCCTTGAACCACCAGTTGGACCAACTGCCCGAACCCGATCCTCAGGAAGTGGCCGAATGGCTCGCTTCTGTGGACGGTGCGGTCGGCGCCGTCGGTCCGCAGCGCACAGGGCGACTGCTGCAGCGAGTCGTCGACCACGCGCGCCAGGCGGGAGTACCTCTGCCGCCGCAGTCCGTGACTCCGTACGTCAACACGATCCCGACCTCCGCTGAGCCGGCCTATCCCGGCGACGAGGCGATGGAAGCGCGGATCACGGCGTGGAACCGGTGGAACGCCGCAGTCATGGTCACCCGCGGCAACGAACGCGGCGGCCTGGGCGGACACATGGCCACCTACGCATCGGCCGCTTGGCTCTACGAAGTCGGCTTCCAGCACTTCTTCAAGGGCAAGGATGCCGACGGCAGCGGCGATCAGCTCTACATCCAGGGCCATGCCTCCCCGGGTGTCTATGCCCGCGCCTTCCTCGAAGGACGCCTGAACGAAACCGAGTTGGACCGATTCCGAATGGAGGCGGGTGGCGGCGGTCTGCCGTCCTACCCGCACCCGCGGCGGCTGCCCTGGCTGTGGGAGTTCCCCACCGTTTCCATGGGGCTCGGCCCGCTCTCGGCGATCTATCAGGCGCGCTTCAACCGCTACCTGCATCACCGCGGGATCAAGGACACCAGCCACAGCCATGTGTGGGCGTTCCTGGGCGACGGCGAGATGGACGAGCCGGAGTCCATGGCCGCTCTCGCTCTCGCCGTCCGCGAGGAACTCGACAACCTCACCTTCGTCGTCAACTGCAACCTGCAGCGCCTCGACGGCCCGGTACGCGGCAACTTCAAGATCATGCAGGAGCTGGAGGCCCGGTTCCGCGCGACCGGCTGGAACGTCGTCAAGGTGCCCTGGGGCGTGGAGTGGGACGGCCTGCTTGCCGCCGACGCCGACGGGCTGCTTCTCAACGCTCTCGACACCCTGCCCGACGGGCAGTTGCAAACCTTCGCCGCCCGCGACGGTGCGTACATTCGCGAGCGTCTGTTCACCGGCGCGCTCGCCGGACTGGCCCGCCCCTACAGCGACGAGGACCTCGCCCGGATCGTCGGCACCTCGCGCGGGGGACACGAACCGCGCAAGATCCACGCTGCCTACCGGGCCGCGCTCGAGCATCGTGGGGCTCCCACCGTCGTCATGGTCCAGACGGTCAAAGGCTGGACGCTCGGCCCCGGCTTCGAGTCGCGCAACGCCAACCATCAGATGAAGAAGCTGTCCGGCAAGGAGTTCCGCGTCATGCGCGACCTCCTTGAGCTGCCCATCCCCGACACCCGGTTGGGTGAGGGCCTGGTCCCGTACGCACATCCGGGAGCCGACTCCGAGGAGGTTGCCTACCTTCAGGAGCACCGCCGTGCGCTCGGCGGTCCGGCCCCGGCCCGCAGAGTCGTCGCCCGGCCGCTCCCAGCCCCCGCTGACAAGCCGTTCGCCGCGCTCGCCAAGGGCTCGGGCACCCAGGAGATCGCCACCACCACGGCCTTCGTCCGCCTGGTCAAGGATCTGATGCGAGAGAAGGAGACAGGCCCGCGCTGGGTACCGGTCGTTCCGGACGAAGCTCGCACCTTCGGCATGGAGTCGCTGTTCCCGTCCGCCGGGATCTACTCCCCCAAGGGCCAGACGTACGAGCCCGTCGACCGCGACCAGCTCCTCTACTACAAGGAGTCCACCAGCGGGCAGATTCTCAACGAGGGCATCACGGAGGCCGGTTCCCTCGCTTCCTTCACCGCCGCCGCGACCTCGTACGCCACGCACGGCGAGCCGGTGATCCCCTTCTACATCTTCTACTCGATGTTCGGCTGGCAGCGCACAGCTGATCAGTTCTGGGCCCTGGCCGATCAGCTGGGCCGTGGATTCGTCGTCGGCGCCACGGCAGGTCGCACCACCATGACGGGCGAGGGCCTCCAGCACGCCGACGGCCACTCGCACCTCATCGCCTCCACCAACCCCGCATGCCTCCCTTACGACCCCGCCTTCGCCTACGAGGTCGGCGTGATAGTCCGCGAGGGGCTCCGGCGTATGCACGGTGAGACCCCTGAGGACGTCTTCTACTACCTCACCGTCTACAACGAGACCAAGATCCAGCCGCCGATGCCACAGGCAGCGGGAATCGAGGAAGGCATCCTGCGCGGCCTGTACCGCTACCGGCCCGCCGACACCGCCACCGCGGACGCCCCACGCCTGCAACTGCTCGCCTCCGGCACTGCGATCCACTGGATCCTCCAGGCTCAGGAGCTGCTCGCCGCGGACTGGAACGTAGCCGCCGACGTGTGGTCGGCCCCCTCCTGGACATTGCTGCGCCGCGACGCCATGGAAGCCGAGGCCCAAGGACGTACCCCGTACGTCACCGAAGTGCTGACCGACGCACCGGGGCCGGTCGTCGCCGTGTCCGACTGGATGCGCGCCGTCCCGGACCAGATCGCTCCCTGGGTGCGGCAGCAGTGGACCTCCATGGGCACCGACGGCTTCGGTCTCTCCGACAACCGGGCCAACGCACGCCGCCACTTCGGTGTCGACGCCGAGTCCATCGTCGTACACACCCTGCGCACGCTCGCCGCCCGCGGCGACGTGAAGCCGAACGTGCCCGAAGCCGCCACTCAGCGCTACGGCCTGACCGGGAAGGGATGAACCGCATGTCTGTCTCCGTAACCCTGCCCGCGCTCGGCGAGTCGGTCACTGAGGGCACCATCACCCGCTGGCTGAAGACCGTCGGTGAGGAGGTCGCCGAGGACGAGCCGCTGCTCGAGGTCTCCACCGACAAAGTCGACACCGAGATCCCCTCGCCCGTCGCTGGTGTTCTCCTGGAGATCACCGTCTATGAGGACGAGACGGCCGAGGTCGGCACGAAGCTCGCCGTCATCGGTGCTCCCGGTGTCGCTCCGGCCACTGCCGCTCCGGCCGAACCCTCTGCCCCGGCTCCGGCTGCCCCTGCGGCTCCCGCCGCCCCGGCTCCGGCCCCCGGGCCGACCGCCGTGTCCCCCGCGGACGACAGCGCCTACGTAACCCCACTGGTACGCAAGCTCGCGTCGGAGAACGGCGTGGACCTGTCCACCGTCAACGGCACCGGTGTCGGTGGCCGCATCCACAAGCAGGACGTCATCGCCGCCGCCGAGGCCGCGAAGACTACCGCTGCCGGCCCGGCCGCCGCGCCGAAGGCCCCAGTCCTGGAGGCCTCCCCGCTGCGTGGCCAGACGGTCAAACTGCCGCGCATCCGCAAGGCCATCGCGGATGGCATGCACAAGGCGCTGCACGAGCAGGCCCAGCTGTCCTCGGTCATCGCGGTCGACATCACGAAGCTGATGAAGCTCCGTGCCAAGGCCAAGGGCGGCTTCGCCGCCCGCGAGGGCGTCAAGCTCTCCCCGATGCCGTTCTTCGTCAAGGCCGCCGTCCAGGCACTGAAGGCCCACCCGGTCATCAACGCCCGCCTGAACCACGACGAGGGCACGATCACCTACTTCGATTCGGAGAACGTCGGCATAGCCGTCGACTCGGAGAAGGGCCTGATGACCCCGGTCATCAAGGGCGCGGGTGACCTGAACATCGCGGGTATCGCCAAGCGGACCGCCGAGCTGGCCGACAAGGTCCGCACGAACAAGATCGCCCCGGACGACCTGGCGGACGCCACCTTCACGATCTCCAACACGGGGTCGCGCGGTGCACTGTTCGACACGGTCATCGTCCCGCCGAACCAGGTAGCCATCCTGGGCATCGGCGCCACGGTCAGGCGCCCGGTCGTCATCTCCGCCCCAGAGCTCGGTGACACGATCGCCGTGCGCGACATGACCTACGTGACGCTCTCCTACGACCACCGCCTGGTGGACGGCGCCGACGCGGCCCGCTACCTGACGACGGTCAAGCAGATCCTCGAGGCGGGCGAGTTCACCGCCGAGCTGGGCCTGTAAGCGCCCCAGGAGCGCCTCAGATGCTGAGGACATGGGCATGTCCCTAAGCGACGGGCGGGGCAGCCGGTGGTGGAGTTCGGGGCCCAGGTTCGTTTCGGCGGAGCGCGGTGGCAGGTTGTCACCCTGTCCAGGCAGGGCGACAACCTGCTCGGTGAGAACGGAGAGGACCAGGTGGTGCTCGCCGGTCACCTGTTCGCCGACCCCGGGTTCACGGTCCTGGGCGCGGAGCAACCGGTACAGGCAGTGCCGCAGTGGAGCTGTTCGAGACTGAGGCGGCCCCTGGTAAGGGTGGTCCAGGAAAGCATGCCAGCCCGAGTCGCAGCCGTGGCCGAGGAACCGCCCGACCTCTGGCGCTTCGCTCAGGGCGAAGAGTACACACTCGTCCAGTGGGGCCTGTCCGGGCAGCCGGTCCGAAACTACTGGTGGACCTGCCGGAACACCCGCACCGCCCACGTCGACCCGGACCACCACGCCACAGTCCTGAGGGTCATTGAGGAGACACCGCCCGCCGGATGGGGCCGACAGGACCGCAGCGCCGGGGCCAGGCCAACCGAGCACATATGGTGCACCACGTCCGACGGAATCGTGCATCGCCTAGGACGTTTCTTCTGGATCACTCCCGCAGGAGCTGGTTGTCAGTGCGGGGTGGGAGAGTCCTGGGCATGACGTTGCCGGAGAATCGTGAGCGAGTGCTGCCTGAGATCGGACGCGACTTGCTCGACGTTCTCGTCATCAGGACCGACTTCAGCGACGACGAGGCGTGGAACACGGTGGTTG
>NZ_JBEOZE010000063.1:0-10107 GCF_040297465.1 Streptomyces sp. NPDC001787
CGCTCCGGGCCGCGGTCGCGGCCCGCGGCGGGCAAGCCGCCGGAGTGATCTTCCACGCGGACCGCGGATCGATACGTCCGCCGCGTTCGCCCAGGTCTGCGACCGGTACGGCATCCGCAGGAGCATGGGAAGGGTCGGCTCAAGCTACGACAACGAGCGTGCTGCTGAACCTGTCCCCGGTCTCCGCGACATCGGGGATGCCGGCCGAGTCCTGGGTGAGGACCTGCTTGGTGGCGGTCTTCAGGCCACTGCTCGACCCGTAGACCACTCCGGCGAATCCGGCACCGGCGAAACCGTTGACCGTCGCCCCGGGCGCCGAGAACGCCAGATCACCGTACCCGTCACCGTTGAAGTCGTCTTGCGGCCCGGCGGGGGCGGTCGTCGCATGTACGGGGCCGGACGGCACGGCCGCATGGGCGACGTGGGGCAGGCTGGCGACGGCGGATGCCACGGTGATGGCGAGGACCAGGCGTGTATCGAGGGTGCGGGCTGCCACGCGGGACTCCTAAGGGAGAGAGCGCGGGAACGTCCCGGGCATGTTCCCCCGATGGTCACTGCGTGTTCGAATGCAGTTGATCTGCTTTCGTACAGACAGCCGGATCCGGCCAAGGGTTGCATCCGCCGGACACACGTGATCGAAAAAAGGGGCGGCCCACACCCGGCGGCGAATGCCGCCCCTGCCTGAACCACCGCCCGCGCACCACCGCCGACGGGGACGCTGCCGCACGGGATGACGGCCGGGCCGGCGGCGGAGGAATCCGCGGCTGGCGACGCCGTACCTGACCTCCGAAGCCGCGTGCCCCAACCGTGCCACCCGCACCGGCCACCAGTATCCGTCATTCTCGGGGCGCTCACCACGAACGAGTGAGCCCTCATCGCCCAGCCCGCCTGTACGCGCCCCGGGCTTCGTATGTGCCGTAAGGCGCCGGAGCTGCCGTTGGCCAGCAGACGTCTCTGCCGGGCGAGATGCTGGCCGCCGCCATGGTGGCCCGTCCCGCGAAGGGGGCATTGCCCTCGACGAGGAGATCTCCGAGCTCGACGCTCTCATCGAGGCACGGTTCCGCGAACATCCGCACGCCGAGGTGATCCGCAGCCTGCCCGGGATGGGCGCCCTGCTCGGCGCCGAGTTCATCGCCGCGACCGGCTGCGACATGGACGCGTTCAGCACACCAGACCGCCTGGCCGGCTTCGCCGGCCAGGCCCCCGTGCCACGAGATTCCGGACGCGTCAGCGGCAATATGCGGCGCCACCGCCGCTACCACCGTGGCCTGCTGCGGGCCTTCAACCTCTCCTCCATGGCCGGCCTCAGGACATGCGCCGCGTCGCGGACGTACTACCAACGCAAGCGCAACGAGGGGAAGGGTCACAAGCAAGCAGTGCTCTCTCTCGCCCGCCGCTGGGCCAACGTTCTCTGGGCCATGCTCCGCGACGGAGCGTGCTACCAACCCGCACCATCAGTCACGCCGGCGGCTTGACATCTCTATTGGGAAGCTCTTTAACCTTTGGCAGGGACTCAGCGAGACCGGTAGGTTCTCCGCAGTGACCTTGTTGGAGACGCAGGGCCTCGTGTCGTTGACGGACGAGGCGCAGTTGCGCTGGACAGCGCTGGGAGACACCACCCGGCAGCCGCCCGTAGTCATGCTCCATGGCGGTCCGGGTCTGCCGGACTACTTGGGCGATGTCGCCGCCATGGTCGCGGACCTTGCGCCCGTGTACCGGTACGACCAGCGTGGCACGGGCCGGTCGCCGTGGCGGGGGCGCCATTCCCTCGCCCGGCATGTCGACGATCTGGCCGAGCTGCTCGACGTATGGGGCGTGTCCAAGGCCGTGCTGATTGGGCATTCCTATGGCACCGACCTGGCGAGCCGGTTCTGCCTGGCGCACCGTGACCGGGTTGCTGCGATGCTGCTGATGTGCGGGCCGTTCGTCGGTGATTGGCGCTCAGGGGACCGAGCGGAGCGCGATCGCCGTATGTCCGCAGCACAGCAGGAGCGGCTCCGCGCTTTGGAGGAATTGCCGGACCGCACGGAGGAACAGGAAGTCGAGCTGCTCACGCTGGCCTGGTTCACCGACCACGCCGATCCCGAACGCGGGTGGTACTGGGCCGCGCAGAGCGGCCGACATCGTCGCCCCGTCAACTGGACTATGAATGGTGAACTTGGCAGGCAAGGACGCGCGGACCCGCTCGATGATCATCTTGCCGAGTTGCGCGCGTGCCTGCCCCGGCGAACGGAGCTCCTTGGTGGGGCCGACGATCCCCGCCCTGTGTCGGCCCTTGAATCACTCGCGCTCCGGCTCGATCTTCCGCTGAGGCGGATCGACGGCGCTGGGCACGAGCCCTGGCTGGAGCAGCCTGACACCGTGCGTACGCACATTCGGCGATTCGTGCAAGGCGCGGTGGGCGCCCAGGGTTTCGGCCGGTTTGCTGGCTGACGTCGTCCTCAGCTATTGGTATCGCGGAGGGTCCGGTGTCGAAATGGGCCTCGAACTGAGTTGCCCACCTGAGGGTTCGCCGGACGTGGGGCGGCCGTCGTGATCGCCTCTCTCACCTCCAGCGCCGTGGAGCCGGCCCGCCTCGACGCGGGCTCCGACGCCACCTTCGGCGGCGTACTCCAGGCGGCGGGGCTGCTGTTCTTCGCGTTCGCCGGCTACGCCCGCATCGCTACCCTCGGCGAGGAGGTCCGAGACCCGGCCCGCACCATCCCCCGCGCCATCCCGATCGCGCTCGGTATCACCCTCGTCGTCTACGCGACCGTCGCGGTATGCGTCCTGCTCGTGCTCGGCCCCGGCGGCCTCGCCGAAGCGGACGCGCCGCTGACGGACGCGGCACGGGCGGCGGGAGCCGACTGGCTCTCGCCCGTTGTACGCGTCGGCGCGGCGGTCGCCGCACTCGGCTCCCTGCTCGCTCTGATCCTCGGCGTCTCCCGCACCACCCTGGCCATGGCCCGTGACCACCACCTGCCGCACGCCCTGGCCGCCGTCCATCCGAAGTTCAAGGTCCCCCACCGGGCCGAACTCCTCGTCGGCGCCGTCGTCGCCATCGTGTCCGCGACTGCGGATGTGCGCGGGGCGATCGGATTCTCCTCCTTCGGCGTCCTCGCCTACTACGCCATCGCCAACGCCTCCGCCTGGACCCTGACCCCCGCAGAGTGCCGCCCGGCTCGGATCATCCCCGCCGTCGGCCTGGCCGGCTGCCTCATCCTGGCCTTTGCCCTCCCGCTGTCCTCGGTCCTGAACGGCGCAGCCGTCCTTGTGATCGGCGCTGCCGCCTACGGGCTGAGCCGCGCTTCCGTCACATGACCTGCCCCGGCACGGCACCGGCCCCCCTCCGAGTCCGGTGGACGCCGAGGTCCGCTCATCGCGTACGGGCCGGATGCCGACCCCGCGTGAGAAGCCCAGCAGGTAGCGCGAGCGCACCGCGCTGATGGCGTCGGGGGTGCCCGGCGTGTGCCACGCGGCCCCGAACAGGTGTCGCTGAGCGGTGGCGTTGGGGGCGAGTTCAGGGGCCGTCGCCGCACTAGATCTGGACGTTGCCCACCAAGTGGTGCACGTCGGCCGACGAACGCCCGGGCTCCAGCACGGGGCAGGTGTCGCCCACCGCGTAGTCGCAGTGGGCGCGGGCACCGGCGGTGGCCTCCATCGCCTCGGTCCGGGTGGGCAGGCGTGCGCCGAACCAGGCCGTCTTCGAGGACAATAACCAGACCGGCGGGGCGTCTCGTTCCTTCGACAGTTGCTCAACCTTCAGTCGTGTCAACATGCCCTCGATCATGGGTAGTTCGCCGTCATGGTCGAGCCATGAGGAGCGGTGGGTGAGCCGGGGGCGGACCCGGTTCCATGCCTGGGTTTCCGCTTTGCCGTAGTTGCTCGTGTCGGTGACGGTGGTGATCGTCGGCTCGGGCCAGGTCTCCGGTTTGGTGAAGCGGAACTCCGGGCCGTGCTTGGGCGGCCGCCCGCCTTTCGGGTCGTGGACGCGGGGTGGTTTCGGCAGGCGCATGACGCAGTCGGAGCGGACCCGCCCGACCAGCTCGACGGGCAGGTCGCGCAGGACCCGGGCCAGGCGGGTGACATCGTAGCCAGCGTCCATGACGATCATGATGCCAGGGTCCCCGGCCTGCCACTGGCCTGTGGCGATGAGCCGCTTGACGACGCCTCGCAGCCGGTCCGCTGAGCACGGCGCGTCCGAGCGGAACCACGGCGACACATCGATCGCCAAGACCAGGAGCCTGCCCTCGAACCGCGGCAACGGCAGCCCGGCCAGCACCGTTCGCAGCCGGTCGACGTCGATGCGGCCGCGGTTCAAGCCTCCGTACATCGCTCCGTGCCCGCGTCGATGCTCAGGCAGCAGCGTCAGGTCCACCGGGGACCTCACCGGGCCGTCCGCACACAGCACCGCATCCACCAACTCGAACAACTCGTCGCGCTGGCCGGTCAGACACTCGTGCAACTCGCTCCGGAAGCGTGACGCTTCCCCGAACATTTCCCGCCGGACGGCATCAGGCAGCAGACTCGCCTCACGGCCTTCGTCGTGATCACGTGCATCCTGGTCGGAGCACATGATCAGACGAAGGCCGCCCCACGTCCGTCGAACCCCCAGGTGAGCGACCCAGTACGAGGCAGCGTTCGAGAGCCAGAAGGAAAAGAACAAGCTGGGTAGCTGCGGTCCAGGGTGTGGGTGGCGTTCATGAAGCGAGCCGAACGGGTCACGATGTGTCCGGCGAGGCGGCATGATCGGGTGATGCTCGCATTGGGGGAGCGCCGCGATCGGCGTAAGTGGCAGGCCGTGCGCGTTGCTTGTGCGGTGTTGGTCGTAGCGGGCGTGACTTTCGCCGTATGGAGCATCGCCAGTGGGCGTGAGCTTAAGCCCGCTGATGTTGCGACTCTTATTGGTGTGCCGATCGCTGTGACCAGTCTGGCGGTCGCGGTCGTGGCGTTGCGTAAGCCGGTCGAGGACAACAGTGTTGAGGTCGCGCGTAGTCGTGCCGGACGGCTCGCCCGGCAGGTCAGGGAGAGCGAGAGCCCGGTGCGGTCGCAGTTGCTCGGTGCAGACACCCGTCGCATCAATCTCACCTATGTTCTGCAGTCCGCGGCCGCGCGGGGCGCGGCGGCTCCGCCGGCCGGGCGTACGTTCGCTGACGGTCCCGCTACCCTGCCCGATGTCCTGGAGTACTACCGCTCCACCCAGCCCCGGCGTCTGGTCGTCACCGGGGCTGCCGGGGCGGGGAAGACTGTCCTGGCCCTGGAACTCATGCTCGCCCTCATCGACCACCGTGCCGAGGGTGATCCCGTCCCGGTCCGGATCCCACTGGCCCAGTGGAACACGGACCAGCCCCTGGCCGCCCTGCTGGTGCAGCGTCTGACCGACGCCTACAAATGGCCTGCCGGCATGGCTGCCGGACTGGTCGCTCACGGGATGGTGCTGCCGGTCCTGGACGGGCTGGACGAGATGGACCCCCTGCTCGCGGATGGCGCCCCCAACCCCGACGCGCCCCGCGCTCGCAAGGTTCTGGAGGCTCTCAACGCCTACCAGGACGGCCGGGAGGCAGGCCCTCTCGTACTGACCTGCCGCACCGGCCACTACGACGCTCTCGCCCCTCTATCCCGGCTGATCGATGCCGCCCGCGTCGCCATTGCCCCCATCGACACCCGCCGCACCGTTGCCTACCTCCGTGACCGGGCCCTGGACATACCCCGTTGGCAGCCGCTGATCGACCACCTCGACACCCAGCCCGCCGGCCTACTCGCCACCATCCTTTCAACGCCCTGGCGACTGTGTCTGACCGCCACCGTCTACCACCGCGACGGCAACCCCTCAGAACTCCTCCACCACACCGAAGGGCGTGATCTCGACCAGCATCTCCTGGCCCGCTACATCCCCGCCACCATCGCCAACACCCCCAACCCCCACCGCTACCGGCCCGAAGACGTCCACAGTTGGCTCCACCACCTCACTGGTCACCTCGTCGGCACCACCACAAACACCCCAGCCACCGATATCGCCCTCCACCAACTCTGGACCCTCGCCGGCACCATCCGCGTCCGCATCACCGACCTCGCCCTCACCACCGTTACCCTCGCCCTCGCCCTCACCGCCGCTTTCTCCTTCACCTTTCTTCCGTTTCTCCATAGAAATCTCCTCGGGGGCGGCATAGGCACCGGCATCGTCTTGCACGTGTTCGCTGCCGTCTCTGTGGTCGCCTTCCGTCCAACGCCCAGACCCAACCGTCTCCGCATCAACCGGGGAACACTCCAGGACGGCTTCAAAGCCAGGTTTTGGGCCGGATCCAAGAGCTGGTTCGCCGTCGGCTTCGCGACCGGCTTCGCGACCGGCTTCACGATCGGATTCACAACCGGCTTCACAACCGGCCTCAGAGGCGGCCTCATGAACGGCCTCGTGAACAGCATCATGTCCGAACTCCCGAGCCAGAGCCCGGACACCGTGTTCGTGTTCGGCCTCTGGCTCGGGCTCTGGCTCGGGCTTGGCCTGGGCATCGGAACCAGCCTCGTCGGCGGATTCATGGGCGGGCTGGGAGGTGGGTTCGCAGACGGATTCAAGGCCTGGTTCAAGATCTGGTTCACAGTTGCGTTTGTGGTCGTCCTCGGGCTCAACCTCGGGCTCGATACCGGGCTCGGGCTCGTCGAAGGGCCTTCGCTCTGGCTCGGGATTGGGCTGGCCGGCGGGCTCGCGGGTGGAATCATGCGTGGGCTCACAGGGGAACCAACCACCGTGTCCAACCCTCGGGACATTATCCGCGACGATATGATCTACGGACTCTTGATCGGGCCCTTGGCCGGACTGCTAGCTGGATGTCTGGGCGGACTCCTAGTCGGGCTCACGAGCAGACTCAAGGACACACTCGTGCTTGGATTCACGGCCGGGTGGATGGTTGGACTTGTGGTCGGGCTCGCTAGCGGGTTCGCCAGCGCGGCGCGACGGTACGGGGTGTTCTTGCTGTGCTCACGCGGCAAGCTGCCCTTCCGCCTCACTGTCTTCCTCGACTGGGCCGTCACCGCCGGACTCCTGCGCTACAGCGGGCCCGGCTACCAGTTCCGCCACCGCGAACTCCAGCAATGGCTCACCGACCACCCCCGCCCCTGAGCTCCGGCCGGGCATTTACACCAACGCAGACCTTTGGTCCCAAGCGGTCGCGTGGCTTGGAACCTACGGAGCGTGCCAGCACCGACGATGCCGTGCTTCAGAACGGGGCATCCCCTGCGGCCGTCAGGCAGCAGCAGGAGGTCACGGCGCGAGACCGCCGCGGCTCGTTGGGCGCCGGCCAGAAACGGGCCGTGAAAGCGATGCTTCTCAAGGGCCTACGTCGAGCGGTGGAGCACGGGAGTGTATGGCACGGGAATCCGGGGGTGTTCCCCCTATGGGATACGTGGCGGGAGGGGTTCGGTGAGGCGGTCCAGCCGCATGTAGAGGGCCCGTACGAGATGGGCACGGTTCTGGGCGCAGCACGCGGCGCCCTTGAACGGTGCGGACAGGCGGCCATCGGCTTCACGGAGGACGACTTCGGCGAGGGCGCCCCGGCCGTCGCTCTTGGGCAGGGCGTCGGCGTGGCGGCGGACGTCGGAGGCCACGGCGCGGGCGTGCCCGGTGAGCTGGAGGGCGATCTGCTCATAATCGCGGGGGTCGAGGTCCGGGTCCGTCCGTGCGAACACCGCGGTGACGAGTGCCTCGTAGGGGGCGCGGTCCAGCGGGAGTTCGGCCTCGATCAGCCCGAGGCGGTCGTAGGGTACGACGTGGGTTTCGCTCATCGAGCGCCCGCCGCGTCGTCGTCCTGGGCGGGGCCGCCGATGCTGGTGTCCGGGGCCTGAACGGCAAGGAAGCGGGAGTAGCCGAGATCGGCGCGGGGGAAGGTCAGCCGTAGTCGGGCGGCTGGAGGCCGGGGCCTTCCGGTGTGGGTGCGCTCATGGGCACCGCCTCCGTTGCTGGTGCGTCGGTGTCGTTCGACGCTACGGAGGCCGCCGCTCCGTCCTCAACGAGGTGGCGGAAAATTGCGGAACTTCACCCCAGGGCGTCGATCGCGTCCTCGATGAGGGCGCGGGCGGCGTCGCCGTACACGGCCATCTCCGCGAGGCCGGTGAATGCCTTCGCGTAGTCGGCGAGCTCGCGCGGCTGCTTCACCTTGATCTCCGCCGTCAGCGTCTCCACCACGGCGACATCGTCGCCGTGGACATAGAACGCCTCCAGCGGCCACACGGTGCGCTGCGCGGTGAGGCAGCCGTGCGTCAGCAGACCTTGCGGTACTCGGCGTCCGGTACGAATGTCTGCCATTCCTTGCGGGTGAGCTCGCGACCCACGCGTTTGCACACTTGATCGGCCAAATGCTCGGGTTTCAGGTCGAGCGTGTGAACCTTGTCGCCGCTAAGAGAACGCAGGACCTCGCCGTCGAAGGCCATCGCGTCAACGTGCTGTGCGGTCAAAGTAAGCGGCTGCCCCAGGGACACCCGTTCGTCGACGTCCCAGAGCTGCACGGCCCGACCGCCGACAGATGTCGCGAGCAGGCTCCCGTCCTCAGAGAAGGTCAGGTGTTCCACAGTGGAGCCAAAGTGAGATTCACCCTGGATGGTGATACCCGGCATGCGCGCGATGCGTTCACGCACCTCCCCATCCCACACCTCAACCCAGCCGTCCGACTTCAGTACGGCCAGGCGGGTACCATCTGGTGAAAAGGCGAGTTCGGTGGTGCTGCCGTGGCCGAAGTCGGATGTGTGAGTATCACCGGTTGTCAGGTCGCGCACCTCACCCTGCGGGGAAATGTACACACGGCTGTCCGGGCTGAAGACGCCGCGGCCTTCCTGGTCCTTGTACTCGGCAATCTTCTTGCGTTTCCGGACATCGCGCACCTCAACCTTGTGACGTGTCGCGCCGGCGCCGGCCTCTACCAGCGAGACGGACAGGTACTGGCCGTCGGGTGACAGGGATAGGCCGTCCACCACGTATCCATCGGGGTAGGACATCCGATCCAACTGCCTGCCCGTTGAGGCGTCCGCTACCACCACGTCGGCGCTAAGAGCTCGTAACACGATCATGAGCGGGATCTCTTGAGGCGTCTCCAGCAGATGAGGCTGCAGGCGAGGGAGACGAAGGCGTCGTGGAGTTCGGTGCGGCGCTCCCAACGGACGGCGAGGCGTTTGAAGTGGTGAAGCAGGGCGAAGGTTTGCTCGACGGCATAGCGGAGCTTGCCGATGCCCTTGATGTTGGGTGATCCCTTGCGGGAGATGACGGGCAGAATCCGTCGGCGACGCAGCTCGTCGCGGTGGGCGGTGGAGTCGTAGCCCTTGTTGCCGAGCAGGGCTTCGGGCCTGCGGCGAGGCCGCCCGGGGCGGCCGGCGACGGGTGGGATGCCGTTGACCAGGGCGAGAGTCTGGGTGACGTCGTTGACGTTGGCCGAGGTGGTGATGACTTTGAGCGGGGTGCCGCGTCCGTCGCAGATCAGGTGGTGTTTGCTGCCCGTTTTCCGCCGGTCGACCGGCGACGGACCGGTGTCGGCGCCCCCTTTTTCGCGCGGATGTGGGAGCCGTCCACGCAAGCCCGTGACCAGTCGAGCTCGCCGGCCGCGTTCAGCTCGGCGAGCATGACCTGGTGCAGCCGGTCGAACACCCCTGCCCTCTGCCACCGGTCCAAGCGACGCCAGCACGTCTGGCCCGAGCCGAACCCCAGCTCCAGGGGCAGGAGTTGCCAGGCCATGTCGTTGTAGAGGACGAACAGAATGCCCTGGAGGCAGAGCCGGTCCGACACCGGCCTTGGCTCCGGGGCTCGTTCCGGCCAAGGCGGCAACAACGGCTCGATCAGCGCCCACAAATCATCGTCCACGATCCACGGTCGAGTACCCACACCCTCACGAACGGCCGAATCGTCACACCGGTTACGCCCCAACAGCACACTTCAACAAGATCGTGTTACGAGCTCTTCGGCAGGCGGCAGCACTGCTCCTCGGGATGCCTGCCGCTGAAGGGGAGGCGATTGCCCATGCTCTGGGCGAGGAACTGCCCGGCGACGGCGGGAGCCAGGACGGGGAACTGGAGTGGGCCGTGCCGGCCGGAGAGGGGATCTGGTCGGCGGCAGTCAGCAGGTTTCGGGAGAACACCCGGGCTGTGGTT
>NZ_JBEOZE010000064.1:0-8897 GCF_040297465.1 Streptomyces sp. NPDC001787
AAGGCGGCCCGGGACGCGTTCACGGCGGACCACAAACGCCGGATGAAGAAGTACAAGGACAAGCGCTACTCGGGCTGGACGGGCAAGGCCCGCTGTGGCTTTATCGACCACTCGCGAAGTCACTTCTCGACGGCTTTGGGAGGCGCTCGCCGGGCCCGGACCTCGATATCGACGAGTACGGGAGGCGCCTCTGACCGAGGTCTGCTTGTCGGCGACGGGGCCACACCACCGCGCCACCTGGCCCCGTAGCCAGCGTCTTTGTCTTTGACCCGTCCCGATGTCAACGGCGGACGGCTCAGGCCCACGCCGCGGAGTGCCGTCCATCTCATCGAGATCCCGGCCCGCCGCCAGGCGTTCGAGCCTCCCGAGCTGCCCGAGAAACGCTGCTCTTGGGCATCGACAGAGCCACCCGCTGGGTGAAGGACAAGTTCGCGGGTCTGCCGAAGGAGGCGAACAACCTCTACCAGGACGCCCGCAAGCTCTACGTGTCCCAGATGCAGACGGTGATCTCCGCCGTCGCCGACCTCATCGGTACGGAACTGGGCAGGGCGAAGGCCCGCATCGCGACGGGCCGCACCGAACTCAAGGCGGAGGTCGACAAACTCCCCGCGGACCTCAAGCAGTTCGGCGAGGAAGCGGCGAAGGACTTCGCCGGGAAGTTCGAGGACCTGGAAGCCACGGTCGACGAGAAGTCCGAACAGCTGGTCCAGGACCTCGCCAACAAGTACACCGCGGCGCTGAACAAGATCGACGAGCTGAAGAACCTCCTGCTCGGCATCCTCGCCAAGGCCGGCTCCGCGATCATGAAGATCCTCAAGGACCCCATCGGGTTCCTCGGCAACCTGGTCAAGGCCGTCGGCGCCGGCCTCAACCTCTTCATCACCAACATCGCCGAACACCTGAAGATCGGCGTCGTGTCCTGGCTCCTGGGCACCGCGGTCAAGGCGGGCCTCGAACTCCCCCAGAAGTTCGAGATCCATGCACAGCTGCTGCATGGATCGGCTGCAGCCTCAGCAGGTCTGTGCAGCCCGCATGCAGGCATGCCCGCTTCCCCGCCCGCAGGAAGTTCACCGCAAGTCGCGTGAGACATCTCAGCTCTACCCCCACATAACAAGGACACAGGAGAGACGCGGACTGCGCGGCTTGCCCATGCCTGTGCTTGGCGTGTCATCCAAGAGCTGACTTCCCTTTACAGCGCAGGCACCGGCTGGCCTTGCCATCCGGCGGGGCTTGCCGGTCCGTTCCGGGGTGCGGAGCGCGGTTGTCTCCACCCGGTCCGAGCGCCAGTTGCTCCGCCCGTCATTCATCCCAGGAGGAAACGGATGTCCGCCGTTCCACAGAAGTCGCCGCCTGCTGACCCGCGCGGGGGTAGGTCGAGCCGCCTGTTGCTGTGGCACCCATTGGGATGCTCTGAGCAGGGAAAACGCTGAGGGCCCCACCGGTCGGTGGGGCCCTCAGTGACGCATTTCCATCGGGCCCCGGAAGGGGGCCACCCTCCCGGGAGGCCCGATGATGCTGAAGTCCGGGCGAGTTCAAGGCCCATGTCCAACGCGTCTATGTAACCGCTCTTACTCGCGAGTTATGCCGTAAACCAAAGTGATTTTGCACCGTGCCGACCTGAGAGCCGTACTTCTACGGCATAAGCGAGGCGGAAACACGCGTTCCATTATGGCGCAAGTCACATTCGTGAAGTCCGGTGGCTCTGGGGGCAGTTCCTCTAAGTGATCAAACGATTCCCCTACGCGTAGGGGAAGTTATGACCGCTCGCTCCGTGAATGTAAAGTCATTCGATACTGGTCGCAGGAGACCTCCCCTTCCGGGGGTGTGCCCTTCGGCTAGTGCTGCAGGTCCGAAGAGTTCATCTGGCGGTCTCCGGTCTCCGGCCGGGCTCGGCTGAACGTCCCCTAGCCAGGGATGGACAGCCGAGCAGTCGACCGCCCCTTCCCCCTTGAAGGGGTCTTCATGTCCATAGCCGTGCTCGTGATCATCGCGGTGTTATTCCTCATCGTCTTCGGGACCGTGTGCTTCACGGTCTTCCATCTCAAGATGACACCGGTGCGTATCGCGGCCGTCGTCCTCGCCATGGGCACGCTGATCGGCGCCATGGTGCCCGTCGTGCGCCTCCTCACCGAGCCCCAGCAGCTGGCGCCCGCCGTGGCTGGGGCTTATGTGCCCCCTGGTCCCTTCCGTGCGGCTGAGGAGGGGAACTGACATGACGTCCAGCGAGTTCTACGCCGAAGGCCGCCCGCGCCGCAGCGGCGTCCAGGTGCGGTTGACGCGGTACTTCCAGTCCAAGGGCGTCGTCATCGAGGCTGCCACGGCTCTCGCGGCCGGCAGCACTGTCCACCGGCACTCCCGCAACAACACACCGATCGACCGCAGCTTCGTGGAGATCATCGTGTTCGGCGTTGCGGCTGAAGACGGCCGCCTGTGGGGGCCGGAGCGGTGGCTCGGCGACCTCGACGTGTTCGCGGGACCGGCGCTCGTGCGCCCGTGGGTCGAGTTCCTGTGCGTCACACGGACGATCCGGATCTCCCGCGACGTCCTGCGCAGCTGGGCCATGCGGGATCTGAGCGTCCAGCGAATGCTGAACCAGGCCTTGCTCTACCAGCTTCGTGTCCACAACATCGTGTACGGGCTGGATTCCCGTCCGGCAGCCGCTCGGCTCGCCCAGCTGATCTACTACCTCGTCGACCAGGCCCCCGACCTGGTCGACGCCCGACTCCTGCCGGGCCGGGAGGAGCAGCTGCACGGGCCGACGCAGAAGCACCTCGCTGACGCGCTCGGCGTGAGCCTGGCCTCGATCGAGAAGAGCATGCGCTACTTGCGCAAGGCGGGCGTGCTCGCCTCCACGGGCAACGGGCGGGCCAACCGCGTCTATACGATCCTCAACCACGATCTGCTGGAGCTCGTGGCCAGCGGAGCCCTGCCGAAGGCCGCTTAGGAACGGAGACGGCGGCGGCCCCAGACGGACTGTCTGGGGCCGCCGCCGTCTCCGTATATTGCGATGTGGCGGCTTGGCTCCATGGCAGTTCAGCCTGTGGGTGGCGGCGCAACGGCTCTGGCCACTGCCCGGTCAGTCGTCGGGGGTGGTGTTGACGGCGCCGCACGACCAGCAGTTCCATTCGCCGGGCAGTTCGTAGTGGGTCGTGGTCCAGAACCCTTTGGGGCGGCCCTTGATGAAGTTGGTCTCCCAGCAGTCCCAGCACTCGAACTCGAAGTCCTCCATGTGCCAAGGATGACGCCGCCGAAAGCCGGGTGGGGCTCGTTTCCGGCAGAACGCGGCAAGTGGTGGCGACGGCGGCGCTAACGTGTCGAACAGGACCCATCTGGAGGAGCCCATGAGCGCCCAGCCCGAGTACGCCCCCACGCCGCCTCCGGCACCGGCCCCCGGTGCGGCGGCCCAGCTCCTCGCGCGGATCCGTACCGACCGCCGTGCCGAGGACTGGGCGCCGGCCTTCGAACGGGACTGGGGCAAGGCCCTGGAGGACTCGCGCGCCAGCTACAGCCTCACCCCGCTCCACGACGTCGTCCGCACCTGGCAGATCCGGCTGGACACCGCCCCGGCCGTGGACGCCTTCATCGACTCCGGCCTGGACGACACCACCTTCATCGCCCTGGAGGACATCCTCGGACCCCGCCCATGAGCACGGAGCCGTGGCCCGCCAGGCTGTCCCCGCAGGCGGCCAAGACGCTCAGCGACCTCCCCGACCACGCCAGGGAAATGCTGCGCGACGTCCTGGACATCGCGGCCCGCTCCCCCTGGGGATTCCCTCAGTGGAACGCCAACGATCCGGAGGGCGAGGACGTACGGGCCGCCTCGGTCGGCCAGCTCAGCGTCGTCTACTTCCTCAACCGCCACCGCCGGCACCTGTCCGTACTGGACATCGTCTGGCTCGGATAGCCACCCGGTGACAGCCCGGCTGCTCCTACGTGGCACACAGCCCGTCTCCCCAGGCGGGCGAGGCGCACTGTGAGGCGTGACGTGTGAGGCTAGGGCCTGCGGCAACGGGATGTCGCTGCTCCTGGCCGTGCTGCTCGCCATGGTGGGCAGCGGGTGCGGCGATGGGTAGCGGGGGTGGTGGCCGCCGTCGGTGGGGTGCTGCTCGTGGTCCTGGTGGTGGCCGTCGGGTTGCAGCAGGCCGGTGCAGCACGGTCAGTTGCTGCACGCGCTCGGGCCGCGCTGCTCCGGTCGACACCTGCGGCTTGCTGCCCCGCTTGTTCTAGAGGACCAGAACAAAACGGTTCCCCTAGTGCTACCGATCAGGGCCTTCTACCTGCAGATTTTTTGTGCTGACAGCGGGTTGGTGCGTCCCCATCACCAGCAGCGGCGTAGCGGGTGAGATCGATACCAGCCGAGCGGGCTTCCTTGAGCCGGATGGACACCAGGCCGGCGGAGACAGACAGCTCACGCGCGATCTCGTACCCCTTCAGCCCCTGCCGGTGCAGCTCGACGATCTGGTCCCGACGCTGCCGGGACCGGCCCTCGTACACCGCGCGTTCCTCGGCGACCATACGCAGCACCGTCCGCTCGGACACTCCGAACCGGTCCGCAAGCTCACGGGCCGTCGCGGTACGGCGCTCACGCATGGGTTCCCGCGTCACGACGTCCCCCTCATGTACTCAAGCATTGCTGCTGCGCGCTCGTCCCGGCGTGCAGCGCGCGCTGTACCGCTCTTCTTGCCGCGGGCGGACTGGATGGCGACGAAGGTGGCCTCGTAGACGGCCGCGCCGTCCTTCCACATCCTCGACCGTGTCGTGATCCACCGGTGGATGCTGTTGGCGATCGCACGCGCCTCCACGGCCGGCAACGGCTCCGTGAACTCGGCGTTCCGGGTGTGCACTTCCGCATGGATGGCGGTGTGCAGGGTGTCGGGGCTGCCGAAGTGGTGGCGAACCTCGCGATATGCCCAGGTCCGGGCCGTCTCGAAGATCGAGCAGTTACGCCCCAGCCCTGTGATGTTGGTACGGAAACGCTTGGTCTCCCGCCAGCGCGCTGGCGGCATATGACCGCTCAGCGCCTCCTCCAGCCCTCCGAGCGTGTGAAGACCGCCATGGAGCCACTCAGTGCTCCAGTCGGTGTGCAGCGGATTCTTCGTCATCAGCCCCGAGTACGCCGCATCCCCATCCAGTGCCCGGCGCAGCCCCTCGGTGACGGCGGCGGCGTAGGCCAGCGGCTTGCGCCTGGCGTACTCGGTCCGCGTCACCGCCTCCGCCAGAGCCCACACCGCATGAGCATGCCCGTTCACCGGGTTCTCCACGACCGCGTTGGGCAGCGGGTGTGACCCCACCGACGACACCGCCCGCAGCACCGCATCCGAGTGGTCCACATCCACAACGAGAAGATTGCTCAGCGCCGACGGGTTCACCTCCACATAGCGACGCGTCATCGCCACCGGCCGCCGCTCCCGCCGGATCCCCTCCTGCAGCCGGTTCGTCGCGTACGGCCGCAACGGCAGCCACAACTCGTCCCACTGCACAGCGGGCAACTCCACACTCATGCGCTGATCATCCAGGGTCAGCCAAGCCAAGGAGCACGGACACGCCGCGATCTTTAAAGTCCGTCGCGAACCAAGTCAGATGGTTGGGGACTTCCGGCCCTGCTGTACCACGTCCCACCTTCACGGCAGGCCACAGATTTAAAGTCAGCCACAAACCAAGTCAGATGGTTGGCAACTCCCCTCCCGCACCCACGGCCCACTCTCAACCCCCTCGAACGCCTCATGGTGCTACCGACCCTGCTCCGTGCTGTCCAGGAACGACGGCGGCGCCCTCCTTGTCGGGGGCGCCGCCGTGCTATGCGGGATGCAGCTCGGGTTCAGCTGGCGAGCCGGAGGGCGGGCCGAGCCTCGGGGGCCATCGCGTCCCCGCCGCCGTCCAGGTCCGGGGCGAAGCCGCTACCCGTGCGCCCGTCCCGTACGCGAGGCGGGCGGGATCTCGCCGACGCGGAAGTTGATGGGGCCACACGGGGTGTCCGGGGCCTTGATGTGGTTGGTCATGGGGCGAGCGACTCGTGGCTGGCTAGTAGAGGGTGGATGAGTAGCGTGCCCTCGCGCTGGCGCTCGCTGATGATCCCCTTGTCGCGCAGCTGCCCGATCGCGCGGGAAGCGGCGCAGCTGCTCGGGGTCTCGCAGCGGACCGTGGAGCGGTACCTCGCGGGGCAGATCCGACGGCCGCGCCCGCGCGCCCGGTTCGGCTTCGCGTCCGCCGCCGGGTCCAGCGACGACGGGCGGGTCCGGCAGATCACTCAGCACCTGCCCCCGGTGTACGCGGCCCGGCTCTTCGACGCCCAGGCCGCCGGCGCGACGCACGCGGAGCTCCAGGCCGTCGCCGCCGCAGGCCTCCAGGTCGAGTTCACCGACATTGATTACGTCGAACTCGACTACTCGTAAGGCATCTTGGCGGAGACTGTCTGTGATGCAGGCGGGGTGGCGCACCTGTGTCGGGCTCGTTATTCGAACACGATTGAGGGGAATCAGGATGTCCAGTTGGGGAAAGAGCATCGTGATCACCGAACCGGCTCCGCCAGTGGCGTATCCGGCTCGTCATATCGCTCCGACGTTCAGTTGGAGTGAGGTGGACGAGTTCGCGATCCCTATTCTCGGACTTTTCGGGGGCGCATTCGTTCTCCTACTGGGCGGTGCTGGTATTGGCGTTGTCGCAGGATCCCTTTTCGGGGACAAAGCGTCTACACCGGTATGGGTGGCATTCGACATTCTGGTTCTCGCCTGTGTTGCCACCGCTTATGTACTCGTGGCCCGTTATGGGTTGCGGTTCCAGACTGATGAGGGCGAGTCGCAGGAAGTGCGCGTTGCCGTTGAGCAGGGGAACACCGCGTGGAAGTGTCTTCCTGCCCAGGCTCAGAAGGAGAATGTCGAACTTCTGCGCGCTTTGAATGCGGCGGCCCGTCTCGTTCTGATCGACCCTATGGACAGTGAGGCGCAGGCGGTGCTGGAGAAGAACGCGAAGGCGTTGCACGAGCTGACGCTCACGGCTGCGGCTCTGCCATCCCCCACAGCTGTCTGACCTGTCTGAGGACTGGGCCCGTTGCACGCGCAGCGGGCCCACAGGAGTTTTCATGTCACAACACACTTTGGTCCCGCCGGGTGAGTGCGCATCCTGCGTCGCGGTCTTCGCGTGTCTCACCGCAGCAACGGGGCGCCTGAGCGCTGCTCAGCTAAGCGCTGCGGCCGGACTGGGGGAGCGTTCTGTGAGGGTCCACGTGGCCTACCTTGTGGAGCACGGTCATCTCCGTTCCGACCGGCGCACCCCCGTAGGGACGTCGCTGGCCCCGCCCGCCGGCCCCGCTTCGGCAGGGGCCAAGCCTCCGTTGGAAAGAGCTGCGAGCGCGGCCTGCCCGGATAGGACCTGCCGCCGGATTCTCATCGTTCTGGCTACCGCAGCAGATGCCTCATGGGGCGGGCGCATAAAGCTGACGCACATTGCGCAAGCAGCCGGATGCAGCGTCCGCACCGCGAGCACCCACCGTCTCCACCTCGTGGCCCACCACCTGCTCCGAATTACTCCATCCTCGGACGTCCACCCGTGCGGCCACAGCACCCGCGGCCCCGACCACTACCAGCTGCTCACGGAAACGGAGAGCGAGTTCGAGCGGCAGCGTCATCGCTGTGAGTAGAAGCCGGGCGACCACACCACCAACCGGCTCGCCCATGGGGTGGCACCCGATTACCCAATGGGCGCCACCCCATGTGACCTGCGAATATGCATGATCATCTTGACCCTTGTGGATAGAAGCCGTGACAGACGGATTGGGAGTTCATGGACCAGGGTTGGGCGGCAGTCATTGCCGGAGTGGTAGGGCTTGTCAGCGGTGTTGGCGGTGCGGTGGTCGGAGGCGTTGCAGCGGTACGCGGTGCCCGGCTGGGGGCTGAGACGAACGCTGATGCTGTGCGAGGCCAGGTTGTGGCGCAGGCCGCAAATGAGCATGCGCATTGGGTACGCCAGGAGCGACAGAAGGCATACCGCGAAGTTTTAGACGCTTACACAATCAAAGCTGTGCACGCATCCAAATTCATTACGAAGTTAGAGAAAGGCGAGCACCTGACGGAGGCTGAAAAGCATGAGCTTGAATCCGTATCAGGAGACCTTTCGGCCGCTTGCAGCCGCCTTTCCCTGATAGGCCCTGAACGGGTCTATATTGCGGGGTCTCTTTTGCGTGACTGCCAGGATGAGGTGACCGGAACGCTTGAGTTTTGGTCGGAAGATCTAGAGACGATCCTTCCCGAGGATGTATTTCCTTGGGGAGAAGTCCTGTCGGAGGAAAGGGACAACTCTTACGTGGCCTACCATGACTTCATGAGAGAAAGCCGGAAGGTCATAATCTACGGAACCTCCGGCGAGTGGGAGTGATATGGACTCCGAATTCGTACCTTCCTAATGGGATCTCTAGAACCGTGACACGATCAACGGAACCCCAGAGCGACTGATCAGACGTTCCCCTCACTCCTTCAGACGTCATCGCCTGCACCGATTGGGGTATCCCACCGTTCCGCCAATTCAACATGTGCATCTTCAGGCGATGCACGAGCCCCATTCCTCGCAGCCAGCGGCCCGCGCAGCGGGCTTCTGACCCTGAAGGCGGAGCCGCAAGGGCTTGGGCGGAGGGAGCGGAGCGGACCCGCCATCGCCCACGGAGTGGGCGTCACGCTCCTTGCGAAGCACGGAGCGTGAGCCCGGAACGGGGTCAGCCTCGCGCAGCGAGGCCAAGCCGCAAAGCGGCCAGCCCTGAAGCGAAGCGCAAGGGCCACACCCGGCTCCGCCGGGTGTGCGGTGAGCGAAGCGAACCGCCCTCCCTTGCACAGCGCGCAGCGCTGTGGGACCCGCTCCGCGTTCAGGGTCAGAAGCCCGCTGCGCGGGCCGCTGGCTGCGAGGAATGG
>NZ_JBEOZE010000065.1:0-6047 GCF_040297465.1 Streptomyces sp. NPDC001787
GCAGCACTACAACGTTGCAGCATGGCCGGAGTGGTCGCCGGACGACGTGGTGGCGTGCTGGACGCGACTGGGACCTGGTGGCGAACAGGCCCGGCCTTGTCCGGTTCGGCGGTGGAGGCTCAGTTGTCGCGTGTTTCGGCGGCGCGGAGCGGTAGACCTGCGTTGACGCGCCGCTTCAGCTCGCGGAAGTCATGGAAACCGTCCACGTACGTGATCGCGTTGTCGTTCTCGTCATGGTCGTCGAACACACGCAGTAGATCGCGGTCGAAATGTTCCAGCATGCGGAGGTCGGCCAGGCCGATCGCGGTCGGTGGGGTCGCGATCTTCAGGCGCGGCCGACCGATCACCGCGTTGGCGATGAGCGCGCCACCGATGGTGAAGTGATGTTCTTCGCCATAGAAGAGCCGGGCATGGACGTCGCCGCCGATGTGGGCGGAGCAGTCGTTGTAGTCGCCGATGAGCCGATCGGTGCTCAGGTCGCCGTGGACCTCGAGCCAGCCGCCGGTCACGATGTCGCGTGCCCGCATGTTGCCGGTCACCAGCAAAAAGGACTCGGGATAGTCGTCATCGCCGTACGCGCCGTCGACAACCAGATCGCCGAGCACGACCAAGAGGTAGACACTCTCGTCTGTCAGGTCGAGGCCGCCGGGTATGTGCAGATCGCCATCGACAAACCCGATATCGGCGGTGTAGCCCTCGAACTCGTCGAGCGCCGCGGTCACATGCTTGATCATGTAATCGTTGTGGGACAGGCCGATTGCTGTGATGACCTCGGCTCGGGAGACCTGATTCTTCTTGTAGCTACGCACGTTGGCAATCATGGCCAGGACACTCTCCTCGTGTAATTGGTGTCGAGTTCTGTCGAAGTGCGTCTACTCAGACGACGAGCCGTCGAGCTGACCTCTTCTAAGCCGCACCGGCATGCTAAACGCCCTCACTGACACACCCCATGACATCGAACGCCTCGACCATCCGTCCCCTCGCCGCGGCGGACGAAGCCCGCTGGCGCGTGCTGTTCCGCCAGTACCGCGAGTTCTAGCGGCTGCCGGAGTCCGAGGAGGTCGTCTCCCGCGCCTGGTCCTGGCTGACGGATCCCGGGCATGAATGTGACGCCCTCGTCGCGGAGGTCGACGGATCCATCGTCGGATTCGCGAACCACCGCCCCATCCCCTCCCCGTACACCGGGACGACGGGCATCTTCCTCGATGACCTGTTCACCGATCCCGCAGCCCGCGGGCGGGGCGTCGGACGGGCGCTCACCCAACGATTGAGAGCACTCGCCGCTGCTGAGGGACGATCCTTCGTGCAATGGGTCACCGCAGAAGACAACCATCAGGCCCAGGCCCTTCACGGCACTGTCGCCGCGCGCACGAACTGGGTCATGTACGAGAGCGGCGTCTAGCTCAGGGTGCAGAGGTGGTGTGATGCCGCATACGGAATCACACCACCCCGGTGAGAGCGTCGGAGCCGTTCTCCTTGAGCGCACGGGGCCTTGGCAAACGATTCCGCCAGCCTCGCCCGCTGCTTCATGTCTGGCTGGAGCATTGGGCACGCGACACCATGACGGCGATGGTGGTCGGCGCACCGGCGTACTGGACGAGGGATCGTCTTCCGTTCACCATTCCACTCGGATGTGCGGGAGTGCGTTGCGTAGGCGGTCCAGAATCGGCGAGCCGAGCTTCGTGTACCGCAGATCGACGGTTTCGAGATGAGCCAGCCGGAAGAAGGACTCCGGCAGGGTGGTCAGCTCGTTGAAGGAGAGGTCCAGCCGTCTGAGCCCTGGCATGCGGGCGAAGGCATGGTCGGGCAGCGCGGTGAAGGCGGTTCGTACGACCTGCTCGCGCACCCTACGTTCGCCCCAGCGGCCGATCTCCAGTTCCTCCACTTACGGCTTTTCGGAGGACTCGGCCGACTCCGGCGGGTGTTCCATCTTCTGGCGTAGCTCGTCGGTGCGCCGCCGTCGGTCGTCCCGGAACTCGCTGCCCCAGATCAGCACTGTTCCCACGAGTGAGGCGACCCCGATGGCTATGAAGATGCCCACCGTCCGCCACACCGGGCCGATCGAGGAGTAGGCCCAGCCTTCACCCGCGAAGATGGTGTCCCCCGGGGAGACCGGGGCGCTTTGGATATGGCCACTGCTGGTACGGCCGTCCGAGAACCGCCACGACCCCGGGCAGTACGACGCGGGCGTCGTCTGGCCCTGGCTCTGGACGCACCGCCCGACACCGGTGGCGGTGGCCTCCTCCCCATTTCGTAACTTCTCGATGAACGTGCCGAAGAAGAGCACCCACATCAGGCCGAGAATCACAGCTGGAACACCCAGCATCGTCAGCCACTCGGAGGCGGACGGCCACCTCCACATCGCGACCGGCAGGTCTTCCGTCTCATCCACACGCACGCTGTCGTCCGAACCGCCCTCGCCCATGCCGTCGCCCCTGCCTGGTCACGGATCGCTTCTTGTCACAACTGACGGCGGGGCGACCTCACACGGTTCCGCCCTCTGTCGAGGGAGCAGTGACGGCTCGAACGGTGGTGATCACGGCGGCGCGGTGGGTGCGCAGCCGTTCCGTGGCCCCCGGGGCTTCCGGGGTCGGCCGACCCGCACCGGCTGCTCGGCTACTCGCTCGAAGTCGTCCTCTTCCGCCCTCCGTACAGCGCGGCGGACCTGGAGTTGAACTGGGTCGAGGACCAGTCCTACGATCCCTTCTCCTACGGCCTGATCGACACGGAGGGGCGGTGGCGCATACCGATGGGCCAACGGTTCATCTGTGTGCGGCCGTTCCGCGACGGAACCGCCGAGGTGATCCTGAACACCGAGAACGGCTCCTACGGTGGCCCGTGGACGGGTATCGACACCCAGGGACGGTCCGTCGACCGGCCGTCGTAGAAACCGATCAGTCCACGTAGAAGACGATCAGCCCCTCGCCGGCCGCCGCGGCGTCGGCGAGGAATCCGGCGAGCTCCTCGTAGTGCGACTTGTCGAAGCTTTTACGCCGGCCCCGGTCCGGCACTAGGGCCATCCCGGCCGCGGCCATCTTGGCGGAATCGGCCCTGGCGACCAGGGAGTCGAAGGGGTTCCCGCCCAGGGCGGCGGCCAGCGCCGTCACGCCCGCAGGAGTGACAGACCAGGGCTCGAAGAACTCTCCGACATCGGACAGAAGCCACGGCTCGACGTCGTCCGGCTGCCGGATGGTTCCCTCGTGGATGCCCAGCGTGTACAACGTGACCGGTGTGCCTGCGTCCGCCAGCACGAACTCGAACAGGTCGATCGACTTCTGCGGTACGGACACGGTCGGGACGTCGCTTTCGTCCCACGCCCCGTACCACTCGACCACCGCGTACCAGTCGCTGGCGTACCGGGCCAACTGCTTCGGAGCGAACCGGGCGTACATCAACACTGTGCTCATGCCTGGCACGCTATGCCGGGGGAGGCGGCGGCTTCTCTCCCACGTGCGGCATTTCCGTACTTCTACTGAACCTCCGAGGACCACGACCGGTCAGGGCGCCGCCCCGGCGTTCGCTGCGGCGCGGCGCACGAGAGTTGAGAGGGCCCGGATCCGATGGGGATCCGGGCCCTCTCAACGTTCTGCGTCTCAGCTGTCTACCAGCGCAGCCGAGTTCATCAGGGTCCGCACGGCGCTGTTCGGACAGTTTCGCGGCCCGTTTGGACGTTGTCGAGCCATGTGCCGAGCTTCACCACCACCGGCCCGTCAGCACCGTTCTGACGGCCTCCCGGACCATCCTTCGCCTCCCCAGGGGCTCGGCATGCTTGGGGGGCACCCGAAGATGCCCTTCACGGGCGCTCGGTGCCGTCGATCTCACTCGGCCCGAAGGAGAGCACGCTGATCAGCCCGGACCGTGCGGACCATCATCAAGACGGCCGCCCGCGCGGCCGGGCTCATCAAGGACGAGGACGAACGGGCCCGGCGGGACGCGCCGGCCCGACCGGGTGCGGCACGGCCTGACCCCCTCTGCGGCCAGAGCGGTCCTGCCGTGCCGCACACTGTCGGTCTCGAATTGCCCGACCACCGCGCCCAAGCCTTCGTTCCGTCCCTGAGATTTCATTCCCCGGCCCCCTCTCTCGGCCCCAGAGGGTGCTCGGCGGGGTTCCGGAACCCAACCCGCGGCCCCGCCGCCGCGTGATTGGCGGCACGGCTTGCGAGTACCACAGGCAGAGGGCCGGCCCGCGTGGACGCTCCGCCCTTCGGCAGCGGCAGGTCCGGGATGCTGCTACGCGGGTACGACGTGGACGCTCTGCGCGACGCTGCCGGGGGGGCAGGCGACCGCAGCCACCTCGGGCGCCTCGACGGTGTAGTTGCTGTACAGGACGCCCCCCACGCCCGACTGCACGTCGAGGCAGACGACCTTGGCCTGGTAGGTGCCGGTGTCGCACTGCACCTTGCCCCCTCCGTACCAGTGGACGTTGGGGCCCTCATGGAGCCACTCGATCCAGGTGACGCAGCCGGTGGGCGGATCGGCCTGGGCCACGGGGGCTGCTTGAGCGGGGGCAGCAGCCAGAACGGACAACCCGAGGACGGCTGTCGCGAGGGTCACCATGGTTCGCTTGAGCATCAATTTCTCCTGCATTTCGAGTAGGGAAACGTTGACCAGTTCTGCCGGAGGCCATCGCTGCCGGCCTTTCTTCGCCGGACGGATGCGGTGATTGACGTGATGGTTATTCACGTATGCATGCAGAAGTTCAATGGAACTCTGCATATCCTTTTCTCGTCGAACTCCAGCAGCGCCCGTATCACCGCAAGGGAAGACAGCGGGGCGTCGGCGCCGTGCGGGGCCTTCACCGCCCGGTGCAACGCGGTGGCGCCCTGCTCGTCGTGCGCCGAGACATCTGCCCGTCGGCGATCAGTGAAACAACCAGTGCGGCACCCTCGGCGGGGTCACCGCCACGATCGGGCGCGACAGCAGCAAAAAGGGATTCGCTCTGA
Organism: Streptomyces sp. NPDC001787; assembly: GCF_040297465.1. Lineage (NCBI taxonomy): Bacteria > Bacillati > Actinomycetota > Actinomycetes > Kitasatosporales > Streptomycetaceae > Streptomyces > Streptomyces sp. NPDC001787. The sequence continues at coordinate 4,944 of NZ_JBEOZE010000065.1, forward strand.
CTTCGCTCATGGTGAGGACTCCTGGACGGCGCGGTGACAACGGACCCCGGCAGGCCGGGGCCGGACCTGACAGAACGTAGTACATGTGACCAGGCCGTTTGGTCATGAGCAGCGAGGTTCCGTGGCCGATTGCGTAGTTCTACTGACACCGGCGCCGGTCGAGACGCACAAGGAAGGGACAGCGCCATGCTCGGACGGGCCCGGCACCACAGGCCCCCCACACCACGAAGGAGAAGGAAGCCGTGCAACTCGACGAAGAAGACCGGGCCAGACCGATCCCGGAGACCCTCGAACAGTCTCCCGGCCGCGAGTGGCCGACGAAGATGATGCACACGCCAGGCACCGATCGACTCCGTGAGCTTGAACGGTGGAAACCGTGAATTCGCCGCTGCGCCGCCAGGACCACGTGTGGCTTCGTTGATCTCTAGGAACAGCGTTTGTCGACTGGTTTCGGCGTCACTTGCTGATCAGGGGGGCCGTGCATGTCGACGAGAAGTGACGGCCTGCTGGCTCAGTCCAGGAGACCCGCCTTTCGGGCAAGTGGCCGGCGGGCGTGCCTCCGGGGCGTCGTCGACCATCTTCGTCAACGCCTCGATCAGCTCGACCACCGTCGTGCCCGTGGGGGGCGAGACGCCCGCTCTTATCGTCCATGACCGGCCAACGAGGCAGCATGCAGACAGCGCTCCCGTACGCCTGACGCTGCCGGGGATCCTGGAAGTTCTTCGGGGCGGCCTCGTTGCCCGTGGGCGGTCGGGTTCGTTGAATGGGCATGGATGAGGAGAGAGCACAGGGGTTTCCGCCGGTGCATGAGCTCGCAGAGGATGTGCTCCTGGAGTGGTTCCGGCGCGAGGTGGCGTCGGATCCGGAGACGGCGTTCGCGGCGGTTGAACGTCTGGTGGTGACGATGCATGAAGCGTCGTGTCCGCTCACTGAAGGCGCGGTGGAGGCCGGAGTCGGCTGGCATCGGATTGGCCGGGCTCACGCCGCACTGGAAGGAGCCGGATTTCTCCTTCGGCAGGCGGCAGCACTGCTCCTCGGGATGCCTGCCGCTGAAGGGGAGGCGATTGCCCATGCTCTGGGCGAGGAACTGCCCGGCGACGGCGG
>NZ_JBEOZE010000066.1:0-5973 GCF_040297465.1 Streptomyces sp. NPDC001787
CTGCGACGGCTGGACTGCGCGGGGGTGGGACTGGTGGGAACGCTCATGCGGACTTCGCCTTCCGAGAAGTGCCGAAAATGAGGGAGCGTTCCTGCGGGGGACTGCCATGGGGCGGATGGCTGAAAAGGGTCCGGCCGTTGGATGTCCACGACGCGATGGGCAGGCGTCGGTAGCGGGCCGGAAGGGGTAAATCGCCGATGACCTGTGGGTGTCATCGGGGTTGGCAGGGAACCTACGGCGGGTTGTGCCGATCGGTCAAGACCTGATTTCGTCGGAATGCGCCTGAACCGTGTCGGACACGGACCCGGCGGTGTCGTCGACCCAGCCCAGCGACAGGCTGATCCGCCGGGCCGCGTCGCGGACCTGACCGCCCAGCTCCTGGTAGCGCCAGGCCGGCAGGCCGAGCTTGAGGCCGGTGATGCTGACCGCGCCCGCGCACACCGAACGGTCGTCGAAGACCGGCGCGCCGATGCAGATGATCCCCTCGGCGTCCTCCTCGTCGTCCAGCGCGTACCCGACCCGGGCGATGTCGCGCAGGTGGGACAGGAACGTGGCCGGGTCGGTGATGGTCCGCGCCGTACGCCGGGGCAGCCCGAACCGCTCGATCACCGCGGCGGCCTCGCTCTGCGGCACGGCGGACAGCAGGGCCTTGCCCAGCCCCGTGCAGTGCGGCAGCTCGCGCTGGCCCATCCGCAGGTCCAGCCGGACGCGCTGGTCCAGCTCGACCTGGTCCACCACCACGGCGTGCCCGTCCTCGGGAACGGCGAGCCGGGAGGCCATCTCGGTCAGCGCGGTGAGGTCGCGCAGGACGGGGTGGGCGACGCCGCGCAGGGAGACCTGGGAGCGGGCCCGGTCGCCGAGTCTGGCCAGGCTCATGCCGAGCCGGTAGCGGCGGTTCATCCCCTCGCCGTCGTCCGAGACGAGTCCGTACGCGCGCAGGGTCTGGAGCATGCCGAAGGCGGCGCTCTTGGAGATGGAGCAGGCCTGGCCGACCTCGGTGACGCTCAGGCCGTTCCCCTGGGCGGGGGCGGCGAGCGCTTCGAGGATGTCCGCTGCCCTGGCCACGCTCTTGACCCAGTACTTCGGTTCTTCTTGGGCAGCACTGTTCGTCATAGCAGAACAGCGTAGTCCCTGAGCCGGGCCGAGCGGACCCTCCGCGGTGAGGAAAGGTCCGGGAGGGGCCCAGGAAGGGCTGGGAATCGGTGTTTTGGTGTCCGAAAGGGGGTTGACCGTCCCAGGGAGCGGACGTAATATCCAGGCACTGTTCTGCTCTACAGAACAGTGTTTTGAAAATCAGAAACGCATCACCACGAGCACCACGGATCACCCTCTTCCTGCGGCGACTGCCGGGCGGATGGCGCCAGGGACTCACGGGCCGGGCAGGGTCCGCGACAACCGACGACTCTCGACGCAAGGAGCAAGCACCATGAGTTCAGGCCCGGTGGGCAACGAATCCGGAGCCCGACTCGCCGAACGCGCCCGCCAGGTCGTACCCGGCGGCGTGAACAGCGGTCAGCGCAGCGTTCCCGGACTGACCGACCTGGTGGTCACCGGCACCGACGGCGCGCGGTTCCGTACCGCCGACGGACGCGAGTACACCGACTTCCACTCGGCGTTCGGCCCGCCGCTGCTCGGCCACAACGACCCCGACGTGGCCCGTGCCACCGCCGAAGCGGGCGCCACCCTCGGCCACATGGGCGTCGGCGTCACCGAGGGCGAGGTCCTTCTCGCCGAACAGCTCACCGAGCTGATCCCCTCGATCGAGAAGGTCCTGCTCACCAGCACCGGCAGCGAGGCCACGTTCCACGCGCTGCGCGTCTCCCGCGCCGCCACCGGCCGCCGCCTCGTCGTCAAGTTCCAGGGCTGCTACCACGGCTGGCACGACTCGGTCAGCCTCAACGTCATCTCCGCCCCCGAGAAGGTCGGCGGCCACGACCCGATCTCGACCGGCATCCTGCCCGAGGTCCTCGAAGCCACCCTCGTCCTGCCGTTCAACGACAGCGAGGCCGTCCGCCGCGCCTTCGCCGAGCACGGCTCCGACATCGCCGCCGTCATCGTCGAGCCCGTTCCGCACAACGTCGGTGCCCTCCTGCCGTACCAGGAGTTCCTCACCACGCTCCGCGAGGAGACCACCAAGGCCGGCAGCGTTCTGATCTTCGACGAGGTCATCACCGGCTTCCGGCACAGCACCGGCGGCTGGCAGCAGATCTCCGGTGTCACCCCCGACCTCACCACCCTCGGCAAGGCGATCGCCAACGGCGCCCCCGTGGGCGCGATCGGCGGACGCGCCGACCTGATGGACCTCTTCTCCACCCGCCCCGGCGCCCCCGCCTTCTTCGCCGGAACGTACAACGGACACCCCTCCGTCGTCGCCGCCGCCCTCGCCACCCTGCGCAAGCTCCGCGAGGAGCCGGTCCACGAGCATGTCTTCCGGCTCGGCGACCGGGTCCGTACCGAACTGACCGCCCTGTACGGACGCCTCGGCGTCCCGGCCGTCGTCACCGGCTACGGCTCCGTCTTCGTCAGCTACTTCATGCCGGGCGAGGCCCCCCGTACCTACGCCGACCTGCTGAACAACGACGCCTCGCTCTTCGTCGGCTACCGCCGCAAGCTCCTGGAGCACGGCCTGTTCGAGCTGCCGCTCAACCTCAAGCGCAGCCACATCAGCTACGCCCACACCGACGCCGACGTCGACCGCCTGATCGAGGGAACCGAGGCGGCCGTCAGGGCGGTGCTCGCCGACGGCGGCGCCCGCGACCTGGAGAACACTTCGACCATGGGCGGAGCGACCCGCTGATGCTCACCGTCAACAGCACCCGTCCCGCCGGCCCCGCCGGGCGGATCACCCGCGTCGAGACCCTGATGCTCGGCACCTCCTGGCGGGACTTCGGCTACGTCCGGGTCCACACCGACGAGGGCCTCAGCGGTATCGGCGAGATCACCCACCCCTACCGGGTGGGCGAGGTCTGCGCGCTCACCGAGGCGATCGCCCGGCGCCACCTCATCGGCGCCGACCCCTTCGACATCGAGGAGCTCTGGCTCCGCGTCTACCAGGGCGACTTCCTGCGCGGCGGCGACATGGGCGGCGTCGCCCTGTCCGGTCTCGACCAGGCCATGTACGACCTGATGGGCAAGGCGCTCGGCGTCCCCGCCTACCGGCTGACCGGTGGCGCCTGCCGCGACACCGTGCGGGTCTACGCCAACGGCTGGTACACCGGCGAGCGGGAGCCCGAGACCTTCGCGGCCAAGGCGAAGGAGACCGTGGCGAAGGGCTTCACCGCGCTCAAGTTCGACCCCTTCGGTCCCGGTCTGCACGAGCTGGAGCGCGCCGAACTGCGCCGCTCCGTCGATCTGGTGGCCGCCGTGCGCGAGGCCATCGGCCCGGACATCGACCTCTTCATCGAGGGCCACGCCCGCTTCGCCATGCCGACCGCCGCGCGGCTGGTGCGGGAGCTGGAGCCGTTCGACATCGGCTGGTTCGAGGAGCCGATGCCCTGGACCCACATCGAGCGGTACGCGGAACTGCGCCAGCGCGCCGCCTTCCCGATCTCCGGCGGTGAGCACTTCCACAACCGCTACGAGTACAAGCAGCTCTTCGCGACCAACGCCGTCGACATCATCCAGCCCGACCTCTCGATGGCCGGCGGCTTCACCGAGGTAAGGAAACTGGCCGCGATCGCCGATACCCACGGCATGCTCGTAGCCCCGCACAACTCCAACTCGCCGCTCTGCACCACGGTCTCCGTGCACGCGGCGCTCGGAATCCCCAACTTCAAGATCCTGGAGACCTTCGACGGACTGCTGGAGCCCTTCGTCTTCGAGGCGCTGAAGGGCACCCTGCCGATGGCGGACGGCCACATCGGGCTGCCGACCGCTCCCGGCCTCGGCGTCGAACTCGTCGACGAGGTCTTCGAGGAGCACCCGCCCAGCCACCGCTTCTGGAACATGTTCGCGGACGGCTGGGAGAAGCGGAACCGGACATGATCGTCGACGTCCACTCGCACCTCTTCCGGCACAGCCACGACTTCACCGAACCCTTCAGCTCCGACTCCGCCCGCGCCCACGAGGGCGAGGTCGACCTGACGGTGAAGTGGGAGGACTACGCCGCCACCGCGCCCGCGTCCACCCGGACCGTCGTCGTCGGCGGCAAGGCCCGCCGCAGCGGACTCTGGGTCGACGACGCCGCGGTGGCCTCGTACGTCCACAAGCACCCCGACCGCCTCATCGGCTATCTCTCCCTGGACCCCACCCAGCCCGGCTGGCAGGACGAACTCCGCTACGGCCACCAGGAGCTGGGCCTGCGCGGCATCAAGCTGATGCCGATGTACGCGGGCTTCGACCCGGCCGCCGAGGAGTACGACGAGCTGTACGCCTACGCCGAACGGCACGGGCTGCCGCTCCTGGTCCACACCGGCACCACCTTCGTGTCGAACGCCCCGCTGGAATGGGCGATGCCACGCCACCTGGACGCGGTCGCCATCCGCCACCCGGAACTGCGCATGGTCCTCGCCCATCTCGGCCACCCCTTCGAGGGCGAGTGCATCGCGGTGATCCGCAAGCACCCGCATGTGTACGCGGACATCAGCGCCCTGCACTACCGGCCCTTCCAGCTCTGGCACAGCCTGCGGCTGGTCCAGGACTACGGGGTCTTCGACAAGGTGATGTTCGGCAGCGACTACCCGTTCACGACGGTCGACGACTCGGTGAAGGGGCTGCGGGAGATCGCCCGCATCCCCGGCATCCCGGGGCTCGCACCGCTCGACGTGGACAAGGTGGAGGAGATCATCCACCGGCCGTCGCTGGACCTGCTGGGTCTGAACGGCTGACCGGCGCCCCACCGCGAACGGCCGGGCTCCACCCGTGGACCCGGCCGTTCACCCGGAACCGCCGGGTCCGCACCGCCGGCCCTGCCGTTCCCCACCGACCTGCCGGCCCGAGGCCCGGGGCGCCACCCCCCGGTACCCGGGCCCCGTCCGGCAGCAGGGCCGCCGCGCTTCCTTCCCCGGTTCGGCGCGGCGGCCCACCTCTCCGTACCGCTCCGCCTGGAGGAACCCGCCATGACCGCAGCCGTCCCGCCCCGCGGCACCGAGCGCTTCGGCCTCACCGGCCGAACCGCCCTCGTGACCGGGGCCGCCCGAGGCCTCGGCCGGTCCTTCGCCGTCGGCCTCGCCGAGGCGGGGGCCGACGTGGTCCTCGTCGACCTGCCCGGCGCCGACGGGATCACCGAGACCGCGGCGGCCGTCGAAGCCCTCGGCCGCCGGGCCTGGACGTACGGGCAGAACCTCGCCGACATCGACGCGCTGGCCGGATTCGCCGACGCCGTACGGGCCGAGGCCGGGCCGCTGCACATCCTGGTCAACAACGCGGGCACGGCGGCCCTGGAACGCTTCAACGAGATCACCCCCGCGAGCTGGTCGCACATCATGCGGGTCAACGTCGACGCGGTGTTCTTCCTCAGCCAGCGCATCGCCGAGCACATGACCGCGGACGGCATCGCGGGCCGCATCATCACCATCACCTCGAAGAACGCCCTGGTGGCCGAGGCCGGCCTGGCCCACTACAACGCCTCCAAGGCCGCCGCCCAACTCCTCACCGAGACCCTGGCCGTGGAACTCGCCCCGCACGGCATCACGGCCAACACCCTGGCACCCGGCATGGTCGAGACGCCCATCGACGGCGAATTCCCCTTCGACCGGGAGAGCTTCGAATCCGCCTACCGCGAGCGCATCCCGCTCGGCCGCTACGCGCGGCCCGACGAGTGCGTGGGCGCGCTGCTGCTGCTGGCCTCCGACGCGGGGGCCTATCTCACCGGGGCGCGGATCGTGGTCGACGGGGGAGTCCTCGCCGACCAGATGCCGCGCATGCGGTTCATGCCGCCCTACCGCAACACGATCTGACGTCACCGGTCCGCCGGTCCATCGACAACGCGAGGAGCACCTCCGTCATGGCAGTCCCAGATTCGTCACGCCGTCA
>NZ_JBEOZE010000067.1:0-4859 GCF_040297465.1 Streptomyces sp. NPDC001787
GACTGGGCATAACACCAGCCGCAGCCCATCGTTAAACCAGCCGGGACAGACGTCACATGCTGTCGTACGGAGGCCCCGGGCGGAGCGCCCGGGGCCTCGTACTGCCGGCAGAACGGCCGATCTCAAAAGCACCGATTCCGCGACAGCGAGCGAGCCAGTGGTGTGCCGCCCCACGACAGCACCACCAGCCCCCCGAACCGGCTCATGGCAGCAAAACCCACCCGAGCAAACACCCAGCCAGCGCAAACACCGAAAACTAACATCACGTCACTGACAAACCGCACTGACGCCAAGCCGGCACATCGCAGAAGAGCCTCCAGCTCGCTGTGCGGGAAGATCAGCGCACTCTCGACTGGAAGAGAGAGGACGCGTTCTTCGCGTCCGGCTGGCTCTCGTCACGGCTGCGGGGGGGGGGCGTGCCGGGACTGGTGACACGAACCGGATCACGAGACACTAGCCCTGCCGGTCCAGCCATTCTGAGATCACTTGGTTTGTTTCTTCGGGCATTTCCTGCTGGATCCAGTGACCGCAGTCCAGGCCGACCACTTCCACGTTGGGCACGAACTCTGCCAGTCTTTCGAACCTCGGGACCGCGAAGTCCCGGTCGCCGTAGATCATGAGGGTGGGCTGCTTGATGATTGGGTCCGCGTCCGCCAGCTGGTGCCAGTTGCGGTCGAGATTCCTGTACCAGTTGATGCCGCCGGTGAATCCCGACGTCTCGAACGCGGAGACGATGACGGCCAGGTCGCTGTCGCTCATGACGGGCTCACCAAGTGGTGTTTCCGCCTTGGCGAGATTGATGAATGCCATGCCCGGCTCAGGGGGTGCGGGGGGCACGTTCTTCCGGTAGAGGTTGCGGATGAACTGGGAGGTATTGGCATCGAACACGGCGTCCGCGACGCCCGGCTGCCGGTTGAAGTGGACGAAGTAGAAGTCGCCGCCGAGGAAGGTTTCCATGACCTCGATCCACGGCGTTTCTCCGCGTTCCATGTAAGGCAGGCTCAGGTTGATCAGCTTGTTCACCCGGTCGGGGTGCAGCAGGGTCAGGCTCCAGACGACGAACGCACCCCAGTCGTGGCCGACGAAGGTGGCGTCCTCGTAGCCATAGTGGTCCAGGAGTGCGACGAGGTCGCCCGTCAGGTGTTCGATGTCGTAGTCCGTCACCTCGGCCGGGCGGGATGAGTTGCCGTAACCCCGCTGGTTCGGTGCGATGACGTGGTAGCCGGCTGCGGCGAGGACGGGCATCTGGTGACGCCAGGTGATGGCGTGCTCCGGCCAGCCGTGGCAGAGCACGATGGGCTTGCCCTTGTTTTCTCGGCCTGCTTCGAACACTTCGATCTCCACACCGTTGACCTGGATGAGGGTGGGCTCGGGAAATTCTGCTTGATTGATCACTGCATTTCCTCTCTGGGGGCGTTCACTGGCGGTCGACCTCCTCGATGAGGCCATGTCGCCATCTTGCTATCCAAACCGGTCACCTCATGACCGGTTTTTATGAGAGTTTTGTCTGTATGCGATCCGATCGACTGGTGGCCATACTCCTCTTGCTCCAACGGCGCGAGCAGGTGACAGCCGCGGAGGTCTCCCGAGAGCTGGACGTCTCCGAGCGCACCGCCCGCCGTGACCTCGATGCCCTGGCCATGGCCGGGGTGCCCGTGTACTCCGTGCAGGGCCGAGGTGGCGGCTGGCGCCTTGTGGGCGGTGCTCGTACCGACCTGTCCGGGTTGACCGCCAGCGAGGCACGCGCCCTGTTCCTGGCTCTCGGTCCGGCCTCGGATGCGACGCCGGCGCTGAAAGCAGCTCTGCGCAAGCTCGTCCATGCCCTACCGAAGCCCTTTCAGGTGCAGGCCGAGACAGCGGCGGCGTCGCTGGTCGTAGACCCGCAGCGATGGGGGGCGAGCCGGATCGAGCACCGGCCGCCTCGCTTCCTCGACGAACTCCAGGACGCGGTGATCAGCGGCGTCCAGGTGTCGCTCGGCTACGTCGACAGCAAAGGCGCCGAGACCCGGAGAACCGTCCACCCGCTGGGCATCGTGGCCAAAGGTCCTGTGTGGTACCTCGTCTCCAACACCGAGACCGGCCGACGGGTCTTCCGGATCGACCGCGTGTCGTCCGCCGACCCGACCGGCGACCCTGTGCACCGACCCGGGGACTTCGACCTTGCCGAGAGCTGGAATGAGATCGCCAAAGAGGTCGATCGCAAACGAACACCGCTGGAGGTCCAGGCGGTATGCACACCCGACGGGATAGGCATACTCCGGATGGCGCTCGGCGACCGGCTCGACGTGGGAGGTTCCACGACCGATGGCCGCATCGAGGTCGTGATCCGCGGCCCCAATGAGTACATCCTCGCCGGCGAGCTCTCCGGGCTGGTCGAATGGGTCGAGGTGACCGGCCCTCCGGGGATCCGAGACCACCTGGCCTCGATCGGCAACGCCCTCGTCGAACGATACGGCCGGCCGCGCACCAGCGGAGACCTTCACCCGTCTTGAAGCGGACGAGGCAGGGCTTCAAGAACAGTTCCGCCCAATAGCATGGGGTTGTCCGTTCCCGCAGACGCCCGGGTCACGAGTCGGCGGGTCCGCCAACCCTGCTCTCTGCGGATGGACCGTCTCGTGCCGGGCCAGCATCGCCACGCACTCGGCAAGCGACCGGGGGCGAGGTCGCGACGGGCGGTGCAGGCTGTGGTGGCGGCTGGCGCCTCGTGGGCGGCGGTGTCGATCGTCGGCCGTGGACTTGGGCACCTAAAGGGCAAGCCCGACGGGTGTCTGGAGCGGCAGGTCCCGCGCTGAACGGCCGAGCTGGAGGGATACACGATCGCACTCGGCCTGCTCCAGCGGACCCTCAGCTTCCAGGCCGCCGGAACGGTTTGAGCCGCACCCCCTCCAGGCTGTCGGCGATCAGCTGGTCCAACCGCCGCTCGCGAGTCTCGTCCAGCTTGGCACTGGTGACATGGTGGACGGCCTGCTTGCGGTAGGACGGCGCCTGCCCGCTGAACCACTCCCACGCCCGCGGCTCTGCCTGGAAGCGAGCCAGCTGCGCCGCCTCGAACTCCAAGACCGACTTCTCCTCGCGATCCCGGTCACGGGCTTCGAACACCGCGGTACCGGCCGGCCGCATGAGCCCCTGCGCGGTCAGCTCCTCGATCTTGCGGAGGTTGACCAGGCTCCAGTTGCTGCGCGGCCTGCGCGGAGTGAACCGGATCGTCCAGGAGAAGTCGTCAATCGGGCTCTGCCGGCCGTCGATCCAGCCGTAGCACAGGGCCTGGTCCACCGCCTCCGACCAGCTCAGCGTGGGCTTACCCGCTCCCTTCCTCCACATGCCCACCCTGCATTCGGAGGCAGTCGCGTGGTGCTCCTCCAGCCAGTCCCGGAACTCCTCAGGACTTGAAAAGAAGATTGGCTCCATGCGCGGTGCTCCCGTCGGTCGTCTCGTCGGTTCCATTGAACCTGTCGGGTACGACAATCCGAGAGTTTCACCGCGCCGCCCGGGATCTGCGCCGGGGTGTCATCACCATGCCCGGCAGGCAACCACAGGAGCCGAGCGGGGACGGATCGGCCGCAGGCCCCTCGTTCGAGGGAGCGGAAGAGGCGCGCGCCACCTGTGCAGACAACCCCCGGCGCAACCCCTCCGGGCGGGGCGGGCGGCTCCACGAGGGGCGCCGAGCGCCCGTCAGAACCCAGGGTTTACCCGGTCAGCAACGGCGGACAACCGCGGCCGGCCTGCGGAGGCTCCCTCACGTGCGGGCGCGGCACGCACGGCACTTCCCGGACGGGCGGACCGTTCACCCGGGGAGAACACCCGCACGAACGAAAGATCACTCACATGCAGAACAGGGCCGAGGCCGGGACCACCCGGCACGACTGGCACTTACGGGCCCGCGTCAGAATCATCCGTGACCACGACGCCGTGGCCGAGGACCCGCCCGTGCTGTGGCGGTTCTCCCAGGGCGAGGAATACACCCTCCTCCAGTAGGGCCGGGCCGGAGACCCCCTGAATGACGACTGGTGGACATCACGGGACACCGGCACGGCCCACCGCGTCCCGGACACCCACGTCACCATCCTGAAAATCATCGAGCAGAACCCCGCCCCGAACCCGCAACAACCCTGACCGCGGCCGGGGCCTCGCGGCACAACCGGCCGCCAGGCCCCGGCCGCACCCCGCCGCTGCACGTCACCCCGGATGACATACCACAGCCCCACAAAGCCCGGCACGGCAACGAGCCGCGCCCCGCCGGGACGCGGCTCGTTGATCGCCCTGTCCACCACGCACGCAGCCCCGCAGCTCCTCGCCGTCGACTCGATCGTGCCGGACCTGACCTTCATCCGTTTCCAGCGGGACGCCGCACCGGCAGGACCGCTGCGGAGCGGAAGGGAGCGCGGTGTCGGACGGGTTCAGCAGGCGTAGGTAGTGTTGCCGGCAAGAGCCGCGGCGATGTTCTTCCAGGGGGTGCCCGGCAGCTTGACCTCCTGGTGGCCCGCGGTGGTAATGCCGTTGCCGAGCTGGCCCTCGGTGTTGTCGCCCCAGGTGTGGACGCTGCCGTCGATGAGCGCCGCACCGTGTCGCGCACCCGCGGCGAGGTGCTGGGCGTCCTTGAGGCGGGGAATCTCGACGGGGCGGTGCGTTTGGTGCGCCCGACAGTGCTGGCGACAAGGTCCCCTCGTACTTCATCAACAGCGGTTCGATCAGGCCCTGTTCGGCTGGGTAGTGTCGGAGGAGCAGCGGGTTGTTCGCAGCCCGTTGGGCACCCCACCGTCCTGCTAGTCGAGCTTGCCGGCATAGGCGGAGTCTGCACAGACGAGGGTGATCTCTGGGTGCATCAGGCGAAGGCGGAAGAGGAGTTCCTTGGCTGCGTC
>NZ_JBEOZE010000068.1:0-3216 GCF_040297465.1 Streptomyces sp. NPDC001787
TCAGAATGAAGGGGTCACCGCGGTCTCCTCAAGAGCCTTCGCCGCTCGCGTGCGAGAGCTGGCGGGACTCTCTTCGCCGAAGGAGATGATCCTGTCGAACCAGCGCAAGTACTACCCGGGCGTGGGTCTGCTCGTCGAGGAGGAGTCAGGATGAGTGCTCTCATCGGGGAGGACGAGATTCGCGACGAGTCGGAGCTGGTCTGGCTGGAGGACGTGTCCTTGCTGGACTACGTACGCCAGAGTCTGGACCGGCTGCCCACACGTCGCGGGCGTCCCGCCTACCACCGCGACGGTCGCATGGTCGGCTACGCCGTACTCGGTCCCCAGGCCAAGGCCTCGCGGTCGTCGGGCACCTTCCGCCGCCGGGTGTTCTGGCTGCTGCCGCACGACCGCGACACCGACCCCGAGGGCCTGTACGCCACCGGGGCGCCCGCCGAAGCCGTGGACCCGGGCACCCTCACCGTCTGCACCAAGGGCTACAAGACGGAGCGCTCCGAGGGCGGACCGCCCTCCAGCGCCATGCGCGAACTGGGCATAACGCTCCCGCTGTGAGGAGTGCTCCCCGCGCGGGAGCGGGGGAGGGCCGCCCCGCGGGCGGAGCGGCCCGGTGGTGACGAACCCGGTGGCACAGGTCCGGGCGGTGAGGATCAGATGGCCACGGTCTCGTGGTCCGGGGCACGGTCCGGTACGCCGGACGTGCCGTAGCCCTGTCCGACGATGCGGTGGGCCGCCTCCTCGTAGTAGCTGTCCTCGGCCGGGATATCGGTGGCCAGGCAGCTGACGTAGCGGTTGTACATGCAGAAGGCGGCGGCGATCAGAACGGTGTCGTGGATGTCGGTGTCCTCGGCGCCCTCCGCGCGGGCGGCCGCCACCGCCTCGTCCGAGACCGGCCGCGCCGCGGCCTGTACCTCGGCCGCGACCCGCAGCAGGGCGCGCAGCCTGGGGGTGACCGGTGCGCTGTCCGGGCCGGCGAAGACCGCCGTGACCGTCTCCTGGCCCCCGTCGAGCTGAGCCGCGGCCGCGGCGCCGTGCGTCCCGGCGCAGAAGGGCGTGCTGTTCAGATGGGAGACGTACGCCGCGATCAGCTCGCGCTCCCCGGCGTCGAGCGAGGCGGGCTCCCTCAGCAGGACGTTGGCGAGGTGGTTGAGCGGAGCCGCGGTGTCGGGGCGGTGGGCCATCAGACCGCGGATGCCGGGCATGTCATTGGTGATCGTTATGTGCGGCACGGGTACGTCCTTGTGAGTCGCGCGGGCGGAAGACCCCTATGGGTCCTGGACGGGGCATCCATGCCCAACTCCCCGGCTGCCGAACGCGGATGACGGGGGAGAGTGACCCGACACCGCGGCGTCCGGGCCCGCATCCTCGAAGTGGGAACGCGGCGCCGGCCCTTCTATGCTGTCACCGGTCCGACAGCCGACAAGGAGCTCTGTTGTGGCACGTATCGCTGACATACCGGTTCGTGAACGCGGAGACCTCACAGGGGAGAACGCGGTCCGACGACGCGGACTCCTGCTGATCCTCAGCACGCTCGCCGGATTCCTTCTGACGGTGATCTGGTCCGCCGAGTTCGTCGACAAGACCGTCGGCGGGAACATCGCCAGGTCGATCCTCGGGCACGACCCGGAGACCTCCCCGCTGGCCTCGGTCGCCGCCGGGATCGCGTTCGCCTTCACCTCCGGGCTCGCCGGTACGTTCACCGCGTGCAACATCGCCGTGTTCGGTACGGTCGCGCCGATGCTGGGCACCGTCGACAGCCGTGCGGGCCGGGCCGTCCAGGCGCTCAGGCCGCTCGGCTGGCTGTTCCTGGGCATGGCCGCGGTCTCGGCGGTGTACGGCGCGGTGGTCGGTCTGGTGGGTACGTCTATGCCCCAGTTCTCCGAGGCGCAGGCCGCGCCCGGGGTGCTGTCGGGGCGCTCGGTGCAGTCGATGGTCACCTTCGGGATCATCGGACTGGCGATGCTCTACATGGGGCTCAGCTCGCTGGGGTACACCCGCGATCCGTTCGCGAAGGTGGCCCGCCGCTTTCCCCACGCCCAGTCGGTGTTCATGGGTGTGCTGGTCGGCGGCTTCCTCGTCGGGCGGCCGTATCCGCTCTTCCGCCAGCTTTTCCGCGACGCGGCCGAGAGCGGCAACCCGCTCTACGGGGCCGCGGCCTTCGTGCTCCAGTCGGTCGGCAACGTGGTGATCATCGCGGTGCTCTTCTTCCTGATGGCGTACTTCGCCGGGGGACGGCTGTCCGCCTGGATGACGGCCAGTCCGGGCCGGATGGCCGCCGTGACGGCGGTGACCCTGATCGTGGCGGGGGTCTTCACCTTCCTCTACTGGGACGTCAGGATGCTCGCGCGCCGGGAGATCATCCCCTGGTATCCGATCGCACCGTGGGCGGCCTGACCGGGGGAGACCCGGACCGGCAGGTGCCGCGCCGCCCCCGTGCGGGTGAGCTATGTGGCGGCAGGCTGCCCCTCGCCGCGCCCCGGTGTCAGAATGAGGGGGTAGGTCTGCTCGTCGAGGAGGAGGCAGAGTGAGTGCTCTGATCGACGAGGACGAGATTCGCGACGAGTCGGAGCTGGTCTGGCTGGAGGACGTGTCCTTGCTGGACTACGTACGCCAGAGTCTGGACCGGCTGCCCACCCGGCGCGGGCGTCCCGCCTACCACCGCGACGGTCGCATGGTCGGCTACGCCGTACTGGGCCCCGGGGCCAGGGCCTCGCGGTCGTCGGGCACCTTCCGCCGCCGGGTGTTCTGGCTGCTGCCGCACGACCGCGACACCGACCCCGAGGGCCTGTACGCCACCGGCGCCCCCTCCGAGTCGGTCGACCCCCGGACTCTGGCCGAGGGGACCAAGGGCTACAAGACGGAGCGCTCCGAGGGCGGACCGCCCTCCAGCGCCATGCGCGAACTGGGCATCACACGGCGGCAGTAGCCGCTCCGGACCGGTCCGTGAATTATCACGCCGTGATAATCCGGGGCGGGTTCGGATTATCACGGCGTGATAATCCGGCCCGGGAGCGGGGGAGCGGGGGAGCGGGGGAGCGGGGGAGCCGGTGGGGTCACCCCCGCTCCGGCGGTTCCTCATGCTCGGCCAGGAGTCCGATGCCGGGGTAGTACTTGCGCTGGTTCGACAGCAGCATCACG
The DNA here is from genome assembly GCF_040297465.1 of Streptomyces sp. NPDC001787. NCBI lineage: Bacteria > Bacillati > Actinomycetota > Actinomycetes > Kitasatosporales > Streptomycetaceae > Streptomyces > Streptomyces sp. NPDC001787. Next base: position 3,136 of record NZ_JBEOZE010000068.1, read on the forward strand.
CGGTGATCGGCGAGGCCGATCGACTCGCGGACCCGGACGGCGAACGCCCGTGACGAGACAGGGCTCGTGTCCTCCTGTGCG
>NZ_JBEOZE010000070.1:0-1850 GCF_040297465.1 Streptomyces sp. NPDC001787
GGATGGGTAGGGGAGCGTCGTGTGCCGGGTGAAGCAGCCGCGGAAGCGAGTTGTGGACGGTTCACGAGTGAGAATGCAGGCATGAGTAGCGATACACACGTGAGAAACGTGTGCGCCGATTGACTAAGGGTTCCTGGGTCAAGCTGATCTGCCCAGGGTAAGTCGGGACCTAAGGCGAGGCCGACAGGCGTAGTCGATGGACAACCGGTTGATATTCCGGTACCCGCTTTGAAACGCCCAGTACTGAATCAGGCGATGCTAAGTCCGTGAAGCCGGCCCGATCTCTTCGGAGTTGAGGGTAGTGGTGGAGCCGATGAACCAGACTTGTAGTAGGTAAGCGATGGGGTGACGCAGGAAGGTAGTCCAGCCCGGGCGGTGGTTGTCCCGGGGTAAGGGTGTAGCCCGTGTGGTAGGCAAATCCGTCACACATATAAGGGTGAGACCTGATGCCGAGCCGATTGTGGTGAAGTGGATGATCCTATGCTGTCGAGAAAAGCCTCTAGCGAGTTTCATGGCGGCCCGTACCCTAAACCGACTCAGGTGGTCAGGTAGAGAATACCGAGGCGTTCGGGTGAACTATGGTTAAGGAACTCGGCAAAATGCCCCCGTAACTTCGGGAGAAGGGGGGCCATCACTGGTGAGGGAACTTGCTTCCTGAGCTGGGGGTGGCCGCAGAGACCAGCGAGAAGCGACTGTTTACTAAAAACACAGGTCCGTGCGAAGCCGTAAGGCGATGTATACGGACTGACGCCTGCCCGGTGCTGGAACGTTAAGGGGACCGGTTAGTGCACTTTCGGGTGTGCGAAGCTGAGAACTTAAGCGCCAGTAAACGGCGGTGGTAACTATAACCATCCTAAGGTAGCGAAATTCCTTGTCGGGTAAGTTCCGACCTGCACGAATGGCGTAACGACTTCTCGACTGTCTCAACCATAGGCCCGGTGAAATTGCACTACGAGTAAAGATGCTCGTTTCGCGCAGCAGGACGGAAAGACCCCGGGACCTTTACTATAGTTTGATATTGGTGTTCGGTTCGGCTTGTGTAGGATAGGTGGGAGACTTTGAAGCGGCCACGCCAGTGGTTGTGGAGTCGTCGTTGAAATACCACTCTGGTCGTGCTGGATGTCTAACCTGGGTCCGTGATCCGGATCAGGGACAGTGTCTGATGGGTAGTTTAACTGGGGCGGTTGCCTCCTAAAGAGTAACGGAGGCGCCCAAAGGTTCCCTCAGCCTGGTTGGCAATCAGGTGTTGAGTGTAAGTGCACAAGGGAGCTTGACTGTGAGACCGACGGGTCGAGCAGGGACGAAAGTCGGGACTAGTGATCCGGCAGTGGCTTGTGGAAGCGCTGTCGCTCAACGGATAAAAGGTACCCCGGGGATAACAGGCTGATCTTCCCCAAGAGTCCATATCGACGGGATGGTTTGGCACCTCGATGTCGGCTCGTCGCATCCTGGGGCTGGAGTCGGTCCCAAGGGTTGGGCTGTTCGCCCATTAAAGCGGTACGCGAGCTGGGTTTAGAACGTCGTGAGACAGTTCGGTCCCTATCCGCTGTGCGCGTAGGAATATTGAGAAGGGCTGTCCCTAGTACGAGAGGACCGGGACGGACGAACCTCTGGTGTGCCAGTTGTCCTGCCAAGGGCATGGCTGGTTGGCTACGTTCGGAAAGGATAACCGCTGAAAGCATCTAAGCGGGAAGCCTGCTTCGAGATGAGTATTCCCACCCTCTTGAAGGGTTAAGGCTCCCAGTAGACGACTGGGTTGATAGGCCAGATGTGGAAGCCCGGTAACGGGTGGAGCTGACTGGTACTAATAGGCCGAGGGCTTGTCCTCAGTTGCTCGCGTCCACTGTGTT
>NZ_JBEOZE010000071.1:0-1771 GCF_040297465.1 Streptomyces sp. NPDC001787
ACCGACTTGCCGGTCTGCCCGACCTGGCTGGAGTGCGGGTACCACCCGGCGTCGACCGCGGCACGCGAGGCACCGACCGCCGCGCCGAGGGAGTCCGCGAGCGCCTCGATCAGCGGGAAGTTCTCCGCCCCGTTCACCCCCCGGCCCCCGGACACCACGATCGCGGCCTCGGTCAGCTCGGGACGCCCCGTCGACTCCCGCGGCGTCCGCGACAGGACCCGCGCCGCCGTCGACAGGTCCGAGAACTCCACCGCGAGCTCCTCGACCGTGCCCGCGGCCGGCGCCGCCCCGACCGGCGCCGAGTTCGGCTTCACCGTGATCACCGGAACACCCCTCACGACCCGCGACCGCGTCGTGAACGACGCCGCGAACGCGGACTGCACCGCGACCGGCCCCTCCTCGCCCGCCTCCACGTCCACCGCGTCCGTGATGACCCCCGAACCCGTACGCACCGCGAACCGCGCCGCGATCTCCTTCGCCTCCGCCGACGACGGCAGCAGCACCGCCACCGGCGACACCGCCCCGAACGCCGCCACCAGCGCGTCGACCTGCGGCACCACCAGATAGTCCCCGAACTCCGGACCCTGCGCGGTCAGCACCCGCACCGCACCGTGCTCCGCGAGCACCCCCGCCGTCCCGGCCGCACCGGCACCCACCGCCACCGCCACCGGATCACCCAGCCGCCGCGCCAGCGTCAGCAGCTCCAGCGTGGGCTTACGGACCGCACCGTCCACATGATCGACAAAAACCAGAACTTCAGCCATGACAAGAACTCCCGCACATACGAAGAAACAGGTAGAGGAACACACACCACCCACCGCACCACCCGGACCGGACGACCCGGACGAACCCCGGACGACCCGGACGAACCGAATGGATCCCGGACGAACCCCGGGACGACCTCGAAGGATCCGGACGGATCCGGACGGATCCGGACCGGACACGGCCGGCCGCGGCGGGCGGGAGACGCGTCAGATGAACTTCTGCGCCGCGAGGAACTCGGCCAGCCGCCTGCCGCCCTCACCCTCGTCCTTCACGACCGTGCCCGCCGTCCGCGCCGGACGCTCCGCCGCCGCGTCCACGGCCGTCCACGCACCACCCAGACCGACCTCGTCCGCCCCGATCCCCAGATCATCCAGATCCAGCGACTCCACCGGCTTCTTCTTCGCCGCCATGATCCCCTTGAACGACGGATACCGCGCCTCGCCCGACTGGTCCGTCACCGACACCACCGCCGGCAACGACGCCTCCAGCACCTCACTGGCCGTGTCACCGTCCCGGCGCCCCCGCACCGCACCGTCCCCGACCGACACCTCCGACAACAACGTCACCTGAGCCACCCCCAGCCGCTCCGCGAGCAACGCCGGCAGCACACCCATCGTGCCGTCCGTCGACGCCATCCCACAGATCACCAGATCGAACCCGGCCCTCCCGACCGCCTTCGCCAGCACCAGCGACGTCCCCATCGCGTCCGAACCGTGCAGAGCGTCGTCCTCCACATGAACAGCCCTGTCCGCACCCATCGACAACGCCTTGCGCAACGCGTCCTTCGCGTCCTCGGGACCCACCGTCAGCACGGTCACCTCAGCCCCGTCCACCCCGTCCGCGATCCGCAACGCCTGCTCGACCGCGTACTCGTCCAGCTCCGACAACAGACCATCGACATCCTCACGGTCCACCGTCAGGTCATCGGCGAAACGCCGGTCACCGGTCGCGTCGGGCACATACTTCACACAGACAACGATCCTCAAGCTCACGCCGGCTCTCCTAC
>NZ_JBEOZE010000072.1:0-1665 GCF_040297465.1 Streptomyces sp. NPDC001787
CGTCCCGCTGACCGAGCGGGAGATCACGGAGTGGTCCCGCAAGTCGCGCGCGAACATGATCAAGGTTCTGGCCTCGCTGGACTGGTCGCCGCTGTTCGCGAACTTCGCGCTGCCCGCGATGACGACGCTGACGTACCCGGGCGACTGGGTGCCCCTGGCGCCGGACGGCCGGACGGCCAAGAAGCACCTGGAGACGTTCTTCAAGCGGTTCGAGCGGGCGTGGGGCACGGAGTGGGTGGGCGTGTGGAAGTTCGAGTTCCAGCGCCGTGGGGCGCCGCACTTCCACCTGCTCAGCGTCCCGCCGTTCGGCAAGGCGGGAGAGGCCGCGTACGACGTGCGGATGGCCGCGCACAAGCGCGGTGAGCTGGCCCGTAAGCCGCGCCGCCGTGTGGTCGAGAACCACGGGCTCGGCTACAAGGAGTGGCTGTCCGCGACCTGGACGGACATTGTGTTCGCCGACATCGAGGAGGACATGGCCGGGGTCGAGGCGGAGACCGGTCACCCGGACCCCCGCCGGGACCACATGGCAGAGCAGAGGCGCCGCCACCTGGGGGCGGGCACCAACGTGAACTGGCAGGAGGGCGCCAAGGCGTCCGACCCGAAGCGGCTGAGCGTCTACTTCGCCAAGCACGGCTCGTTCAAGGCGAAGGAGTACCAGCACGTCGTGCCGGAGGAGTGGCGGGAGCCGGGCAAGGGGCCGGGGCGCTTCTGGGGGTACCGGGGTGTCGAGAAGCTGACGCGTGAGGTCGAGCTGGCGCCTGCCGACTTCCAGTTCGTGGCCCGGACGATGCGCCGCCTGCGCTCGCGGGTGAAGGTCTGGGACCCCAAGACGCGCAAGCACCGCTGGGTGAAGGCGACCCGCGTCACCGAGGTGAAGCGGTACACCGCTGGGGTCCGCCCGGCCTACTCCGGCTACTCCGAGGTGATCGGCCTTGCCGGGGCTCAGTACATGGAGCCGGTGAAGGTGAAGCGCCGGCGCGTGCGTCGACCGGTCACGAGGTTCGCCCGCGGCTCCGGGTTCGCCGTGGAGAACAACGCGCCGGAGCTGGTCGAGACGCTGACGCGCGCGCTGATGGCCTGCCGTGGGCCGGAGGTTGAGCAGGCTCACCGGACGGAGCGCGTGCGGCAGATCGTTCGGCGGCGCCGCCTCGACCGTGCCGACGAGATCCCCCTCAGCCGGAGTCCCCAGGAGTGGGACAAGATCCGGCAGGCACGCGTAACTGACCCCAGTAAGCACTAACTCGCTGCGGCTCTGAGCTGCCCCGGAGCGGAGTGCAAGAGGTGTGCTGCTCTCCGCTCTCGGGGCCGCTGGGTCGTGATGCAAGGGTGTGGGCGCTCGGCTCGGGCGGTTGGTGGTCGGGGCGTTGGTCGGCGTGACACCTCTTGCAACTCGGATCGGGGCCGCGCTCCTGGACGTGCTCGTGCTCCTGGTGCTCGTCGGCGTACGTCATCTCGGAGACGTACAGCCGCGGTCGATGACGTACGCGCGATGGCGGCCGGGACCGATCCGAGCGCGGACATGGCAGAACCCCCGCCGGCGGGCGGGGGTTCCGGGGGCGGTGCGGGTCAGACGGCGGCCAGGAAGAGCGCGGCGATGACGAGCACCAGGACGTGCGCGGTCTGGTCGACGTGGGCCGCTCCCCCGTGCTGAGCGAACCCGGCCTG
>NZ_JBEOZE010000073.1:0-1086 GCF_040297465.1 Streptomyces sp. NPDC001787
CGGTTGGTGACCGGCCCGACCTGAGCCGGGACCTCAGCCGCGGGCGCGGCCTGGGCGGGCGGCGCGAGCAGGAAGTCGCCGTCCTTCACCAGCCGCAGCGCGGGCCGCGCTTCCGCCGGCACTTCGTGCCCGCGGACCGGAGCGACCGCCGACCGGTGCCAGACCGGCCGGTCCGGCAGGGCGATCACGTCTGCCGGGGAGAAGGCTCGGGTGTTGATCGGGTGGGGCGGCGCCTTGGGCCCCGAGCGCAGCATCGCGACGCCCGGCATGGGCAGTTCGTGCGCGTGCCAGCCCTTCTCCGTGGCGTCCTCGCCGAACACGACCCGCGACTCACCCGAGGTGCTCAGCGCGAGCGCGGCGCGGTAGGTGATCTGGGCGCTGATCTGGGGGTCAATGCCGCCCTTGGCGTCCATGGTGGGCTTCTGCGTGGCCCAGATCAGGATGATCTCAGCCGCGCGAGCCATCCGGGCGAGGGTGCCCAGGTTCTCCATGATCCGGGACCAGTCCGGGTCTCCCGGCTCCTCCGCAGTGCCCTTGGCGCGCTTCTTCCGCGCCATGGTGATGACTTCGGCTCCCTCGTCGACGAACACCGTGATCCGGGGCCGCTCGGGCGAGATCGCGATGACGTCCTGGCCGCGCGGGATGAGCCCGAGCCGCTCATGCATCTCGGCCACCAGCTCGTCGGTGACGTCCAAGACATCCTCGGCCGTGATCGCCGTCCGGGCGCGGTGCTCCCAGTTGATGGCCTCGACCCGCTTGGGGTCGATGACAACCAGGCGGTGATCGGCCGCTTCCGACGCTTCGGCGAGGATCGCCCGCGTCGACCAGGACTTGCCCGAGCCGGACGTACCGGCGATCAGCATCCGGCGCCCGAGCGGCACCATGACCGGCTCGCCCGTGACCGTGTCGACACCCCACGGGGCGCCCGGCGTCCAGCCCGTCAGCTCGACCCCGTCGGCCGCGCTGCGGGTCCGCAGCGTGATCGTGGCGCGGTCGCCGTGGCTCCCGGCCTTGATCTCCATGCGGAGATCGGTCCGGGCCCCGAGCATCGCCCGGATCTCCTCGTGCTTGGCCTTGAAGGCCGAC